>JBDLPW010000026.1:0-7130 GCA_039800905.1 Actinomycetota bacterium | reverse complement strand
TCGACCGAGGCGATTCTCGTCTGCCGTCTCATCGACCGTCCGTTGCGTCCGTCGTTCGTCGACGGCCTCCGCAACGAGGTGCAGATCGTCATCACCGTGCTCTCGATTGCGCCGGGCGAGTTCTACGACGCCCTCGCAATCAACGCCGCGTCGGCATCGACGCAGATCTCGGGCCTCCCGTTCTCTGGCCCGATCGCCGGTGTTCGCCTCATCCTCATCGACGGCCAGTGGGTCGCGTTCCCCAAGCACGAGCAGCTCGCTGACGCGGTCTTCGACCTCGTCGTTGCTGGTCGTGTCGTGAAGAACGCCGACGGCTCGGACGACGTTGCAATCATGATGGTCGAGGCCGAAGCGACGGAAGGTTCGTGGAACCTCATCCAGGCCGGCGCGATCAAGCCCGACGAGGACATCGTCGCGCAGGGACTCGAGGCGTCGAAGCCGTTCATCAAGGAACTCGTTCGCGCACAGGAAGAACTCGCGAAGCAGTCGGCCAAGGAGATCCAGGATTACCCGGTCTTCGCCGACTACAGCGACGACCTCTACGCCGTTGTCGCCGAGCTTTCGCTCGACGAACTCGCTCGCGTCTACCAGATTGCCGATAAGCAGGAGCGTCAGAACGCTGACGACGCGCTCAAGGCGAAGGTGAAGGAAGGCGTTGCCGCTCGTGTTGAGGCCGGTTCGCTTCCCGCAGAGTCGCTCGCCCAGGTTTCGGCAGCGTACAAGTCGGCGACGAAGAAGGTCGTTCGCGGCCGCATCCTCACCGACGGTGTCCGCATCGACGGTCGTGGCATGGCCGATATCCGCGCACTCGACGCCGAGGTTCAGGTCATCCCGCGCGTTCACGGAAGCGCGATCTTCCAACGCGGTGAGACCCAGATTCTCGGTGTCACCACGCTCAACATGCTCAAGATGGAGCAGCAGATCGACGCGCTCACTCCGATCACGTCGAAGCGCTACATGCACCACTACAACTTCCCGCCGTATTCGACGGGTGAGACGGGTCGCGTCGGTTCGCCGAAGCGTCGCGAGATCGGGCACGGCTTCCTCGCCGAGCGCGCACTCGTCCCCGTTCTGCCCGCGCGTGACGAATTCCCTTACGCAATCCGCCAGGTGTCCGAGGCTCTCGGCTCGAACGGTTCGACGTCGATGGGTTCGGTGTGTGCATCGACTCTGTCGCTGCTCAACGCCGGTGTGCCGCTACGCGCACCCGTTGCCGGTATCGCCATGGGTCTCGTCTCTGACGAAATCAACGGCAAGACCGAGTACGCGACGCTGACCGACATCCTTGGAGCCGAGGACGCCCTCGGTGACATGGACTTCAAGGTTGCGGGAACGAAGGACTTCATCACCGCAATTCAGCTCGACACCAAGCTCGACGGTATCCCCGCATCGGTTCTCGCTGGCGCGTTGACTCAGGCTCGTGACGCTCGTCTCGAAATCCTCGACGTTATCAACGAAGCCATCGACGGACCGGACGAGATGGCACCGACTGCTCCTCGCGTGATCTCGGTGCAGATCCCCGTCGACAAGATCGGTGAACTCATCGGACCCAAGGGTAAGACGATCAACTCCATCCAGGACGAGACCGGCGCAGACATCTCCATCGAGGAAGACGGAACCGTCTACATCGGTGCAGTTGATGGACCGTCGGCTGAGGCTGCTCGTGCTCGCGTCAACCAGATCGCGAACCCGATCAACCCCGAGGTCGGCGAACAGTTCCTCGGAACCGTCGTCAAGCTCGCAACGTTTGGTGCGTTCGTTTCGCTCCTCCCCGGCAAGGACGGCCTGCTTCACATCTCCGAGCTGCGTAAGCTCGCGGGTGGCAAGCGCGTCGAAAACGCCGAGGACGTTCTCTCAGTTGGCCAGAAGGTGCTCGTCGAAATCGCCAAGATCGATGACCGTGGCAAGCTCTCGCTTGTTCCCGTCGTCGAGGGCGAGGGCGCGCCTGCTGCTGACGCAGAAGGCGAAGACGCGTAATTCACGCTGAATGAGATTGGGGCGGGCCTTCGGGTCCGCCCCTTTCTTGTTACGCGGGGAAGATTGCGCGCACTTCCTCGTGGGGGAGCGCAAACGATTCGTGGCCGTCGCGCCCGGTCATGTCTGTAGCCGCGACCATCGCGTTGACGACGGCCTCCTCAGTCGCTTGGACAACCCCGTCAAACAAGGAATCCATGTATCCCCAGGGGACGAAGGAAAGAGTTTCGAGGCCTTCCGCGCTGAACGCGCGGTCTGGGAAATTCGGGCTCAAGGAACCCGAGTTGGCGGTGCTGAATCCCACGAAAATGTCGCCGGAGAAGTGGCTTCCGGTTGTCCCGTTTCGTGCCAGACCGAGCGGGATGCGCCTGGTCATCGCCTTGATCTGGTTGGGAAGCAGCGGTGCATCGGTGGCGAGGATGACGATGATAGAACCGGCGCCGCCAGGGACGCGTACGCGTTGGCGGTCACGTTCCAGCCAGTCGGTTTCAAAGATGGGGCACGGCGCTGACGATTGAGCGCCCACCTTGTGTCCGCGGATCTCGAACTCGTGCCGACTGCCGTGGTTCGCTTGGACGAGAACGCCCACCGTGTATTTTTCACTGCCGAGTGTGACCTCGCGGGATGACGTGCCGGTGCCGCCCTTGAACCCGTAGCAGTTCATGCCGGTGCCACCACCGACATTGCCTTCGGCCAGGGGGCCGGTTGCCGCTGCGTCAAGTGCCGCACGTGCGTGAGCTTCGGTGACGTGCTGTCCGTTGGTGTCATTGAGGTATCCGTCCCACGTCTCAGCGACCACAGGCAGGGCCCATTGGGCGAGGACTTCTGGGTTGTGTTGCGCAAGCCATCGAATAACTCCCGAATGCACGTCGCCGACGGAATGCGAGTTCGTGATCGCGATCGGTGTGGACAACGATCCGGACTCGTCAATCCACGCCCGACCGGTCATTTCGCCGTTGCCGTTGAGAGTGAACGTCGCAGCCGCGCAGGGGATTCCCACGCCGGACTTCCCGCGGGGCAGAATCGCGGTGACGCCGGTGCGTACTGCGGGTCCGCTCACTTCGTCACCCGAAATCACCGTCGTAAAACCAACCTCGACGCCGGGGACGTCGGTGATCGCGTTCCACTTTCCGGGTGTGCCGTCGAAGGGAACGTTGAGATCTCGCGCACGAATGGTCATGGCTTCATTGTGGAGTAGTGCGACACGCGTAGTCAACTATTTCTGAACAAGTGTTTGACAAAAGCAAAAACAGTTCTACTGTTATCGCAAGACACCAATCAACGGAGATCGGTGTCACGAAAGGAGCACGTCATGTCTCAGGTCGAGACTGAAAGCCGTTCCCTCAAGTCAGGTCAAATTGGGACCTGGGGAATCATCTTCATGGTCATCTCCGCGGCCGCACCTCTCACCGTCGTTGCCGGATCGTTCCCGGCTGCTTACGCATTCGGTGGAATCGGTGTCGCGGGATCGATGCTTATCGCTGGTCTAGTCCTTCTCGCTTTCGCGAGCGGCTTCACCGCAATGAGCAAGTACGTTCGTAACGCCGGGGCCTTCTATGCATATGCGGGTAAGGGGCTGGGAAAGCCGGTTGGCGTAGGAATTTCGTTGGTGACAATCGTCTCGTATGTCGTCCTGTCGATCAGCTTTTACGGACTCATCGGATTCTTCGGAAACATCACGGGAAACGCACTCTTTGGCGCCGACATTCCGTGGTGGGTTTACTCCGGAGTTGCGCTAGTCGCCATCTTCCTGCTCGGTCGTCGACAGGTTGAAGTTGGCGCGAAGATTCTCGGCATTCTCCTCACGGCCGAAGTCACCGTTGTTGTGATCATCATGGTTTCGATTCTGGTTCAGGGTGGACCGGAGCCTTTGTCGCTGGCGCCCTTCGACCTTTCGAACTCATTGTTCTCACCGACCGCCGGAATTCTCTACGTATTCGCCTTCGGCGCTTTCCTCGGTTTCGAGGGAACCGCCGTATACGCGGAAGAAGCTCGCAACCCGGAGCGTTCGATTCCTCGCGCAACCTATGGCGCGGTCGCATTCCTCGCGGTGTTCTACTCGCTCGCAGCGTTCATGTTTGCCTACGGCTTTGGCTTCCAGGGAATCATCGACTTTGTGACGACTCAAGACTTCACATCGTTGCCCTATGCAGTTGCAGGGACTTTCGTCGGAGACTGGCTGGTCAATGCCATGCTCGTCTTGATCGTGACGTCATTCTTCGCATGTCTCTTGGCATTCCACAATGCAAGTGCACGTTACATGTTCTCGTTGGGTCGCGAAAAGCTGCTCCCGAGCAGCCTCGCCAAAGTCGCACCCAGCGGGGCTCCGATCGTGGCCAACACGGTTCTCGTCATCGTCGCAGCAGCCGCCATACTTGCGACCGTTGTCACACAGGGCGACCCGTATACGAACCTCGCCATTGGGACGTACGCCGCCGGTACCTCGGGACTTGTGTTCGCGCAGGCAATCGCGTCTCTCGCCGTCGTGATGTTCTTCCTTCGTGACCGACGAGGCCACAGCCCGATGCGCGTCATCGTTCTCCCGGTGGTCGGCGCACTCGGGCTCATCGCCGGATGGTTTGCGATTGTCTTGAACTACGGAGCACTGACCGGTTGGGAGGGCATTGGGAACACCATCCTGATTGTCATCGCACCGGCACTTCTCGTCGCGGGCGCTGTCTGGGCGTTGACAATCAAGTCACGTGACTCGAAGCGCTACGACTCACTCATTCAGTCGAACTAACACCACTGCGGAATAAGGTCGAGTACATGTCGGCCCACAAGACGCACGGTCAAAAGAAGGAGTCCATCCTCGCCGCCGCCACAAAGGTGGCGCGCGAGGGTGGACTTCGCTCTGCGAACGTTCGAGCCGTCGCGCAGGTGGCTGGCACATCGCCCGCAGCGGTCTTGTATTACTTCAATTCCATGGACGAATTGATGGCCAGCGCCATCCAACGAATCATGGACCAGTTTTATGTTGACCGCCGCGTTCATATCGCAGAAATGTCTGACCCGCGGGATCAAATCAGTGAACTCATCCGTCTCGGCGTGCCAGATGATGTGCCGGACGATATGAGGCTCGTCTACGAGATTGCGGTTTCATTGGCGCAGTACCCTCAGTTCGGACCGACTCTCCGTGCAATTCACGAGGAACAGCTCGCAATGTACTGCGATGTCATCGAAGCGGGTCAGTCGGCGGGGATTTTCGCACCGAATCCGAACCCCGTGACCGTGGCCCGCAATTTGCTGGCGATTGAAGACACGTATGACTTCTATCCGATTATCGGTATGGAGGTGAGCCGCTCAGAATTGCGCGGCAACCTTCGCGCCTATGCCGAGGTCGCGTTGGGGTGCACTCTTCCCTGACGGTTTTCGGCCGCTGGGGTTCACGGTCTAGGCTCGAACTCTCATGACTCACGTGCAACTTGACCTCACCGCTCCAGACACTTCCTTTCTTTCGACGGGGGATTGCACGGTTCGTCGCACCGTTCACTCGAGCGGGCTGCGTGTTCTGACGGAACGGGTTCCCGGGTCGCGCACGGTCACGATCGGGTTCTGGATCGGCGCGGGGTCGCGCGACGAGGACACCGGACATCACGGGTCAACGCACTTTCTCGAGCACCTTTTGTTCAAGGGGACATCGACGCGTTCCGCGTTCGACATTTCCGAGACGTTCGACGCGATGGGTGCGTTCCACAACGCGCTGACGGCGAAGGAAAACACGTGTTACCTGGCGCGTGTTCGTGCCGCCGACCTGCCCGTCGCGGTGCGTGTCCTGGGCGATCAGGTTTCCAACTCGTTGCTGCGCGCCGAGGACTTTGACATGGAACGTACGGTCATTCTCGAAGAGTTGGCGATGGCTGCTGACGACCCGGACGACGTGTGTGGCGAGCAGTTTTTCACCGCGATGTTCGGCGATTCGCCGCTCGCTCGTCCGATCGGCGGCACGGTCGCCGATATCGAAGGCGCAGACCGTTCCTCCGTCATCGAGCACTATCGCGACCGCTACCAGCCGCGTGACCTCATCGTGACCGCGGCGGGAGACGTCGACCACGACGAGTTGGTTCGCATGGTCCTCGAGTCGCTTGTCGGGTGGAACATCGTTGACGGTTCACCCGAACCGCGTCGCGCTCAGGTCGAAGCCGTTGTGTCGGGTCGCACCCCGGTCGCGGTGACCGAACGTGATCTTGAGCAGGTCGCCGTCATCATCGGTGTTCCCGGAATCATCGCGAACGACGATCGCCGCACCGACCTTGGTGTGTTGACCGCAATCCTGGGTGGCGGGTCGTCCTCGCGCTTGTTCCAGGAAATTCGCGAGAAGCGCGGTCTGGCGTATTCCGTTGACGCGTTCCCCGTCACCTATTCCGACGCCGGTGCGCTGGGAATTGGCGCGGGCTGTTCACCGAAGGTCATCGGCGATGTCCTCGGTCTGATGGTCGAGGGGATGCGCGGAATGTCGAGCATCACCGAACACGAGCTAAACCGCGCGCGCGGGCAGATTCTGGGCTCGGCGACCCTTGCGCTGGAGTCGATGGACGCCCGCATGAACCGTCTCGCCCGCGCCGAGTTCCTCGGCGAATACCGCGACCTTGACGAAACCGAGCGCCTGCTGTCCCTCGTCACGGTTGACTCGGTTGGTGCCCTCGCTGCGGACCTGTCCGCCGGGCCGCTTGTAATCTCCGCCGTCGGCAACGTCACCGCCGCCGACCTCCGCGTTTAGGCTGGAGTCATGACGAGCGTTGCCGTGGTGGGTGCGACCGGCCGATTGGGCCAGCAGGTCGTGCTCGTTGTCGAGTCGATGGACGGCTTTGACGTCGTCGCACAGTTGAACTCGTCGTCGGACTTGTTCTCGTTGGCTGGTGCCGACCTCGTCATCGACGTGACGCGTCACGATGTGTCGGAGGGTGTCATCGCCGCCGCACGCGCGAACGGCCAGCACGTCCTCATCGGCACCAGCGGCTGGTCGAGTGACCGTATCGCGGCCCTCAACGTCCGCGACGACGAGTCCGTCACGGTGATCCCGAACTTCAGCCTGGGGTCGACGGTCGCAACGTATGTCTCGGGGATCGTCGCTCGGTACCTGCCCAACGCGCACATCGACGAAACCCACCACATCAACAAGGTCGACGCCCCCAGCGGCACGAGTGTGAGGACCG
>JBDLPW010000025.1:0-10676 GCA_039800905.1 Actinomycetota bacterium | reverse complement strand
GTCGCCAATCGCCAGGCTTTGCACGATCGCATCGACGCAGTGCTGGGAGCGTTGACGAAAGTCGACGTGCTCGCTCGTCTTGATGCTGCCGACATCGCCAACGCCGAACTGCGCGACATGCGCTCCTTCTCGGCGCACCCGCAGCTGACCGAACGCGACCGTTGGCGCGATGTCGCGATTCCAGGAGGTGAGACTGCTCGCAGCCTTATTCCGCCGGTGTCGGCGCAGTCGTATTCGGCACGTATGGATGCCGTCCCCGCCCTCGGGGAACACACGGATGCGATCCTCGCCGAATTCGGCGTGACCGACTAGTCGTTACTGACGAGTAACCTTGCCACCGATGGAGGCAAGTGGCTGAAGGAACGCAGGCTTCGCAAGGAACCACGCGCCGACGGTGAGAACTAGCGACAGCGCGAACATGCCAAGTCCCAACCACCCTTCAGTGTCGGTTCCCGCATACATGTGGCCGAGGTTGCGAAGAGCGCCTGTGGTCAATACCAACGTCACGTGAACGATGATGAACAGGACAAAGAACACCATTGTCGGCAAGTGAATCGCACGGGCGACCGCAAGCGGGTACATCTTGCTGATGGTTGCTCGCGGACCGGGCCACGCGTTTGACATGCGAATACCGGTGATAATCGCGAGCGGTGCAGCCACGAACACGACGGTGAAGTAGGCGAGCTGCTGCAGCGAGTTGTAGTTGACCCACCCGTTCTCGTGAGGCCAATCGAGCGACGCGTACTGCAGGGCGGCCGATGCGGCGTTGGGGATGACGTCCCACGTGTTGGGGACGAGCCTCATCCATTGACCGGTCGTGAACAACAGCACGACAAACGTGAGTCCGTTGACGACCCACAGAACGTCAAGAGTCAGGTGCAGCCACAGGTCGAGGCTGATTTTGCGCGGGTCACCCTTGGTGCGAATCAAACCACGGTTCGTTCGCGTCCAGTAAGCAGCGGGGCGCTGTGTCGTTCGGACGAGCCAACCCGTGCGGGCGATGAGAACGATGAAAAACGCGTTGAGGAAATGCTGGAAGTTGAGCCACCACGGGAAACCTTCGGGGGTGCCGACGGCGGGCTCGGTCGAACCAGGGTACTGCGCGATGAACGCGGCACCGCCGTCAGTTGCGCGATACCAGCGGGCGGCGAGGACGGCAACGGCGAGCGCGACGAGAGCGACTCCAATCCACATGCCGAGCTTCTTACGGCCCTCGGAGGTGGCGAGTGCACTCATCGACGAGCCTCGATGGCGGAAATGATCTGGGGTACGACGGTGAACACATCTCCGACGATACCGAAGTCACTGACGCCGAAGATGGCAGCGTCGGGGTCTTTATTGATTGCGACAATCGTGCCCGCGGTCTGCATTCCCGCTCGGTGTTGGATCGCACCCGAAATTCCAAGCGCAACATACAGTTGTGGCGACACGGTGACACCGGTCTGACCGACCTGCAACGAGGCGTCGACGAATCCCGAGTCGACCGCGGCGCGTGATGCCCCCACGGCCGCGCCGAGAGTGTCCGCCAGTTGCTCGACGAGCACGAACTTCTCTTGCGACTGCAGTCCACGTCCACCCGAGACAACTCGTTCTGCTCCACGGAGGTCGGGGCGCGTCGAATCCAAGGTGAGGGTCTCGGTGGAGTCGATGGTTCCCGTCGCGGAAGCGTCGACGTCGACCGACACAGTCGACACCTTCGCTGTCGCTGCGGCGGGGCGCTTGGCTGGCGCTCCCTGGCGAACGGTGACGATCGGTAGTCCGCCCGTCACCTCGGACTGGGTGGTGTATCCGCCACCAAACACGGAGTGGGTGGCGACGAGGGTGTTCTTGCCCGAAGCGACCTCCACCGCGTCGGCGAGTACCGTCGTTCCACGGCGAACCGCGAGTCGTCCGGCGACCTCGCGTCCGTCAACAGAGTTGGGGATGATCACTGCAGCAGCGGCGTGTGCGTCGATCGCCGCGTCGAGGGCGTTGACCGCGGGGGTCACGAGCGCGGTGGTGGCCGATGCCGACTCGGCGATAACGACCTGCGCGGCACCCAGTGCACCGAGTTCGTTCGCCGCTGCGGTCGCACTTCCGGGAGCGGCAACAATCACGGCAACGGGTGTTCCGACGGCGGCAGCGGCAGCGAGGGTGGACGCCGCACCAGCACCGAGGGCGCCCGATTCGGTCAGTTCAACGAGAGCAAGAATGTTCGACATATCAGGGTCCTAGATCAGTCGGTTCGACGCGAGGAAGTCGACGAGTTGTTCGGCGGCGGTGCCGTCATCGGTGATCACCGTTCCGGCCGCGCGAGCAGGGCGAACGGTGGTGGAGAGAACGGTGGAGGAACCGGCAGGAAGCGTGACGTCAATGTCCGCGAGGGACAGGACAGTCACGGGCTTCTTCTTCGCGCCCATGATTCCCTTGAAGGACGGGAAGCGTGCATCGGGGTTGCTCTCGTTCACCGAGATAACCGCGGGCGTCGACGCGTGAACCTTCTGGCTGCCGCCGTCAATGCGCCGGACACCGCTGACGGTCGACCCGGAGACCTCAATCGACCCGAGCATACCGAGGTGCGGCATTCCGAGGTGTTCCGCGATCATTGAGGGGACAACACCACCGCGACCGTCGGTCGATTCATTTCCCGCGACGACGAGATCGGCGCCCTGCGAACGAATGACCGCGGCGAGTACAGTGGCCGTCTTTGCCGAATCCGCGCCAGCGAGCGCATCGTCGCACACGTGAATCGCCGAATCACAACCCATCGCGAGCGCCTTTTTCAGCGATTCGCTGACGTCACCGGGAGCCATCGTCAGGGCGATGACTTCCGCGCCCTTGTTGTCCTCGGCAGCAGTCAATGCCGCTTCGAGCGCTCGTTCGTTGATCTCGTCGATAACGGGGTCGCTGGAATTGCGGTCCACCCAGCCAGTGGCCAGATCGAGCTTGCGGTCTCCCCAGGTGTCGGGGACCTGCTTCATCAGGACGACGATTTTCACGATTTATTTCCTCTCATCGAGTCGCAAAATATATTATATACAGAGTTCGCGATTCCGCGAGAGGTTCGCGGAAGAATGTCAGATTAGTTTGTGCCGGCGATACGCGCGTCGATGTGGCTCGCGAGCTGCTCTCCCGCGTGGTGCACGTGGTCGATCATTTCGCTGCGCGCGGTTTCTGCGTCACCGCGGCGAATCGCGTCGAGGAGCGTCGAATGGTCGTGAACCGTGGTCTCGGGCCACCCTGAAATAGATGCGTAGAAACGTCGCGGTGCGTAGCGCGAGACGAGTCGAATCACCTGGGCCAAACGCGGCGCATCCGCTGCGAGGTTGATCTCGCGGTGGAACTGGTGGTTGAGCTCTTCCAGTGCAGCAAGGTCTCCGCGGCCGGCGGCATCGATGAGTTCGCCGTGGATGCGCTCAAGGGCGGACACTGTCTCGGGCTTTGCGTTCGTTGCTGCTCGCGCCGCAAGCTCTCCCGCGACCATTGACTGTACGAGGAACATGTCACGGATGTCGTTACCGTCCAACTTGGCGACGGTGAATCCGCGGCGAGGAGCAAGGTCGAGGAAACCCTCGGCGCGAAGTGCCTGCAGGGCTTCACGCGCGGGAGTGGTTGAGATACCCAGTTCGTCAGCAACTGTCTCGGGTCGAACCGGTGCACCAGCAGCAAGGTTTCCCGAGGTGATCTGGTCGCGCAGGTACGCTGCCGCGACATCACCCAACTGGAGTCGAACCGAACGAAGTTGTGCGTTCATAATGAGCTGGACTCCTTGACGGTGGGTGAATTTTTCGAGCGACGCTCAACCGAGCGTGCATCATACATAATATGCGGAAGCCGCCCCCTGGGCGACGGATCGGGGTCTTGCCTGTGACGCATCCCGTCACATATATTATGTATTTATGACTACACATCTCAGCGACGAGGAGCAAATGCTTGTCGACACTGTCCGAGCATTCATCGACCGCGACGTCAAGCCCACCGTCAACGAAGTCGAGCACGCCAACGAATATCCCGAAGCGTGGATTGAGGCGATGAAGGAGATGGGCATCTTCGGACTAGCTGTTCCCGAAGAGTACGACGGACTCCCCGTCTCGATGCCCGCCTACATTCGCGTGACGGAAGAACTCGCTCGAGGCTGGATGAGCCTCGCCGGCGCGATGGGCGGTCACACCGTCGTCGCGAAGCTGCTCACGATGTACGGCACTGAGGAACAGAAGCAGAAGTACCTTCCCCTCATGGCCACCGGTGAGTTGCGTGCGACCATGGCACTGACCGAGCCGAACGGCGGGAGCGACCTGCAGGCGATCACAACGACCGCGAAGAAAGACGGGGACGACCTCGTCATCAACGGATCCAAGACATGGATTTCGAACGTCCGCCGCAGCGGGCTCGTCGCCGTACTGGTCAAGACCGACCCCGGCGCCGAACCGCGCCACACCGGCATGTCGATTGTGCTTGTCGAACCGGGCGACGGATTCAGCATTTCGCGTGACCTTCCCAAGATGGGATACAAAGGTGTCGAATCGTGTGAGATTTCGTTCGACAACTACCGCACCCCAGCCAGCCAGATTCTGGGCGGCGAGCCGGGCAAGGGATTCGCCCAATTCATGAAGGGACTCGAGGTCGGCCGTATTCAGGTCGCGGCGCGTTCACTCGGTGTTGCCACCGCCGCACTCGAAGACTCGTTGCAGTACGCCCAGGAACGCGAAACCTTTGGTAAACCGATCTGGAAGCACCAGTCGATTGGCAACTACCTCGCCGAGATGGCGACGAAGTTGACCGCCGCCCGCCAGCTCACGCTGTTCGCCGCCGAGAAGTACGAAAGTGGAGAGCGCTGCGACATGGAGGCCGGAATGGCGAAGCTGTTCGCGTCGGAAGTCGCACAGGAGATCGCCCTCAATGCGATTCGCATCCACGGCGGTTACGGGTACTCCACCGAATACAACGTCGAGCGCTACTACCGTGACGCCCCGCTCATGATTGTGGGCGAAGGCACCAACGAAATCCAGAAGAACGTCATCGCGGCGCAACTTGTTGCTCGTGGCGGACTCTAACCAACCGACACATCACAAAGGAAACACAATGTCGTATTTCGAACCCGATGCCGACCTGCTGGCCGCCTCTAACGCGGCGCTGAAGAGCATCAACATCGGACGCCTGCAGCCCGCAGCGAAGACCTTTGATGTGCACGACCCGGCGACCGAAGAGGTCATCGCGAGCCTGCCCGACCACACCCCCGAGGACGCACTCGCGGCGTTGACGAAGGCGGACGCGGCCGGCAAAGCGTGGGCGAAGACCAGCCCCCGTAAGCGTTCGGACGTGCTGCACGCGGTGTACGCAAAGCTCATCGAGAATAAGGACACCCTCGCCTACGTCATCTCGCGCGAGATGGGTAAGCCCCTCGCGGAAGGCTACGCCGAGGTTCAATATTCGGCCGACTACGTTCGCTGGTTCGCCGAGGAAGCACTGCGCGCGCAGGGTCTGTACCGCGACTCGCCCGCCGGGGACGCAACCATCCTCGTTCGTCGTAGCCCAGTCGGGAACGCGGTCCTTATTGCTCCGTGGAACTTCCCCATGGCGATGGCGACTCGCAAGATTGCACCGGCGCTTGCTGCTGGTTGCGCCTGTGTTGTCAAGCCCGCCAACCTCACCCCGTTGACCACCGTCATCGTGCTTGACCTCATGATTCAGGCGGGAGTTCCCGAGGACCTCGTGCAGGTCATCACGACGACCAACGCGTCGGGCTTCAGCTCGACCCTGCTCGCCGACCAGCGCGTCCGCAAAATCTCGTTCACCGGTTCGACCCCCGTCGGCAGCACGCTGATGGGACTGGCCGCAAAAAACATCGTCAAGAGTTCGATGGAACTGGGTGGGAATGCACCGCTTCTCGTCTTCGACGACGCTGACCTCGACCGTGCGGTCGAAGGCGCGATCCTCGCGAAGATGCGAAACGGAGGCCAGACATGTGTCGCCGCCAACCGTATGTTCATCCAAGAGGGCATCGCCGACGCCTTCGTCGAGAAGTTCACGGCCGCGATGGCGGCGCACAAGCTGGGTAACGCGATGAACAAGGAAACGACCCTCGGACCCGTCATCGACGACCGCGCGGTCGCTCGACTGCAACACCTCGTGGACGACGCCGTCGCCAAGGGAGCAATTCTGCTGACGGGTGGGAAGTCGCCCGACCGTCCCGGACACTACTTTGAGCCGACGGTGCTCGACAACGTGCCGGCGAACGCCGACATCGCAACCAATGAAATCTTCGGACCGGTTGCCGCGATCACCCGCTTTAAGACGCAAGAGGAAGTGATCGAGAAGGCGAACGACACCGAGTTCGGTCTCGCAGCATTCGTGTTCACGCAGGATCTGGACCGTGCCATCAACGTCGCCGAAGCGCTCGAGACGGGCATGGTCGGCATCAACAACGGACTGCTCTCCAACATCGCCGCCCCCTTCGGTGGCGTCAAGGCATCGGGAACCGGACGCGAGGGTGGCGCCGAAGGTCTCGAGGAGTACCAGGAAATCCGGTACTTCACGATGAAGCGCCGCGAGACGCACTAGTCGCACGTCACAGCGGCCGGGAACCAAGGGTGCCCGGCCGCTGTTGTGTTAAGTGGTTAGACCGCGACGGGTTCGACCGCGAGGAACCAATCGAGCAGCTCACGCCCGTGCTTCTGGGCGGACTGGCCGCCTTCGTTCCACTGGCGTCGGAACTCGTCGGGATTGAGCTTGCCAACGAGTTCATCGCCGCCAACGCGCAGCCACTCTTCCATGAGTTCGGTTGTGACCTCGGGGTGGAACTGCACGCCGAGTGCGTTGCCCGACTTGAACACCTGCGGGGCGATCTCGCTTTCGGCGAGGACCTCGACATCGGCAGGCAATTCGACCTTGTCGTTGTGCCAAGAAAACCACGGACCGGTCGCGACAGGGCACGACGCCGATGCCTCGAAGTTGATCATGCCGGCTTCGAGCCTGGACGCCTTGACCGTCTTGCCGCCAAGAACCTCGGCCAGTAACTGCGCACCGAAACAAATTCCGAGGTACGGGATACCGCGATCGCGAACCGAACGGATGAAGTCCATTTCCTTTTCGACCCACGCACGGGTGCGCTCGTCGTAGGCGTGCGTGAAGGAACCAAAGATGATGACGCTGTCGATGCCGTCGAGCGACGGAAAGTCGACGTTCGCGGGCAAGAAGCCATCGTGATTCGGGGTGGCTTCGAGCACCGCGTGGTGAATGATCGTGTGCCCGAGTTCGGTCAGATAGGTGGCAACGTACCCGTAGTCGTTGGCAACGGTTTCTTCGTGCGTGACGAGCAGGATGGTCTTGGACACTTAGGTTTCCTTGCTTAGATGACGTCGCGGTAGCGCTTCGTCTCCCAGTCTGTCACCCATGAGGCAAACGCTGCCATTTCGTTCTGCTGCATGATCGTGAAGTTTTCGACGAAGTCGTGACCGAACACCTTCTCGTTCCACTCGCTCGCGGCGAAGTTCGCGAGAGAGTCGCGCATGCTCGTTGCGAATCGGGGCAGGCTCTCGTCGACGTGCGGGTCACCAATCGACTGCGGCTGCAGCGGGTAGTCATTGCGGAGTCCGTCAAGTCCAGCCTGGAGGTATCCCTGGGCGACGAGGTACGGGTTCGAATCCGCCGCGGCCCAGCGAACTTCGAGTCGCGTGCCGGGACCCTGGTGGGTGATGCAGCGGACGCCGACCATGCGGTTGTCGAGTCCCCAGCACACCTGCGTCGGCGAGAACGAGTAGTCGACGATTCGCTTGTAGTCGTTGATCGTGGGCTGCGCAATGATCTGCAGTTCAAGGTTGTGCTTGAGAACACCCGTCAAGTACTTGCGCATGATGTCCGAGTGGACAGGGTGATCACTGTCGACGCTCGCAAAAACGTTGTTGCCCTTGAGGTCGGTGAGGCTCTGGTGGACGTGCATGCCCGAACCGGCGCCGCCGTTGATCGGCTTCGCCATGAACGTCGCGTGGAGGCCGTTCTTGCGGGCGACGCGACGAACGATGTGACGGAACAAGATGGTCTTGTCCATCATCGTCAGGGCGTCGTCGTACTTGACGTTGATCTCGATCTGCGACGGGCCATATTCGACGTTGCTCGCCTCGACGGCGATGCCGGTGCGATGCAAAGCGTGACGGATTCCGCCGATGACGGCCTCGAGTTCGTCGGCGCGGTCCATCGAATAGCAGTACGCCTGGTCACTGATCGGGTTCCAGTCTTCGTCGAACAGGTGGAACTCGAGTTCGGTCGCCATGTTGATGAGGTAGCCCATCTCGCGGAATTCGGCGATCGTCTTCTTGAGCATGCCACGGCCGTCCATCGTGATGGGTTCGCCGGTTTCGCCGTCGACCATGTCACACATGACGGTGGCCATGCCCTCTTCCCATCCTGCGATGCGGAACGAGTTCAGGTCGGGGACGGCCTTCATGTCGGGGGCACCCATGTCACGCTCGAACCACGGGGTGGCTTCGACGTCCGAGCGGAAGTTCCACGAGAACGCGACTGCCGAGATCGCAAAGCCCGCACCGGTGAGGAACTGCTCGACGGGGAGGCGCTTGCCGCGCGGCATTCCCCACGTGTCAGTGAAGATGCATTCGACGGTGTGAATTCCGTTTGCCGAGATGATTGCGGCGCAATCCGCCATCGTGACTGCGGCTTTTTCGGTGCTGGCTGCCATGGTTCCTCATCTTTGAGTGACGTATCCGAGTATCGGATATACAATATATACAGAGTATCCGAGGCGTACACCTCAGGCAACTACTCGCACCAATCTCATCGTGGAGGTCCCGTGAAATCGCTCGTTCTCGTCAACACCGACGCACCGCTCGAAGTTCAGGAACGGGACATCCCCGTTGCCGGCCCTGGTCAAGAGGTCATCAAGGTCATCGCGTGTGGCGTGTGCCACTCGGACATCCACGTCGCTGACGGGCACTTCGGCGGCCCGTTGCCGATGGTGCTCGGCCACGAGGTCGTCGGCGAACACCCTGAACTTGGTCGCGTTCTCGTGTACGCGCCGTGGGGTTGCCGCAAGTCCGACTGCCGTCAGTGCAACGACGGCAACGAGATGATCTGCGCGAACAGCCACGAGGCCGGTGTCGTCGACGACGGCGGTTACCAGGAATACATGCTGGTGCCCAGCCGCGACTACCTCTTCCCCATCGGCGATCTCGACCCAGTTACCACCGCGCCCCTTGCCTGCGGTGGATTGACGGCGTTCCGTGCGACAAAGCGCGTTCTGCCTCACATTCAACACAAGGGAGCAACCGCGGTCGTCATTGGCGCCGGGGGACTCGGACAGTTCGCCGTTCAGTTCCTCAAGAAGCTCGCGAACGTCGAGGTCACGGTACTTGACCTCGCCGACGACAAGCTCGAGGCGGCACTGAAGCTCGGGGCCGACCACGCCGTCAAGCAGTTGCCGGATGGCGTCAAGTACGACGCAATCATCGACTTCGTCGGCGCAACCCCGACCCTCGCCGCCGCGGGCAGCCACGTGCAACGCCAGGGCATCATCGCCGTCGTCGGTCTCGCTGGTGGTCGACTCGAATTCGGTGTTGGTGTGATTCCCAGCGAAGCCGTCATCACCTCATCGATCTGGGGTGGGCTCGGCGAACTGGGCGAACTACTCGACTTCGTTCGGGCCGAAGGTGTTGAACACCTCGTCGAAACCATGCCGCTCGATTCCGCACAAGAAGCACTCGACCGCTTGCGCAGGGGCGACATTCGTGGTCGAGTAGTACTAACCGTTTAGACCCGAACGATTCCGGGCCGCACCACAATCGAAAGCAGCACCATGAATTTCCCCACAAAGTCTGTCGCCGAATGGACAGCGTACGCCGACACCATCAAATGGCCCGAAGCGATGATTATCGACGGCAAGCAGGCCGCCGGCAAGGACGAAGCCCGCGTCAACCTCGTCACCCCGCGCGACGGTTCGACCGTCACCACCGTTCCCTATGCAACGGCCGATGAACTCGAACTCGCCGTCGCCGCGGCTCGCACCGCGTTTGACGAAGGCCCTTGGCCTCGCATGGCACCCAAGCAGCGCAAAGAACTCATGTTGCGTTGGGTAGAGCTGATGGAAGAACACCGCACCGAACTCGCGACGATGTTGTCGATCGAGATGGGAAAGCCGATTGCTGACGCGTGGGGCATCGAACTGCGCGCACTCATCAACTCGTACCGCTGGTACGCCGAGATGGCGGACAAGGAACTCGACGAGATTTCGCCCGTCGGCGAGGACGACCTTGCCCTCATCACGCGCGAACCCGTCGGCGTTGTCGCCGTCGTCACGCCGTGGAACTTCCCCCTGACGCTGTCGGCGTGGAAGATCGCCCCCGCTCTCGCGGTGGGTTGCACGGTTGTGCATAAGCCGGCGGACCTGACGCCTCTCACCGCGGTCCGCATCGCCGAACTCGCGCTCGAGGCCGGCATCCCCGCTGGTGTCCTCAACGTACTTCCCGGTCGCGGTTCCGTCATCGGCAAGGGACTTGGCCTGCACCCCGCAGTTGACTCGCTTGCGTTTACCGGGTCGACTGAGGTTGGACGTGCGTACATGGAGTATGCCGCACAGTCGAACCTCAAGCGCGTGTGGTTGGAACTCGGTGGCAAGTCGCCAAACATCATCCTCCCCGACGCACCGGACCTGCAGACCGCCATCGACACCGCCGCGTGGGGAATCTTCT
>JBDLPW010000024.1:0-2836 GCA_039800905.1 Actinomycetota bacterium | reverse complement strand
CCTGCTCGCGGGCGGTCCCGTCCCCGAACTGAACCTCGGTGGGGGATTCGGTATCGCGTACACCTCGGTTGACGAACCGACCGACGCGGCCGAGCTTGTCGAACAACTCGTTCGCGATGTTGCCCGCCTCTGCGCCGACAAGGGCATCGACGTTCCCGCGCTGGCCATTGAACCGGGCCGTGCAATCGTTGGTCCCGGCGGTGTCACGCTGTACTCGGTCGGAACCATTAAGCCCGTCGAGGTCCGGGCCGATAACGGTCAGACCGGCACTCGCACGTACGTGTCCGTCGACGGCGGCATGAGCGACAACGTGCGCACGGCGCTGTACAACGCCGAATACTCGGTGTCGCTGGCGAACCGTTCGTCGAACGCCGACTCCACCCTGGTTCGCGTGGTTGGAAAACACTGCGAGAGTGGTGACATTGTGATTCGACACGACTACCTGCCGGGCGACGTTTCCCGCGGAGACGTCCTCGCGGTGCCCGCCACCGGTGCGTACTGTGCGTCGCTGTCGAACACATACAACCAGATCACCCGTCCCGCCGTCGTCGCCGTTCGCAGTGGCGAAACCACCCTGCTCGTCAGACGCGAAACCGTGGCGGACCTTTTTTCCCGAGACACCCAGTTGGAAAGTGACAACCGATGATCGAATATCGCAACCTTCGAATCGCCCTTCTCGGCGCTGGCTCGGTCGGCGCCCAGGTGGCGGACCAGATTATTCGCCACGGCGACGAACTCGCCGCCCGAGTCGGTGCCGGCATCGAACTCGTCGGTGTTGCCGTTCGTAACCTCGACGCAAAGCGTGACACCGCGATCCCCGCGCACCTCATTACCACTGACGCCGAGACGTTGGTTCGCAACGCGGACATCGTCATCGAACTGATGGGCGGCATCGAGCCGGCCCGTTCGCTCATCCTCACCGCCATCAACGCCGGCGCCGATGTCATCACCGCGAATAAGGCGCTGCTGGCTCACCACAGTCCCGAAATCTTTGACGCGGCCGCCCAGGTCGGCGCCCAGGTCTTCTACGAAGCCGCGGTCGCTGGCGCCATCCCCATCATCCGTCCGCTGCGCGAATCGCTCGCGGGTGACCGCGTTCACCGCATCCTCGGAATCGTCAACGGAACGACGAATTTCATCCTCGACCGCATCGACACCCTCGGTGAACCGATGGATGCAGCGCTTGCGATTGCGACGGAACTCGGTTACGCCGAAGCGGACCCGACCGCCGACATCGAAGGGTTCGACGCGGCACAAAAGGCCGCCATCCTCGCCTCGCTCGCGTTCCACACGCACGTTCCGGTCGACAAGGTTTACCGCGAAGGAATCACGAACGTCACACTCGAGCAGGTGCAGGCGGCCCGAAAAGCCGGCTTCGTCGTCAAGTTACTCGCGATCGCGGAACGCGTCATCGGCGACGACGGATCCGAGGGTGTCAGCGCTCGCGTGTACCCCGCGATGATCCCCGCAACCCACCCCCTGGCCGCAGTTCACGGTGCGTACAACGCCGTTTTTGTCGAAGCTGAAGCCGCCGGGTCGCTCATGTTCTATGGCGCGGGTGCCGGTGGAATCCAAACCGCGTCGGCGGTTCTCGGTGATCTCGTGTCGGCCGCTCGTCGCCACGTCATCGGTGGCCCAGGATCGATCGAGTCCGCTCACGCGAACCCCAACATCCTTCCGATCGACGCCATCACGACGCGTTACAACGTCACCCTTGAAGTCACCGATGCGCCCGGCGTGCTCGCCGACGTCGCCACGATTTTCGCCAACCACGGCGTCTCGGTCGAAAACGTCGAACAGAAGGCCGTCGGTCCGAATGCGGCGACCACTACGCTGGTCATTGGTACGCACGAGGCAATCGAAGCCGATCTCGCCGCGACAGTCGAAGCGCTCGCCGCTTCCCCCGTTGTCGAACGAGTGTCGGGCGTGCTCCGAGTGGAAGGTCTGTAATGGCAAAGCAGTGGCGTGGAGTTCTGCACGAATACGCTGATCGACTGGACGTTACGGACAAGACTCCGATCGTCACCTTGGGCGAGGGCGGCACGCCGCTCATCCCCGCTCGCGCGCTCTCCGAGCGCACCGGCGCACAGGTGTACGTCAAGTTCGAGGGTATGAACCCGACCGGGTCTTTCAAGGATCGGGGAATGACGATGGCTATTTCCAAGGCCGTCGAGCACGGCGCGAAGGCCGTCATCTGCGCGTCGACGGGTAACACCTCGGCGTCGGCCGCCGCGTATGCGGCACACGCGGGAATCACCGCCGCCGTTCTCGTGCCCGAGGGCAAGATTTCGATGGGCAAGCTCAGCCAGGCCGTCGCGCATAACGCCGAAATCCTGCAGTTGCAGGGCAACTTCGATGACTGCCTCGACATCGCACGCGACCTGGCCGCGAACTACCCGGTGCACCTCGTTAACTCGGTCAACAACGACCGCATCGAAGGGCAGAAGACCGCAGCGTTCGAGGTCGTCGAAGTGCTCGAACGAGCACCCGACTTCCACTTCATCCCCGTCGGCAACGCGGGCAACTACACCGCGTACCACCGTGGTTACCGCGAGGAAATCGCGCGCGGTGTGACCGATGTTCTGCCGCGCATGTTCGGTTTCCAAGCTGCCGGTTCGGCACCTCTTGTCAACGGCGCACCCGTCGACAAGCCCGAAACCATCGCGACCGCAATCCGCATCGGAAAGCCAGCTTCGTGGGACCTCGCTATCGCCGCACGCGAAGACTCGAACGGGTACTTCGGTGCCATCACCGACGAGGGCATCCTCGCCGCACAGAAGATTCTTGCCGCCGAGGTTGGCGTGTTCGTCGAGCCCGCATCGGCAATCTCGGTCGC
>JBDLPW010000023.1:0-6766 GCA_039800905.1 Actinomycetota bacterium | reverse complement strand
GATTGGTGTTGCGCTCATCGTGTGACCTCCGTGACACTATGGAGACCATGACGGTGTTTCGTTCCCGATTCGGTCGCGTGTTCTCTGTGGTGACCTGGGTTGTGCTCGCGGTGGCAGAGGCGCCCGTTGTGGGCGACACCCTCGGGCTTCTTCGCAGCCTTCCCCTGGCAACACTGATCGGTTTCACCGTCTGGGCCGCCTTCTGGCGTCCCGTCCTGCGCGTCGACGACTCCGGACTGCATGTCCGAAACGTCATCGCGGACTACGACATTGAGTGGGGTGCCATCCATCAGGTTGACACCAAGTGGGGACTGACGATCTTTACCGAACTCGGCCGCGTTTCCGTGTGGGCCGCACCCGCACCCGGTCGACACGCCGCTTTCACCGCGAGCCGAGACCAAGGGCAGCATCTCCCCGAGTCCACGTACGTGTCGGGAACCGTGCGCCCCGGCGACCTCGCCACCACGGAGAGCGGCGCCGCAGCAGCCCTCATCCGTCGCCGCTGGGAGAGCCGGCTCGGCGAGTCCGGACTGGCAACACGACGCTACAGCGTTGGCGTCCTCGTGGCGTTCGGCGTTCTGGTTGTTGCCGCCGCAGCAGGCCTGAGCTTCTAGAGTCACTTTTCCGCCTTCGACTTTCCACCGAACAGCGCTTTCGCTTCAATCCACAGGCTCGTCGCCTTGGGCATTCGGCGTTGGCGCGGGTCGAACGCGTCGCGAAGGCCGTCACCGATGAAGTTGATGCACAGCGCGATGACGACGATGAAGAATCCGGGCCACCAGAACAACCACGGTCGCGTCTTGAACGCTTCGTTGTACTCGGAGATGATTTGACCCAACGAAATGTCGGGCGGAGTGATTCCGAAACCGAGGAACGACAGGGCAGTCTCGGTGAGGATTGCCGCCGACATCAGGAGCGTCGCGTTGACGACGATGACACCGATTGAGTTCGGCAGGATGTGACGGAAGATGATGCGTCGATTGCTTGCGCCGGCGACGCGAGCAGCGTCGACGAACTCGCGTTCACGCAACGAGAGGAACTCTCCGCGAACGAGTCGCGCCAGACCAACCCAGGACACAAGACCGAGCAGGATTCCGAGCGACAGCGCGTTTCCGCCGACCGTGCGACCGAGAACCGCACCCAAAACGAGTCCAGGAATGATGATGATGACGTCGGTCAGACGCATGAGCAGGTTGTCGAGCCAACCGCGGACGTAGCCGGCGATTGACCCGATGACGACACCGAGAACTGTGGCCAGGAACCCGATGAGGAACACGACGGTGACCGACTGCTGGATGCCGCGCATAACGCGAGCGAAGATGTCCTTACCCAACGTGTCCTGGCCGAACGGGTGTGTCCACGTGGGCACGCCGCCCGCGGCCTCGATCGGATAGTTCTCGTACCAGTTGAAGTGCCACCAGCCATTAATGCGATAGCCGTCGAGGATGATCTTGCCGGTCTCGAAATCGGCTGCGAGCTTTCCCGTTCCACCGATGATGGTTCCCACCGACGTGAACGCAAGAATGATCACCGCGAACAGGATGATGACAGATGTCACGGCGGCGCGGTGTTGGAAAAAGCGTCGCCGAACAATCGTCGACAGGCTGAGTCCCTCAATCTGGCGCTGCTCAATCGTGAGCTCGGACAGTGCCAGCTGTTCCGTCGTAGGGGCGTCGGTTCGTTTCTTGGCCATGATCAGTCCGCCACTCGAATTCGGGGGTCAAGAGCCGAATACGCGAGGTCGGCGAGGATGTTGAAAACGACGGCGGCGACACCGGTGACGAGGAACACGCCCATGACGAGGTTGACGTCCACCGCGTGAAGACCCTGGCCGAACAACGCTCCCATTCCCTGCCATGCAAAGACACGCTCGGTGATGATTGCGCCTCCGATAACCGAACCGAAGTCGAACGCGACGATCGTCGCAATTGGAATCAGCGCGTTGCGGAAGGCGTGACGCATGATCACGGTCGTCTCGGGCAGACCCTTGGCGCGTGCAGTTCTGACGTAGTCCTGGTTGAGGACCTCGAGCAGGCTCGCGCGTGTGTATCGCGTGTAACCGGCAATCGAGATGATCATCAGAGCGGCAGTCGGCAGGATGAGGTGCGTCGACGAGTCGAGCATTCGCAGCCACGTGTCGGGGTGATTGACGAGGGCGGGAGTCGCAGCACCAATCGTCGAGATTGCCCCTGAACGCAACGGGATGAGCTGAACGTAGTCTCCCCAGCGCATGAACATTTGGTCCAGCACCAACGGAAGCGTCGAGATTGCACCGGTGATTGCCGCGGTGCGCATCGCGTCTCGACGATCGTCACCTCCAAGAATGAATCCCGCGAGCACACCCACCGCGGCCAGCAGCACAGCGACAGCAAGAATCGCGAGCGGGCTATTGAAATGGAACCAGAGGAACTGCAACGGGTACCACAGTGCGATGACCGCAACGACGGTCGCCGCGACGGACAGCGCGATGGAACGCCGCTTGACATTCGACGTGATGAACAACATCAATGCACCAATCGCTGACGTCATCAGGATGACACCGACGATTCCGACGGACGGCTTCGCAAACCATTGCGTGAGATCCGCGATGACGAGGACCGCGGTGACGAGTCCGAGGGTGATGCCGGCCGTGCGCAGACGAATCGCCAGGCGACCACCAACGATGGCGGACACGATAAATGCCATCACAAGGCCTATCGCGATTGCTATCCACCACGGTATCGATGGATGGCCGAGGAATTCGTTGAAGCGAATCGCTCCGAATTCCTTGAGCAATACCGCGACCCAGAAGATCGGCAGCGAGTAGAAGATGAATGCCGCGAAGGTAACTGTGTAGTCGTAACCCGAGTATTGGCGGAGTGCGGTCGTCATACCGATGGCGACACCGAGCAGAATCGACAACACCGTCGCGAGCAAGACAAGCGACAAAGTCGACTGCATCGCGGTTCCGAGAGCGTGGGCAACGGGTTCATCGCCGCGGGTCACCGAGATACCAAGATTGCACTGTCCGATGACGCAACTTGCGGCTCCGCCAATCCACTTGAAATAGCGGAACAAGGGCGGGGTGTTGAGGTCAAGCTTTTCGGTGAGGGTTGCACGCTTCGCAATCGACGCGGGGTCGTGGCTCGTACGAAGGTCTTCGAGGGGGTCACCGGAATTTGCGGTGAGCATGTACACGACGAACGATGCGACAAGAAGAACCGCGAGCGTTGCCGCAAGTCGTCGTGAAATGAAACTGAACATGGGGTCCTGCCATTGGCTCCGTCGTTGGAGCGTGAATCGTTGTGTTCGCTATCCTAGCCAGCCCTGCACGCCGACAAAACTCACACGCAATAAAACGGCGAAGGCCGGGCGATTTCTCGCCCGACCTCCGTCGTTGTGTCGTTGTCGACTACTGCGCGGCAGCAGCCGGCGACCACTCCCAGAAGTTCCAGAAGTAGTTCGGCGACAGCGGTGCAGGGGTGATTCCCTCGACTCCGTTGTCCCACCAGGTCAGACCGGGGAACTGGAAGATCGGGAGCGATGCAGCGTCATCGAAAAGCGACTTTTCGATAGCGGTCTGCAGCGTTGCCTGCTTCGCCGGGTCGGTTTCAACCTCAAGTGCAGCGAGGTTGTCGACGACCGACTGGTTCTTGTAGTGCTGGAAGTTCGACGGCTTTGCGTTACCGTCGGCGTCCATGCCGTACATCTGGTCGTTGCCCGAAATCGCGAGGCTCGTCGACTGCCATGCGAAGATGACAGCGTCGTGCGGGTTGATCGGGAAGAGCGACGGGTCGGTGAACTCCCAGTTCGGCTCTGACGTGTCGACCACGTTGAAGCCAGCCTGGAGCGAGTTCGCTTGGATCAGTTCGAATTCCTGACCACGACGGACGTTGCCCTCGGGGTACCAGAACTTGACGGTGATCGGGGTCTTGACACCGGCCTTGGCCAGAACATCCTTCGCCTTGGCGACACGGTCTGCGTCCGAGCCACCGAAGAAGTCCGAGTCGTTTCCAGCCACGACAGCGTCATAGTTGGGCGAACCGGGAACAACGGTGAGCGCGTTGCGGAGCTGTGCGTCAGGGTTGAGCGGCTTGATGATGTTTTCGAGGATCTGGTCGCGCGGGATGGTCAGGAGGAATGCCTGACGAACCGCGAGAGCCTTAGCCTCGTCGCCACCGTAGGTCGCCGGGTCGAAGGGACCGCCGTTGTCGAAGGTGAGGTCGATGTGCTCGAACGACGCTTCGTCGCCACCGGCGTACGAACCGTTCTTGAGCGCCTTGACCAGCGCAAGGAGGTCAGCCGTGGGCTGTCCCGATGCGGCCTGGACGTCACCGTTGTCAACAGCCTGAACTGCCGCGGTGGGGTCGCCGATCTCACGGATGGTGATTCGTTCGTACTTCGGCGACGGACCCCAAGTGTAGAGGGGGTTCGCGACGAGGGTGACGTGGTCATCCGCGACAACTTCCTCAACACGGTACGGACCGTCCGAGAGGAAGAGGTTTTTCTTCGCACCCGTGGTCGGGTCCGTGTCAGCAGCAGTTGCGTCGGTGACCTGGTAACCGGTGTTCCAGACGTCAGCGACCTTCTGCAGCCATGCGGTGTCACCGTTGGTTACAGCATCGATGAACTGCTTCTTGGCTTCCTTGGGGTCGGTGATCTCCGGGTATGCCTGCATGACGGTACCGTGTGCCGAAACACCGATTCCGAAGTTCAGCTCCCAGTCAACGAACGGCTTGTCGTACGAGTACTCGATCGTGCGGCCGTTGATGGTGGGCAGCTTCGATGCGAGGTCGTCACGAGGAGCAGCGTGAAGGAACATGTACGAGCCGTCAGCGTTCTTGAAGTATCCGTAGCTGGCGATCCATGCGAGGAGTTCGTCAGCGCCGTCGACGTCAACGCCGTCCGACCACTTGACGCCGTCCTTGACGGTGTACTTGACCGTCAACGGGTCATCGCTGACCTTTTCGTACGTTCCGAAGTCTTCAGCCTTGAGGAGCGACGGGGTGCTGTCGTAGTAGTTGAAACCACTGTTGACGATGTACGACACGATGGCGTTCGCCGTGTTGTTTCCCGACGCCGAGCTCGAGTTGAACTCGGAGGCGATGTCGTTCCATGCAACGGTGATCGCAGTGTCCTTGATGACCTGCGACTGGTAGGGAAGCGCACAACCGGACAGCACAAGTGCGCTGGCACCGATCGCGGCAACCGAAGCGAGGATTCGCTTCATTTTCATATGGTTACCTCCTTGTCATGGGAACTCTTGCAGGGCAGGGTTTGCGCCCCACGAATTCCATGGTTGCGCCCAGACTATTCCCGATATCGTGTTTGTTCACAGTTCAAACGGATACAGTTCGGTAACGAAAAGTAACGCGCGAATACGACTTCTCAACGATTGGAGTGGCGAAATGACCCGAACACGGTGGGAAATCGTTGTCGTACTACTTCTGTCGTACGGGATGTCGGCGTTGTATGCCGTCGTCAACATCGTCGATCGACTGACCCAGACGGTTTCGCTTAGCCAACAAACGACGACGCTCAATCGTCCGATGGCGACACAGGAACTGTTCGATCTCGTTTACCAACTGTTGGGGATTGTCAGCGGGCTTGCGCCGGTGGCGCTCGTGCTGTGGCTTGTCTGGCGTGAGCAGAAGCCACGCTTCGGAGTGATTGGACTCGGTTGGGAACCCGGTCGACGCAACCTCGGGCACGAGCTCCGTGTGGGTGTTGTACTCGCAGCAGTCATCGGAATTCCGGGTATCGGGGTTTACCTCGGGGCACGCGCACTCAACCTCGGTGTCACCATCGTCCCCACCGCACTCGATACCCACTGGTGGACCGTGCCGGTACTCGTCCTGTGGGCGCTACGGGCGGGACTAGGCGAAGAGGTGGTTGTCGTCGGATATCTGTTCGATCGGTTGAAGTCGCTTGGCTGGAAACCGTGGGTCATCGTCGCGACCGCTGCAGTACTACGTGGGTCGTATCACCTGTATCAAGGCTTCGGCGGGTTCCTCGGGAACATCGCCATGGGTGCCATCTTCGGTGCGTTATATCTGTGGAAGGGCCGATTGTTGCCCCTCATCGTGGCGCACGTGATCATCGATTCAGTAGCCTTCCTCGGCTACCCACTCGCGTTGATGTGGTTCCCTGCCGTTTTCGCTTAGTCAACGAATGCGGATGGGTCCGGGCAGGCACACGCGAGGTTGCGGTCGCCGTAAGCGCCGTCCACGCGTCGAACCGGAACCCAGTACTTGACGTGATCAAGGCGCGGCAGGCCCGTCTCGAGTCCGTGCCACGGGTATGCGGCGGTTTCGCGCGAGTAGGGATGAGTCCACTCCCCCACGAGCAACGACTGCGCGGTGTGCGGTGCGTTGACTAGCGGGTTGTCATCGGCGGGCCATTCGCCGCGACCGACAGCTTCGGCCTCGCGCCTGATTCCGATCATCGCCTCGATGAAGCGGTCGAGCTCGGCGAGGTCTTCGCTCTCCGTCGGTTCCACCATGAGGGTGCCGGGAACGGGGAACGACATCGTCGGTGCGTGGAAACCGTAGTCGACGAGTCGCTTGGCGACGTCGTCCACAGTGATGCCGGTCTCCGCGGTCAACGGACGAAGGTCGAGGATGCACTCGTGAGCGACGAGTCCGTTCTCGCCCGAGTAGAGAACCGGGTAGTGCTCGCGCAGTCGCGCGGCGACATAGTTCGCCGCGAGAACGGCCGAAGCCGTGGCGTTGCGCAATCCTTCCGACCCCATCATTCGGACGTACGCCCACGAGATGGGGAGGATGCT
>JBDLPW010000022.1:0-3140 GCA_039800905.1 Actinomycetota bacterium | reverse complement strand
CCGAGGCTCGCCAGAGCGTCATCGACATGGGAATCGTTCGCCGCCGCAAGGAGGACGTCGCTAAAGACATTCCTGCTCGTCGAATCGCTGATATCCCGGTCGAATTGGACGACGAATTCGGGCGTTCGATTCGCGAATCCGAAGCGTTGCTCATGCAGCGCCTTGTCGATCGTTACGACCGAATCATCGCGGGCCGCGGCGACCAGCCCTCTGGCATCGACGAGGACATCGTTCGTCTCGTTGCCCACAGCGAGGTTGAAGAGTCAAAGTCGTCGGACACTGGCGACAACGTGTTCGCGATGGTTCGCCGCATCGGTCAGGCCAAGGCGACTCTCGCCGCGGATTACACCGCTCAGTTGGCGGGCAACGTAGGCAAGGTGGTCTTTTTCGCCAAACACATCGACGTCATGGATGCGGCCGAACAGCATTTCGCCAAGGCCGGCATCAAGACAACGTCGATCCGTGGCGATCAGTCTTCGACTGCTCGTACCACAGCCATCGATGACTTTACGAACGACCCGGATGTCAAGGTCATCGTGTGTTCGCTGACCGCCGCCGGTGTCGGAATCAACCTGCAGGTCGCGTCCAACGTCGTTCTCGCTGAACTGTCATGGACCAGCGCCGAACAGACGCAGGCGATTGACCGCGTGCACCGCATCGGTCAGGAACTGCCCGTCACCGCATGGCGAATTCTCGCGGCACAGACGATCGACTCGCGCATCGCAGACCTCATCGATTCCAAGGCGGGGCTTGCCGCACGTGCACTGGACGGTAACGATTCCGAGATCGAACAGAGCGAGTCGGTTCAGACGGCTGCGCTGATGGCTCTGTTGACGGACGCGCTCGCCGCCCGAATCAACGCCTAAAGCTGCCCGAACGAGTGACCGCACGTCTCGTTGCGGCACAGGTACGCAGGGGAGTCGGGGTCGATGACGAGTCCGCCGAGAGCGATCACGCCGTTTTCGGCTGCTTCGCTCATTTCAGCGCTGGGCAGTCCGTAAATGATTTCCAGCGGATCCGTAACGCCGCATTTCGGGCACGAAATGTCGCTGGGGTCGTCGAAGAGGGTCACTGAGGTTCCTTCCGGCCAAGGTTGGTTTACCCCGTCACGTTACGAGTGACCTCTGACACGAAACTTAGAGGCGGTTACGGTCTAAACCGGTTGCCGCGAACACTCGGTTGTGAAGGCGCCCGACGGCGACCACGGCCGCGGTCAAACCCACAATGAACGCAGACAGACCGACGACGTAAATCGCCACACCCGAAACCCCCGTCTCGGGGACGTTGAGGAAGAAGTACGGAAACCAACCGTCGCCCGCGAGTCCACGAACCATCGACCCGATGACCCACACGAGTGGATACACGACCGCGATCCACAGCACTCGCCACGACAGGCGCGAACGTCCCGGCATCAGCATCCATTCGACGGCGATGAGGATCGGAGCCCACACGTGTTCGATTGCGTTGGGGAATTGCGACGACTCGATGTATCCGTCATTCGCAGGGATCCCCGCCAACAACACGTTGTACACGACACCGGTCAGCACCGCGTACGCGACGGTTGCCGCTCGAACAACGACGTACGGCCGCGGGTCAGTGGTTCGCATGAGTCCGAAAATGCCACCGGCAGTCAAGACGAGGATGTTGAGGATTGACGTCTGGATGGTGAAGTAGTGGAAATAGTGCGTGGGGTCGAAGTGTCCTTGAAGCACACGGTCGGTGATGTTGATGGTCAACGCAATGGCAATGACGAAAGCACCGGCCAAGTTGGCGAATCCCAAGACGCGGCGCAGAAAAACAGCAACCTCCGTCGGTCGTGCACCGGAACGGCCGCTGTCAATCGGTTCGAATAGTTCGGACAATGGGCAACACCTGTGTCGTCGTGGGCGGCTCGACGCCGACCGTTTCGTGAAGGGGGATGATGTGACGAATTACTCGTGAGATGACAACCGTCGTTACGGACACGATAACAATAAAGAGCGTGCAGGCGAGCATGAATTCAATCGGGCCGGTCCACCCGAGAGGGCCGTTCGGTTCAAGGTAAGGGTACGGATACCAACCGTCGACCTGTCCGCGCACCATGCACACGATGATGTACGCCCACGGGTACGTCGTCGCCAGCGCAAGCACGCGGAATGACAGGCGACTGCGTCCGGGCGTCAACAACCATTCCGCCGCGATGAACAGCGGGATCCACAGATGCACAAGTTCGTTGGGTCGGTTCATCATCTCCCACAACGTCCCGCCCATCGGGGTTTGGCGTAACAGGACGTTGTACACCGCGGCGGTGACGAGTGCCCACGGAACCAAACTCGCCCGCAATACGGTGTACCAGTGCGGGTCGACCGCGCGGAACAGCCCGACATAAGCGCCGATGAGGAAAACGGCGAATGACGCAATCGACACTTGAATGGTGAAGTACATGAAGTCGCGGGTCGGGTCATAAACGCCCTGTGCAATCCGGTCGGCGATCAGCCCGTTGACGGCACGCGCAACGACGAGCGACATACCGAGGTTGGCGATGGCCCAGAACGCGCGCAGTGCCCGGCCGGTGCGGGCGAATCGAATGCGTCCCGCGCGCGACGTGGTGATGGCTGTCATGGTCATCTCCTCACGCGATGGTCACACTGTACGGTGAATTCCGCCTTAAGGTAAGGGGTGTGTACGACGTCTGTGTGGTGTATTTGGTGCGAACGCGCCGCACACTATTTGGTCGTCGTTACCAGATTCTGTTGGGCAAGAAGCTGACGGGACTGGGAACGGGAAAGTTCGTCGGTGCCGGCGGGAAGTTGGAACCGGGCGAGGACGCCAGAACCGCCGCCGTTCGCGAAGTCCAGGAGGAACTCGGGGTGTTCATCGACCCCGCCGATCTCGAACCGGTTAGCCTGATCACCTACCCGTTCGTTGACCGGGACGAGTGGTCACAGCGCAGTCACGGATTTGTCGCACGAACCTGGACGGGAACGCCCGCCGCCAGCGAGGAACTCGCACCGCGCTGGTTCGATACCAGGCGCATCCCGTTCGACCGCATGTGGGCGGACGCACGCACCTGGTTGCCCCAGGCGCTCGCGGGGAAGTTCATCGAACGCACCATCGCTTTCCGTGCCGACGGGACGATGGTCGATTAAACGCCGAAGGGC
>JBDLPW010000021.1:0-4047 GCA_039800905.1 Actinomycetota bacterium | reverse complement strand
GCGGACGCCGTCATGCTCGGTCGCGAACTGATGCGTGACCCTCACTGGCCGTTGCGTGCGTCCGTCGCGCTGAACTATCACCTGCCGTATTGGCCGGAACAGTACGAGCGCGCTCGTTCCTAAGCGCCGAAGTTGACTTCGTCGAGTCGCGGCGGGTTGGCCCCCTCGCGCTGAACGGTGATGGCCGCGCACTGCAGCGCTTCGCCGACGATGGCGGCAAGAGTCTCGTCCGTCAGCATGTGCAGCGCACCGCGGTGGGACACGTCCAACATCTCGCGGTGGAACAGGGACGCGATGAGCCCCGCCATGAACGAGTCGCCCGCACCAATGGTGTCGGCAACCTCGACCTTCGGCGCGATGTGTTCCGACACCGAGTCGTCGCTCGTGACGACCGTTGCGCCTGAACCGCCCGCGGTGACAACAACGAACGCCGGACCCATGATCGCCCACGCACGAGCCGTCTCGACGGGCGTACGTTCGGGGTACAACCACTCGAGGTCTTCGTCCGACGCCTTGATGATGTCGGCGAGTCGCACATAGCCTTCGACGACTCGAACCGCGTCGGCTCGGTCACCCATCAACGCCGGGCGTGAGTTGGGGTCGTACGTCACCAGGCTCGTTGAGCGCAGTCGTGCGACCGTGTCGTGAACGTTCGCGCCGCCCGGCTGGAGAACAGCACCGATAGAGCCGGTGTGCACGACCTTGGGCACGAAATCGATGTCGTCCGTCCAGTCCCATTCGATGTCGAACACGTAACTGGCCGCGCCGTCAGCCCCGATGGTTGCAGTCGCCGTCGAGGTGCGCGCGGCGTTGCGCGAATTTGACGTCAGCGTGACGTTGGAACCCGACGTGTGTGCGTCGATAAGAGTGCCGAAATCATCCTGACCGTAACGCGTCGACAGAGCCGAGGCGACGCCGAGTCGCGATGCACCGACTGCGACGTTCATCGGCGAACCACCGGCATGTGCATGGTCCCCGTCGGCGCGTTTGACGACGTCAATGAGGGCTTCGCCGATGGCGAGAAGAACGGGGGTGTCCGCGGTCATGCGACCACATTAGCGGCGACGGGTCGCGTCCTGCACCTCTCCGATGAGTTCTTCGATGATGTCCTCAAGGAACAGCACACCCACGGTGTCACCGTCGGCGTCAAACACACGCGCGATGTGGGCGCCGGTGCGACGCAATTGCGCGAGAGCATCCTCAAGGTCGAGCCCGCGGTACAGAGACGTCAGCTGTCGAACCCGTTTCGCGGGGATGGGGTCGTCGTTGTCGCGGCCGATGACGTCTTTGAGGTGGATGTACCCGATCGGCTCGCCCGCGTCATCGAGAAGGACGTATCGGCTGAAACCGCGTTGGGCGACTTCACGTTCGACATCGGTTGGTGTCGCGCCTTCACGCAGTGACACAATGTCGGCGATGGGGACGGTGATGTCCGAGACCTTCTTTGCGGTGAACTCGATCGTCGCCGACACCGCGCCGGCGCGGTCATCGAACACGCCTTCCTTCTGCGATTGTTCGACGATGGTCGCCATCTCGTCGAGCGTGAAGACGGACTGGGCTTCGTCCTTCGGTTCCGTACCGGTCAGTCGCACGAGTCCGTTAGCGGTCGCGTTGAGCGCGACGATAACGGGCTTGAAAAGCCACGCGACGCCCGACAAGAGCGGTGCGAGGATGAGGACCGCACGATCGGGCACCGAGAACGCGATGTTCTTGGGGACCATCTCGCCGATGACGACGTGCAACAGGGTGACGATAAGGATTGTGAGGACGATGGCGATTCCGCTGATGGCATCGGCCGTGAACGGCAGGCCGTGCAGTGCCTCGTCAAAAAGTGTGTGGAGGGCCGGTTCGCTGACGCCGAGGATGAGCAGCGAACACACGGTGATGCCGAGCTGCGTCGTGGCGAGCATGAGCGTCGCCTTTTCCATTGCGCCGAGCGCGACCTTTGCCGCCCACGAACCAGCTTCCGCTCGCGGTTCGATCTGACTGCGGCGGGCGGCAACAACCGCGAATTCCGCGGCGACGAAGAACGCGTTGATGAGGAGAAGAACGGCGAGCCAGCCGATGCCCGAATAATCAGTCATCGTTCACCTCGTTCGGGGTGAAGCGGACGCGGTCGATGCGACGACCGTCCATGCGCTCAACGGTGAAGACTCCGCCGAGGGCATCGTGCGATTGACCGGCCTCGGGGATGTGCCCCCACTCTGACAGCAGCCATCCGCCGACAGTTTCCCACGGCCCGTCCTCGGGCACGTCGATTCCCGCTCGTTCGCGCAGCTCGTCGGGGCGCAACGACGCGGGGAATGTCAACGAATCACTGCTGCGGACGATGTCCGCCTTGGCGCGGTCGTGTTCGTCGGACACCTCGCCGATGAGTTCCTCGATGAGATCCTCGAGCGTCGCGATGCCCGCAGTTCCTCCGTACTCGTCGACGACGAGCGCCATCTGATAACCGCGGGTGCGCAGTTCACCGAGCAAGACGTCGAGCTGCATCGTCTCGGGGACACGCAACGCTTCGCTCTGCAGCGCTCCGGCGGGAACCTCGGCACGTCGATCGCGTGGAACGGCAACGGCCTGCTTGACGTGGACGATTCCGACGACGTCATCGGCGTCCTCGTCGATCACGGGGAATCGCGAGAAACCGGTCTTGCGCGCCAGCGCGATGATGTCGTCGGCCGATTCTCCGACGCGAACCGTCGTTACACGGGTACGAGGGGTCATGATGTCCTGCGCCTGGTGCTGTGCGAACGAGAGCGCCTTGCCCAACAGGGTCGCAGTGTCTTCCTCGAGCCCGCCATGAATCGACGAGTGGCGAACGGCGGAAGCGAGTTCCTCGGCGGTGCGAGCAGACGACAATTCCTCTTTCGGTTCGATACCGAACAAGCGCACGATGAGGTTCGCAAGCGTCACCAGGACCCACACGAACGGCGCGAACAACCACGAGAACGCGAGCTGGAACGGGGCAACCACCTTGACGACCTTGCGCGGAATCGCAATCGCCAGGTTCTTGGGGGCGAGCTCTCCGATAATCATCGACAAGATTGTTGCGAGCGCCACGGCGACAACACTCGCGACGACTTCGGACGTGACCGCGCTCATTCCCCAGTCGGAAAGTGTCGGCGTGAGCAGGGTCGCGACCGCCGGCTCCATCGTCCATCCCGTCAGCAAAGTGGTGAGCGTAATGCCGAGTTGCGCTGACGACAGGTGCGTCGAAGTTTTCGCAAGGGCCGTGATGGCGGATGAGAACCCGTGTTCCCCAGCGGCGCGTCGCGCTTCAAGGTCGCTGCGATCAAGGGTGACGAGAGTGAACTCGGATGCGACAAAGAAACCGGTTCCGATCGTCAGGACCACACCGAGAAGGACAAGCAGCCACTCCGTCACGCGACACCGCCTACATTGGCGCGTTCGCGTGACCGAAAACTATGGCTGACGTCCACGTCCTCAGCATACTTTGCGCAACGCCCGACGGGCTGGCACGTGGGCCAATAGTCAGTGAGTAGGCTAGGCATCGGCGGATGTACTCCGCCGTCCACGATTGCACGTGAGGTGACAAGAAGCAGTGTCCAACGACGGTTCGACTGACTCTCCCGCATCCGACGAATTCGGAGCCAATGGCTGGCTCGTCGAAGAGATGTATGAATCGTGGGTCAAAGACCCCGGCTCGGTGGATGCCTCGTGGATCCCTACTCTTCAGCAGTACGCGGCACGACTGGGGGCGACGGTTGTCGCACCCGCGGCACCCGCACCGGTAACTCCCGCTGAACTCGCACCCGAAGCTCCTCTCGCGGGTGAGAACATCACCGGCCCGATTTCGCCGATTCAGCCCGCCGCTCGCACGACCTCGGTCGCACCGGCAGCGGCGCCAATCCCGGCCCAAGCTCCCGTCGCATCGCGCCCTTCGGAACAGACCAACGAATCGGTCGTCACGCCGCTCAAGGGAATGGCGAAGGCGCTTGCGTCGAACATGGACACGTCGATTTCGGTTCCGACCGCAACGAGCGTTCGCACGATCCCCGCGAAGCTCATGATTGACAACCGCATCGTCAT
>JBDLPW010000020.1:0-4355 GCA_039800905.1 Actinomycetota bacterium | reverse complement strand
CAGGCGATGAACGCCGCGATGTTGGGCATAACCATGCCCGAGAGGAACGATCCAAACTTCTGGACCGATACTCGTAGCGATGACGAAGTCGTCATTGACTCGCTCCTTTTCTGTGTTTGTTTTTCTTTGGGTGGGTGTTACTGATTTGTGAATGCTGTGGCCACCGCACGTTTAGCGTCCACAGCATTCCTCGCCGAGAGTGCTCTCTCGGCAAGCTCGCGCGCTTCGGCAAGCGTGAAGCGCGAAATTTCGGCCCGCACGTCGGCGAGCGCGATGGGTGACATGGACAGGGACGTGACCCCCAGCCCAACGAGCACGACCGCAAGAGTGGGGTCCGCTGCCGCTTCCCCACACACTCCGACGGGCTTACCGGTGGCTTCTCCGGCCTTTCCGATCTCACGAATGAGTCGAAGAACGGCGGGGTTCCACGGGTCTTGAAGGTTTGCGACCGTTCCGAGAAGTCGGTCGGCTGCAACCGTGTACTGAGTCAGGTCGTTCGTGCCGATGGACACAAAGTCCGCTTCGGCGAGAACGTGGTCGGCGAGGATTGCGGCGGAAGGAGTTTCCACCATTGCGCCAGCCTTCTCGATGCCGAGTTCCTTACACAGTGCGACGAATTGTTCGGTCTCATCCGGAGTCGAAATCATCGGAGCCATGACCCACACGTCAGCGCGGGTCGCCTTGGCGGCGTTGGCGATGGCTGTGAGCTGGTCGCGAAGGATTTCCTCGTGTGCAAAGAGCGCGCGGATTCCACGACGTCCCAGTGCCGGGTTCTCTTCGCCTTCGTCGGTGAGAAACGATAGCGGCTTATCGGCACCTGCATCAAGGACCCGAACGACGACCTTTTGTCCGGGGAACTTCTCGAACACGGCTGTGTACTCAGCCTGCTGCGCTTCGACGGACGGCGCGTGATCCGCGTCGAGGAACAGGAATTCGGTACGGAACAGACCGACTCCCTCAGCTCCGGCTTCGACAGCCGCTGCAGCTGACTTGGACGAACCAATATTGGCCAGCAAGAGAACTTCGTGGCCGTCAGCGAGGCGTCCGGGACCCGATGCGTTTTCACGTGCCGCGCGGCGAGCTTCGGCCTCAGCGAGCGCACGTTCGATTCGTACGGCTGACGGGTGCAGGATGATTTCTCCGTCGGCGGCGTCGACGAGAACAACGTCTCCATCAACCAGCACCTCGGCCGACTTCGCTCCAACAATTGCCGGGAGTCCCTTTTCACGGGCGAGAATCGCGGTGTGCGAGGTGGGTCCGCCGTCCGTCGTGACGAGTGCACGAACGATGTCGAAGTCGAGCAGCGCTGTGTCTGCTGGTGCGAGGTCGCGGGCGACCAATACATACGGTGTCGCTGATTGCGGAACGCCGGGGGCAGGAACGCCGAGGATGTGGGCGATCACTCGGTTCGCCACGTCTCCCAGGTCTCCTGCGCGTTCGGCCATGTAGCCGCCAGCCATCTCGAGGATCTGAGCAAAACCAGCGAACGCTTCAAACACGGCGCGCTCAGCGGTCGCTCCGCGGTCGATGCGGTTCTTGACGTCGGCGTGCAACATCTGGTCATCGGCCATCAACGCGAGAGCGTCAAGGACTTCCTTGGCTAGACCGCCTGCACGAGCACCGCGGTCGCGCAAGTCCTGAGCGGTCGCCTGCAGCGCAGCGGAAGCGCGCGCGAGTTCCGCGTCGGGTCCAATGGTGCTGTTGGTTTGTGCCGGTTCCGGAAGCGGATCCGGCATACGGCGAACGTCACCGACAACGATGCCGCGACCGACACCGATTCCCGTGAGCGTGCGTTCTGTCGTCGTCATTCGGCGTCGTGGTCCGTTTCGAGGAAAGCAACGAGCTGGTCGAGGACTGCGTCAACGCCATCACCCTCGGCCGAAATGGTAACCGTGTCGCCCTGGTTGATTGCGAGCGAGATGACACCGAGAATCGAACCTGCGGGTGCGTCGCGACCGTCCTTCTCGATGGTGACGTCAAAGCCCGAGTCATTGACTGCCTGGACAAACAGTGCTGCCGGGCGAGCGTGGAGTCCGTGGGCGGATGCGATGGTCGCGGTACGAGTACTCATTACAGTTCCTTCGATTCTGCGGACGACAGGGCGTCATCCGATTCACGTCCATTGTTGTCGAAATGTGCAGTGATTGCTGCGAGGGCATCATCTGCGCCGAAGCCTCCGCGAACGGTCGACGGCAAAACGATGAAATCGATCGCTTGCGCGGTGAGGTTCGCCATCGATTCGTCGGACACGACGTGCGACGTCAGGGCCACGAGGTCGGCGGTGTCCGGTGTGACCGAGTCAAGTGGCGACGGCACGAAAGAGAAGTTGTGTCCTGCGGCAGCAGCGATATCTGAAAGGCGACGTGCGAGGAACGTGCTCGATGCGCCTGCGCCACACACGATTGCCACTGTCAGCATCGTCGCCTCCTTTCGGTCGAAACCTACTGTGGCACGGCGACGCACAACTTCGAAGCAATTCCCGCATACGCTTCTTTCCGCGGTCGCGGAAACCTCTGGGAACACATTCGAAAAGTCGGTACAGTTTTCGCAGAGATGAGCGACAAGTACACAGGCCTGCTAGAACTTCTTCGTCAAAGCGAAGAGTGGCTTCCCGCGACCGCGCTCGCAGAACGATTGGGCGTGTCAACACGTTCGGTTCGTTCCTACGTGACGGCAGCCAAATCGGCCGCTCACCCCTTCGACATCATCGCTACCTCGAGCTCTGGTTACCGACTCAATCGCGATGCATACTTCGCGTATCGTGCCGCGTTCGATGACAAGCCCGGCTCTATTCCGTCGACACCGCGGGAGCGCGCTCACCACATTGCCCATCGACTTGCCGAGTCAACGAATGGCGTTGCAATCGATGAACTCGCGGCGGACCTGCACGTATCAGTACAGACGGTCGAAGCAGACGTCAAGCGCATCCGCTCCATCGCCGACGACGTCGGCATCCAGGTCGATCGCGTAGACAACACACTCGCCTTTCGTGGCGACGAGCAACAGATGCGTCGCTTGCTGTCGACTCTCATTCACGAAACGACCGACACGGGGCTGCTGTCGCTCGACACCATCGCAAAGCGTTTCGAGTTGGAGTCACTCGTCGAATTCAAGACAGACCTGATTGAGCGACTCGACTATCACCACTTCATCATCAACGAATACGGAATCGATGCGGTGCTGTTGCATCTGGCCATCGCCGTCGACCGCGTACGACAGGGATTGACCCTCCCCGACGACAATCGGCCTCTCGAGACTGACGCACAATTCGTCGCCGGAATCGTGCGCGATCTGGTGCGTCGTCATTTCGATGTCGAGCTCGGTGCCCGCGAAGAAAGTTACCTCGCCCGCCAGCTCGTGACACGAATCATCACGCCGGGTATGGATTCAGCATCCGCTCGCGCTGATTTGGCGGACCGCGAAGTGACCGCGAAAGCGCTCGACCTTGTCCACGATGAATACCTCATCGAGTTGCGCAACGACGACCTCATCGATCGGTTGGCGTTGCACGTAGGGCACCTTGTCACGCGCGCGCGGTATAACTCCCCCTCGCGCAACCCTTTGCAGAAATCCATCAAGGCGTCGTACCCACTGGTGTGGGAGATCGCGGTGTTCATCGCATCGACCATTCAACGCGAACGTGACATCGTGATCGACGAGGACGAAATCTCGTACATCGCACTTCACATCGGCAGCCACCTCGAACGTCAGGCGCAAGCCAAGAACCGCGTCTCGGCCACGATTGTCAGCCCGTCGTATTACGACGTTCACATCGTTATGCGCGAATCAGTCGAGAAAATGCTCGGCTCCGAAGTCTCCATTGACTCGGTCATCACCCGCACAGACGTTCGGGCGAGTGACATCAACACCGAGATCGTCATCACCACGATCCCGCTCCCGTTCGAATCGGATTCGATTATTCAGGTGCAACCGTTCCTCACCGAAACCGATATCGACAACGTTCGCAAAGCAGCTGCCCGGGCGCGTCGAATCCGTCGCCGCAGTGCGGTACGTGAACAACTCCTCAAGTACTTCCAGCCAGAGACGTTCTTCCGCAACGTCCGCTTCGAATCGCCCGAAGACATGATCCGAGGTTTGGGTGCGTCCCTCATCTCGCTGGGGATTATTGACGAGTCCTACATCGACTCCGCCATCGAGCGTGAGCGAATGTCCTCCACCGTGTTCGTCGACGGCTTGGCAGTACCGCACGCGATGTCGATGACCGCTGATCGACCGACGATCGCGATTGCCGTGAACGAGAATCCGTCTGACTGGGGCGAGCACCGCGTCAGTGTCGTGGCGTTCATCGCCTTCGCGGCGAGTGGTCGTGACGAATTCCAATCCGTCTTCGAACA
>JBDLPW010000019.1:0-20760 GCA_039800905.1 Actinomycetota bacterium | reverse complement strand
AAGATCGAGTCCTGCATGTTCATCGACAGAACACGGTTCTCGATGTTGGTCTTGACCTTCTTCTCGTAACCGGCGTAAGAGTGAATGACGTACCACTTGCCCGACTTGCGACGAAGTTCCTTCTTGAAGTTCGCGTACGGGTCCTCTTCGGGTTCGCCGGCAACTGCAGCAGCTACCTCGGTGACGGAGAGTGCGGCTGTGACGGTTTCTTCGTCAGCGGTTGCATCCGCGGCAGCGTCAGCTTCATCCGCCGAGTCGATGTCGAGTGCGTCATCAACGATTGCGTCGGCCTCGGGGTCGACTGCTTCGGCGAGCGCCTCGAGTGCCTCGTCCAAGTCAGCGGCAGCGTCGTCAACTTCGTGCATGGCGAGTTCCTCGGCGCTCGTTGCGCCGGCCTCGTCCTCGCTGAGGGTGTTGCCCTCTTGCGCTTCGTCCTCTTCCGATGACTGCTCGGCAGCGGTCGACAGGTCGATGTCTTCGAAGTGGTTTTCCGTCACGATGTCCTCTTAGTTCCTTAGTTCCCGGTCCAGGAGCCGCCACCGAAAACAAATCCGGTGACGTACCCGATCACGATGTCGAGGCCCGTGATGAGCGCCATGACGATGGCGACGAACGCGAGCACGACTCCCGTGTAGTTGATGAGTTCCTTGCGGGTGGGGGTTACGACCTTGCGCAACTCCAGTACGACCTCACGCAGGAACTGCGCGATGCGTCCGAACACGCCCTTTTTCCGCTCGCCACGAGATTCGTGCGAGGCGGCGTCGGTGTGATTGTCGGTCACTGTTGTTGCCTTTCGGTTGATTGTGGATGTCGACGGATCGACATTCGCAGGGCGGACAGGACTCGAACCTGCAACCTGCGGTTTTGGAGACCGCTGCTCTACCAATTGAGCCACCGCCCTAAACGGTGTTGCCCCGATGACCTGCCCGAAGGCACGCCGAAGCATGGTGTTTTCGCACCAATCGTCAAGTGTATTGCAGGCCGGGCCATTCGCCAAAGTGAGCCTCTCGCCCGGACGGGCGGCGGTAATGTGGAGTCGTGACGGAACCGCGTAAACGAGTATCGGCGCGTATTGGCGCCATTGCTGAAAGTGCCACCCTCAAGGTCGATGCGAAGGCGAAAGCGCTCAAGGCGCAGGGTCGACCAATCATTTCGTACGGTGCGGGTGAGCCCGACTTTGCCACCCCCGAACACATCGTCGAGGCCGCTGTTGTCGCCGCGATCGACCCCAAGAACCACCGTTACACGCCAGCTGCGGGCCTTCCGGAACTGCGCGAAGCGATCGCTGAGAAGACGAAACGGGACTCGGGCTGGGCCGTCAGTGCATCGCAGGTCATAGTCACCAACGGCGGAAAGCAGGCCGTTTACCAGGCGTTCCAGACGCTTCTCGATGAGGGCGACGAGGTTCTCGTCCCCGCGCCGTACTGGACGACGTACCCCGAAGCGATCGCACTCGCTGGCGGTGTGATGGTCGATGTCTTCGCTGGCGCTGACCAGGGATACCGCGTCACGGTCGAGCAGCTCGAAGCCGCCCTGACCCCCAAGACCAAAGTGCTGTTGTTCGTCAGCCCGTCGAACCCGACCGGTGCCGTCTACTCGGTTGAGGAGACGAAAGCGATCGGCGAGTGGGCGTTGGCTCGTGGCCTCTGGGTCATCTCGGACGAGATTTACCAGAACCTCATTTACGACGGCGACCGTGCGCCTTCCATCACAGAGGTTGTCCCCGACCTGACGAACCAGACGATTCTCGTCAACGGTGTCGCCAAGACGTACGCGATGACGGGTTGGCGTGTGGGCTGGATGGTGTCCCCCGCGGACGTCACCGCCGCGGCGTCGAACCTGCAGTCGCACCTGTCGAGCAACGTTTCGAACATTTCGCAGCGCGCCGCGATCGCCGCCCTCACCGGAGACCAGTCGGTCGTGTCCGAGATGAAGAAGGCGTTCGCTCGACGTCGCGAATTGATGGTCACCGAGCTGTCAAAGATCGACGGCTTTGTTGTCCCCGAGCCGGGTGGTGCGTTCTATGTTTACGCCGACGTCACCGGACTGCTCGGGCGTGAATGGGGCGGACAGCGCATCGATTCGTCGTTGCAACTTGCCGACTACATTCTCGAAGCGGCCGAGGTCGCTGTCGTTCCCGGTGAAGCGTTCGGACCCAGCGGGTATCTGCGATTCTCGTACGCCCTGGGCGACGCGGAACTGCTCGAAGGCATCCAGCGCCTTCAGAAACTGTTCGCCTAGTCGAACCCGATGAACGACGGTTCGGGCGTCAACATGATCCCGAAGGTGTCGTGCACACGAATCGAGATGTAGCGCGCCAACTCGATGACCTCGCGAGCAGTCGCACCGCCGCGATTGATGAGTGCGAGGGTGTGCTTGGACGAAACCCCCGCGTTGTTGCCGGGTAGTGCGAAGCCGCGCGGGACACCGGCGCGTTCGATGAGCCAGGCGGCGGAGAGCTTGACGTCGGGTGTCGGTCCATCGAAAGTCGGGAACTCGGGCTCAGAACCGAGCGGGACGACCGTCGAGGCGCCGTCACCGCCGAGTGGGAAGCGTGGCGCATCGGCCGGGAGTCGGCGCGACAATTCGTCGGGGACGATCGGGTTTGTGAAGAACGAGCCGACGGAGACCGAGTCGGGGTCATCCGAGAGCACCATTCCCTTGGACGCGCGGAGGTCGAGCACGGTTCGACGAACATCCGCGAGTGGTGCAGTGTCTCCCGCGTTTACGCCGAGCGACGCGGCTAGTTGCCCGTACCGAATCGGCGCTGACTGACTCGACTTCGTCAACGACAACGTGACCGACACAACGAGCCCGGCGCGTCCCTCTTTTAGTGCGGACGAGCGATAGCCGAAACGCAGATCGTCCGGTCCAAGGGTCACGACCTCGCCGGACCCAGCGTCCACGAACTGCAACATGACGAATGTGTCAGCGAATTCGGCGCCGTACGCGCCGATGTTCTGAATTGGCGCCGCGCCGACTGTTCCCGGAATCCCGGAGAGCGCTTCGATGCCGGAAAGTCCCTGTTCGACCGACCACGCGACGAGGTGATCCCACGCCTCACCGGCCTGAGCGGTGACGAGTACCTTGCCGCCGTTCTCGCGCGAGTCGATGCCGGTGGTCGCTACGTGAATGACGGTTCCGTCGAATTCGGCGTCGGACACGACGATGTTGGAACCGCCACCGAGGAGGAACCATTCACCGCGGCCGCTCGACACCTCGCGGAACGTGTCAATCAACTCCGCACGCGTCGACGGTCGTCGATAGTCGGCGATTGGTCCACCGACCCGCAGTGTCGTTAGATCGCGAAAGAGTTTCTCAGTCAAAAACGACCTGGACCTGGGCTTTGCCGAGTACTGTCTCGCCCTCGTAGGTGACGGTGAGATCGAAGCGGATGGCGTCGTCGACGATGGCGCCGACCTTGGTTTCGATGGTCACGTCTGCGCCGGACTCGGGGTCGACAACGATCGGACGCGTGAAGCGAACGCCGTAGTCCGCGATGCGTCCTCGCGTCCCGAGGAAGTCCAACAGCGGCTGGACGGCGAAGCCCATGGTCAGCATGCCGTGGGCGAGAACGCCCGGAAGGCCAACCGACGCGGCGACGTCATCGCGGTAGTGGATCGGGTTGAAGTCCCCCGATGCGCCCGCATACCGAACGAGGGAACCGCGGTCGAGGTGGATGGTGCGTGTGGCGACGACGTCACCGACGTTTACTCCTGCCAACACGATTACTCCTCCCCTCGAACGACGAGCGTGGAAATCGCGGTCACGACGTGCGCCCCGGTCGGGTCGGTCATGACCGATTCGCTGGTAACCATCGAGTGGCCGCCAAGCGTCTTAACGCTCGTGACCGACAGCGTCGCGGTGAGTTCATCGCCGGCGACGACGGGTCGCGAGTACGTGAAGCGCTGGTCGCCGTGGACGACGCGTGAAAAGTCAATGTTCGCGTCCGGTTCGGAAAGCAACTGCCCGAGGGTGTGTTCCTGAACGACGACGGGGAACGTCGGTGGCGCCACGACGTCCGCGTGACCCGCGGCACGTGCCGCCTCAACGTCGGAGAAGATCGGATTCGTCGCAAATACGGCCTTCGCAAACTCGCGAACTTTTTCACGGCCAACGAGGTACGGACCGACGGGCGGGAATTCGCGGCCGACGAGGTCTGGGTTCACACTCATGGGTTCAGTCTACAAACGGCCGTGCGCAGCGGGCAGGAGTAACTCCGGCCCGTTCCCACGAATCGGATTGACCTCGTAGGTCGTCAGGGCACTCGCGACGGGAATGGATCGGGCCACTGCCTCGTCGATGAATGTGGGGTTGGCCGCGATTTCGCGATTCAACCACCAGTCCCAGTCGTCGGCTCCGAGAACGATCGGAGTGCGGTCGTGCAACCATGCGAGAGGTTCGGGTGCCGCCATCGTGAGGATGGTCGCGGTCAACACCCAGTTGCTCGCGGGTGATTCGCGCCACCACGAGTAGATGCCTGCGAACGCGAGGAGCCCGTCCTCGGGACGAACGGCGTATGGCGTTTTGGCCTTCCCCTCGGTGTGCCACTCGTAATACGCGTCGGCGGGAAGTATCGCGCGCTGATGAACGACGGCGGACTTGAAGGACGCCTTCTCGCACACCGTCTCGCTTCGCGCATTGAACGTCGGGAACTTCAGCGTCAAGGATTCGGCGAACGGCGGAACCAGAGACCACCGCGCGGTTGTCAACAACCGCGCGCGGTCGTCGCGTTTCTCGACAACGATGGGAACATCTTGCGTCGGCGCGATATTCCACGACGGTCGCAGCTCGACGTCCGCAATCTCATCGACGGCGAAGTATCGGCCGAGTTCCTCACCACTGAGGGTCGAGGCATACCGGCCGCACATGACTACAGTGCCGTGTCGACGCAGGCGCGTGCGGTCACATGCTCCCGAATCCACTGGGCCGCGGCGCGGTGGGCGGGGTGTTCTTGATAGTCGAGCAACGCCTGTTGTGAAACGTGCTCGCTGACGAGGACGAGGTCGAAGTTGCCGTCGTCATCACCGAGGTCGGTTGTCACTTCAAGCGACGTGAGCCCGGGAACGACCGCGGGCAAACCCTCGAGAAGGCGAATTATTTCGCGCGTGACCGTCGCCTTTTCGGCATCCTCGGTTGCGGCGAGTTTCCACATGACGATGTGGCGAATCATGACAGTACCTCCGTCAGGGCGTTGCGAAACGCTTCTTCATCAACGCGCCACTGCGTGTGGCGAACGCCGTCGATGACAACGACGGGGATGTCGTTCTTCATCGTCTCAAACCATTCGGCGTCATCAAGGATGTTGCGCTCGACGACGTCGACCTGGGTCGAGTCCGCGACCACCGAATCGATGACCGCTCTGGCGTCGTCGCAGAGGTGGCATCCCGGTTTCCCGAAGAGCTCAACAGTGACGCGCGCCATGCCCCCAGCCTATGCTGGTGTGATGCCGCAACGCCCGCGCGCCATTGCCTTCTTCGACCTCGACAACACCCTTGTTCGCGGCTCGACAATGTTTCTGTATGCGATGACGGCGTGGAAGCACGGGCAGCTTCGCCTCATTGATCTGGTCCGCTTCGGGTGGCACCAGTTGACGTTCCTCACCGTCGGTGAAACGGCCGCACAACAGACCGCCGCACAGGGCCGGGGCCTTGACCTCATCGCCGGCCGATCGGTCGAAGCCCTGTCCGAAATCGCTCACGCGACCGCACGTGACGCCGTCGGGTCCCGACTCATCACCGCGAGCCTTGATCGCGCACAAGCACACCTCGCACAGGGCGACGAAGTGTGGATTGTGACGGCATCACCGAAAACGTTCGCCGAAATCGTCGCGGCAGACCTCGGGTTCACCGGTGCGCTCGGTACCGAAGTCGAGGCCAAGGACGGATTCGCGACGGGCAACCTCGTCAACTCGCCGCTTCACGGCAAGCGCAAGGTCGTCGCCATCACCGCATTAGCGAAGGCCCGTGGGGTTGACCTCGAGAATTGTTTCGCGTACTCGGATTCCCGCAATGACATCCCGATGTTGTCCTCCGTCGGACACGCGTTCGCCGTGAACCCCGACCGTGAACTCGCGCGCGAAGCGGCGACGCGCGGTTGGGAAATCATCCCGATACGACAAAAGCGCCAGGCCTGAGCCTGACGCTTGTCGGTCGCGATGCGACTACTTCTTGTTGCGACGCTGGTGGCGCGTCTTGCGAAGCAACTTGCGGTGCTTCTTCTTCGCCATACGCTTGCGACGCTTCTTAATAACGGAACCCATGGGACACCTTTTTAAACCTGAGCCGACATGAATGTCGGCGAACGGACAATACCGAGAAGTCTAGCGCGATTACGAACGGGGGGCGCGCGGCGGGGGGAAGACCGAGGCGGCGAAGCGGCCAACAGTCAGTCCCAGTCCGCGAATGTCCACGTCTTTGAGGATGCGCGGTTCTACAACCGGGCGAGTCGAGGCAGGTGCTACCGGCTGGTCGTTCATGCCGAGAACCCATCCCTCGACCGACGCGAGCGGCTCGGGGTTCAGGCGGTAAAAACGGTGCTGACCGTCCTCGCGAACGGCAACGAGTCCGGACTCACGCAGCACCTTGAGGTGTTTGGACACGGTGGGCTGACTCTGTCCAACGGCGGTGACAAGGTCACCGACCGACAGATCCCCGGGGGCCGCGTTGCGCAGACGCACGAGGATCTCGCGGCGAATCGGTTCGGCCAAGACGGTGAAGATGTCATCCATAAGAAACAGGGTATCCCTCGCGGGATACCCTGTTCCACTAACCACGGAAAGGAGGTACCGGTGTTGGTTACGGTGCCGTAGTGGTCGGACCACTCGGCGCCACGGGGGCGGGACCGTTAGGAGCAGTCCCGTCGTTCTGGCCGGGAGCCTGAAGGCCGCCGCCCTGCTGGCCACCCTGTTGACCAGCCTGCGGACCACCAAATCCGTGGTCGCCGTCACCATCACGGTCGCCACCTCGGTGGTCACCATCGCGATCGAAGCCGGGGCCACCCTGTTGACCCTGACCCGCTGCGAAGTCTCCGCCACCCGGGAAGCCGGGGGCCGCGTGACCTGCGATGAGGCCTACGCCGAATGCTGCACCGAGTGCGACAACGCCACCGGCGATGACCGCGCCCACTTTGAGGGGCTTGGTGTTACGAGCGGACTGCTTGCGCACCGCGCGCTGTACCTCGTCCTTGATGTCCGCCGCGGTGATGTCTGCGGCTGAACCGTTCTTCTTGAGTGCCATGTTGTGTCACTTCCTTTCATTTGTCGGTGTCACAAGTACGACTTTCGACGGCGTTCCTTGACGAACGCTATGAGCAACCTCAGTGGGGCGTGAGAGTTATTCGGCGAGTTGGCGCGCGAGTTCCTGCGCACGAGCGAGTGCCGCTTCGGCGGCTGTGCGATATATGTCGGCGAGCGCCGCCGCGTCGAGCACAGCGATTGCGCGCTCCGTCGTTCCGTTGGGGCTGGTGACACGGCGACGGAGTTCGGCGGGATCGGTGCCCGTCGATTCTTGCAAGGCGGTCGAACCCGCGAAGGTCTTTTCGACGAGGTTGCGGGCTTCGTCTTCGGAGAAACCGAGTTCGACGGCCGCACGGGTCCACTGTTCCATCGCGTGAAAGACGTACGCGGGGCCGGAACCCGAGATGGTGCTCAACGCGTCGATTCGGGATTCCGGAAGTTCGAGGACCCAGCCGACGACGTCAAAGAGTTGGCGAGCGATTTCGAGGTGTGCTGCGGTGGCGCGTGATCCCGCAGAAATCCCCGTGACGCCCTTGCCGATAAGCGCCGGGGTGTTCGGCATCGCGCGGACGACGGGGTTTGCAACAACGGATTCCATGGTCGCGGTGGTGACGCCCGCGGCGACACTAATAATGACTGCGTCGGGTTCGAGCGCGTCGGCGATTTCGCGAAGAACATCGGTCACCATCGCGGGCTTGACCCCGATGACGACGACGGAGGCGCCGTCGACTGCCCAGCGGTTCGCGTGCACATCCGATTCAGTGGATCGCGATTCAACACCGGGTCGAGACGCGGTGCTGGACCGGGTCGTTGATTTCACCGTGACTTCGCCGCCCCCGGCGACGAGCCCGTCAAGGATCGCACCGCCCATCGAGCCGGTACCGAGGAACGCAAACGTCTGTGCCATGACTCCAAGAGTATTGTGACAACCATGGAACTCCTCAAAGAATCCCTCGTCGTTGTCCACCTCGCCGGAATGGCCGTTCTCGTTGGCGCGTTCGTTCTTAACATGAAGCGCAAGTCGGACTTCCCTTTCACCGCGATGATGTGGGCGGCAATCGTCCAGCTCACCACTGGAACGCTTCTCGTCGGCCTGTCCTACGCACTCGACGACGCTCCGGACAACACCAAGATCACGGTCAAGGCTCTCCTCGCAACCGGTGCGCTCATCGCCGCCATCATCGGACGCAAGCGTCAGGCGAAGGGCGAATCGAAGTTGCAGCCGTTCTTCCACACCGCTGGTGGGTTCGCGGTCATCAACCTCGTCATCGCGGTCCTCTGGAACGCGGAACTCTGGTCCTAGTCCCGTAGGTTTCCGAAGAACTCGGTGAGAATCACCGAGCATTCGGATTCGAGTACGCCACCGATAACCTCGTCGACGCGCGTCGGCAGGGTTCGGTCTCGCAACAGGTCGACGACACTTCCCGCTGCGCCCGCCTTGGGATCCCACGCGCCGAAGACGACCCGTCCGATTCGAGCGTTGAGGATTGCGCCAGCGCACATCACGCACGGTTCGAGCGTGACGACGAGAGTGTGATCGCTGAGGTTCCACGACCCAGTCGCGTCGGCGGCGGCGCGCAGTGCGAGCACCTCGGCGTGCGCGGTCGGGTCGCCCGTAGCCTCGCGTTCGTTGTGTCCCGTCCCCACGACATCGCCGTCGGGGCTGATGACGATTGCACCAACCGGGACGTCACCGGTCGCGAGCGCCTCGAGCGCCTCAGACAGGGCGACGGCCATGGCGGATTCCAACGCGGACACGAGCACCTCCTATACAGTGAGCCTATGCGAGTGATTGTTGCCGACCACCCCCTCATCACCCACAAGTTGACGATGTTGCGCGAGAAGTCGACGCCGTCGTCGATCTTCCGCAAATTGGCGGATGAGCTGGTCACGCTTCTCGCGTACGAGGCAACGCGCGATGTTCGCGTCGTCCCTCACCACATCGAAACGCCGGTTGCGCCGACGACGGGTGTCATTCTGGCCGAGCCGCGGCCGCTCATTGTTCCCATCCTGCGCGCCGGACTCGGCATGCTCGACGGAATGTTGCGCTTGATGCCGTCGGCGGAGACCGGTTTCCTTGGGATGGTTCGCGACGAGACGACGTTGCAGCCGAGCGTGTACGCCGAGCGCCTTCCCGCCGATCTGACCGGGCGACAGTGCTACGTGCTCGACCCGATGTTGGCGACGGGCGGTTCACTCATTGCCGCGATTGACTATCTGTTCGATCGAGGTGCAACGGACGTTACCGCCGTCTGCTTGCTCGGTGCACCCGAAGGCGTTGACGCGGTGAAGACCGCGGTCGGCAATCGTGACGTCACTCTCGTGCTCGGATCGCTCGACGAACGACTCAACGAACACGGCTACATCGTCCCTGGACTCGGGGATGCGGGCGACCGGCTCTACGGCGTCGCCGGCTAGGCGGTAAAATCGCGGGATGCCCGAAAATCCCGACACCAACGCGAAACTGCGCGGTTTTGCGCTGTACGTGGGTGTCGACGAGGACGCCGCAGCGGCAGCGGGTACGACCATCGCCGAGTTGGTCGAAACACTTCGTAAGACTTTGGGTGAGACCGTTCCCGGCACCGACAGCCACGTTGCGGTCGCGTACGCACCTCCCGCGCAGCGCGGTAAGAACCTCGACATCGTCCGTCTCGCCCTACGCGAACCCAAGGCAGTCTCCGAACTCCTCCCGCCCAAGCCGGTCAAACCGGTTGGTGTGGACATCGACTTCTCGCGTAAACGTGTCGTCATCAGCGACGAGGTTGCGCCGCTGACGTACAAAGAATTTGAACTGCTCCAGTTCCTCGTGCTGCGTGAAGGAGTCACGGTTCACCGCAACGACATCGTCGACGCGCTGTGGTCAGCGAGTGACGTGGACCGCCCGAATGCCCGCACCATCGACGTTCACGTTCGACGCCTGCGCTCAAAACTTGAACCCTTCGAAGACATCGTGCGAACCGTCCGTGGAATCGGGTACCGATTCGACCGTCACGCCGACGTCACCATCAATTACGGGACGGGCCGTTCGCCCGACGTGTTCTAACCGGCAATGTCGACGGCGCTCGTCTGGTTACGCGACGACCTTCGGGTCGCCGACAATCCGGCGTTAACCGCCGCGCTGGAAACCGCCGACCGAGTCGCGATTCTGTACGTGCTCGATGACGAATCGCCCGAGGTTCGTCCGCTCGGTGGGGCGAGTCGCTGGTGGTTGCACCATTCCCTGCGATCGCTCGGTCGAACAATTTCGGAACTGGGCGGGCAACTCATCCTGCGTCGCGGTGCCGCCCGTGAGGTAGTTCCCGCGATCGTTGCCGAAGTCGGCGCGACGAGCGTCCACTGGTCGAAGCGATTCGGTGCCGCTCGCGCCATCGATGCCGAGCTCAAGTCGACGTTGCCCGACGCGCACAGCCACCACGGTTCACTACTGCACGAACCGTGGTCGTTGACGACGGGTGCCGGAACACCGTTCAAGGTGTTCACTCCGTTCTGGAAGGCAATTCTCGCGGGGGTCGAACCTCGCCAACCGTTGCCCGCACCGACAGCGATCAGCGGTGTGCCAGCGCCGAGTGACTCCCTCGAATCGTGGGACCTGTTGCCGACGATTCCGTGGGACCAGGAATTTCCGACCGTGTGGAAACCGGGCGAGCACGGAGCCCTGGAACGACTTGATCGATTCATCGAGAATGGGCTGGCGCTCTATCACCGCCGCGACGAGCCAGGGATTGAATCGACGAGTGGGCTGAGCCCGCACCTTCGATTCGGTGAAATCAGCCCGTATCAGGTGTGGCATGCGGTCGAGGCCGTCCGCCGCCCTGAAAACAGTGCGAACGCGAGTCGATTCCTGTCCGAGATCGGCTGGCGAGAATTCTCATACCACCAGCTGTTCCACAACACCGATTTGCACTCCCGAAATCTTCGCCCCGAATTTGACGAGTTCCCATGGGCGCCGATCGACGACGCACAGCTGTTGGCGTGGAAAAAGGGAGTCACCGGCGTGTCCCTCGTCGACGCCGGAATGCGCGAACTGTGGCGCGTGGGCACGATGCACAACCGGGTACGCATGGTGGCGGCGAGTTTCCTCATCAAGAACCTCGGTATCGACTGGCGCGTTGGCGAGCAGTGGTTCTGGGACACGCTCGTTGACGCTGACGAAGCGAGCAACCCGGCATCGTGGCAATGGGTTGCCGGCAGTGGTTATGACGCTGCTCCGTATTTCCGAGTGTTCAACCCGGAACTGCAGGCGGCGAAGTTTGATGCCGACGCGGAGTATCGACTGCGGTGGGTGCCCGAGTTCGGGACACCGATTTACCCCGACCCGATCGTGGACCTCGGGACGAGCCGCGCCCGCGCTCTTGCGGATTACGCCACTATGCGGGGCGAGCGCCAACCGTAAGCAGCCCACCCGCCGCAACGCGGGCGCCGTTTTCCGCTGCCTCAACTGGTGAAGCACCACCGGCGAGCGCCGCGAGGAGGCCCGCGTTGAACGAGTCCCCCGCGCCGGTCGGGTCGACGACCTCGACTGGGTGAACCGTCACGTGCTCGATGGGCTTACCGCGTTCAGCGACGAGCACGCCCTTCCCGCCACACGTCGTGATGACGAGCGGGAAGTGTTCGGTCAATTTTTGGGTGGCGACGGCAACATCGTGCACGCCAGCGAGAACGCATGCCTCGTCTTCGTTGGGGCGGAGGATGTCCACGCCCGCACACAGATGAAGGAAATCGGCAACTCCGAAGTCGGTGATAAAACCGGCAGTCGCGGGATCGACACTGACGATAACCCTGTGCTTCTTCGCACGTGCGATGAGCCGAATGACGGCGTCGCGCTTGGGTTCATCGATGATGGTGTGGCCCGTGAAGTGGAGGTAGTTTGCCGTTGCGATGAGCTCGTCAGGGACGGCATCGAGGTCGAACACCACGTTCGCACCGCGGTCGGTCAGCATCGTGCGGGCTTCGCCCTCGACGATGATGACGATGGTTCCAGTTGGGTGATCGTCGTCGCCGTCAAGATGCGTCTCCACACCGAACCGTTCTAGTTCAGCAGTGTGACGCGCGACATCGGCGGCCCCGAGTCGGCCAAAGAAGTGAACGTCCGCACCGATGGACCCCAGCCACGCAGCGGTGTTCGCCGCCGAGCCGCCGGGGTGACGTTCGATCGATGCGGGGGTATCCGTGTCAACGCGGATGTCGCGGCGCGGTCTAACGATGATGTCGTCGATGACATCACCGACGACAAGGATCGCACCAGGAACGGTCATGATGTCAGGTGACTCCACGCCGTGGCGATGTCACCCGCAACGCGGATGTTGTTGCGTGCCAGGTCGAGGTTGACCTCGAGGCTGCGACCGCCGGACGCGTCAACGATGTACCCGAGCAAGAACGGGGTGACCGCCTTCCCGCGAACACCAGCGCGTTCGGCGGCAACAAACGCCTCGGCAAGAACGCGGTCGTGTTCGGCGGGGTCCCACTGCTTGTCCAGCGGAATGGGGTTCGCGACGACGATTCCCTGCCCGTGGCTGGTGTCATCGTGTGCCCGCATGATGCGTGCAACTTCGGTGGCGTCCTTTGCCGACCAGTCAAGGGTGAAGCCCGAGTCCGTCAACCAGAACGCAGGGAAGGCGGTAGTGCCGTACCCGATCACAGGGACGGAGAGGGTTTCCAGCCGTTCGAGTGTCGCGGCGATGTCAAGGACCGACTTCACTCCGGCCGAAACGACGGTGATGTTGGTGATCGCAAGCGTCGACAGGTCGGCCGATTCGTCGAACGTTTCATTCGCTTCGCGGTGAACCCCGCCAAGTCCGCCGGTTGCGAATACGCGGATGCCCGCCTGAGCCGCAATGTGCGCGGTAGCGGCGACCGTGGTCGCGCCACTTTCGCCCTTTGCCAAGAGAATCGGCAGGTCTCGAACGCTTGCTTTAGCGATGTCGCGGTCGGCAATCGTCGCGAGTCCGTCCTCGTCGAGCCCGACCGTCGGGATGCCGTCAATCACCGCGATTGTTGCGGGCGTCACACCCTTGTCACGCAGGATCTGTTCAAATTCGTGAGCTGCCTCGCGGTTGCGCGGGCGCGGAAGTCCATGCGAAATGATGGTCGACTCGAGCGCGACAACCGGGCGGTTCTCATCGAGGGCAAGAGCAACTTCGGGGGCGATGTTCAACGTCGGCACACTGCGAACTTACCGCACCCCCTACTATCAGTCTTATGGTGAGTCAGCTGGCTCGAGACCTGCCCCTCCGGACGGGCGCGGACGGCGCGGGAGCGCGGGTCCTCGTCACCGGCGCCACCGGGTACATCGGCGGACGGCTCGTCCGCGAACTTCTCGACCACGGGTACCGAGTCCGTGTTCTGGTACGCAATGCGTCGAGGCTGCGCTACCACCCGTGGGTGAATGACGTCGAGGTCGTCGATGGTGACGCATCCAATCGTGCAGATCTCAAACGCGCATTGGACGAAATCGATGTTGCGTTCTATTTATTGCACGCCCTCAACCAGCGTAAGGGCTTCGAAGATAGCGAACGCGAGCTCGCCGCGGTTTTTGGCGACGTCGCGCAAGCGCAGTCAGTCTCGCGAATCGTGTACCTCGGAGGCATGGTCGACTCAGACAGTGAACTGTCACCACACCTGCGTTCCAGGCAAGAGACCGGTGACATCCTGCGCGCGTCGGGGGTTCCCGTCATCGAATTGCGGGCGGGCATCGTTATCGGTTCGGGAAGTGCATCGTTCGAAATGTTGCGATATCTCACCGAACGATTGCCCATCATGACCACACCGAAGTGGGTCAACTCTCGTACACAACCCATCGCGGTGCGAGACGTGTTGCGCTACTTAGTCGGCTCAGTCAGCCTGGACGACTCCATCGAAGGTGCGTTCGACATCGGCGGACCAGATGTGATCACCTATCGCGACATGATGCAGACGTATGCCCGCGTTGCCGGCTTGGGACGCAGAATCATCATCCCGATTCCGGTTCTCACTCCACGACTGTCGAGTGGTTGGGTCGGACTCGTCACCCCCGTCCCGTACCGACTCGCTCGACGGCTGGTGGCCAGCCTCAAGAACGAGGTAGTTGCCCGAGACGGCACGATTCGCGACCTCATTCCCGACCCAGCCGGTGGATTGACGTCACTCGCTCATGCAATCGAACTCGCACTCGTTAAGGTCAAGGAAGCGCGCGTGGACACCCGATGGTCAGACGCATCGCTTCCCGGAGCGCCGTCCGACCCATTGCCAACCGATCCGGATTGGGCGGGTGGCACGTTATATCAAGACGTTCGTGTCGCACTGACGGACGATTCCGTCGAGACGGTGTGGGCCCGAATTGAGGCGATCGGCGGGGATAACGGCTATTCCCGAGCATCGTGGGCGTGGGAGGTTCGCGGACTTGTTGACCGCCTTCTTGGCGGTGTCGGACTTCGACGCGGACGGCGCGATCCGAAGCATCTCGTCGAAGGGGAAGCACTAGATTTTTGGCGGGTAGAAACGATCCGCAGACCTCACGTGCTGCGTTTGCGTGCCGAAATGTTGATGCCGGGCCGGGCGTGGCTCGAGTTCGTTGTCGATGAGGTCGGGGGCCAAACGCGCGTCACACAGTGTGCACTCTTCGCGCCGCAAGGGCTGAGCGGACATTTGTATTGGTGGGCTGTGTGGCCAATGCACGGTTTCGTGTTCCCATCGATGGTCAATTCCTTAGCGCACGGCAATCGCTGACCTCGCCCCAACGGCCGGGACGTGCCCCCTAGGCTGGAACGCATGTCCGTCCTTCGCCGCCAGGAATCCGTCGCCGCCATCGCGCTGCTGTCGGTGACCGCGTCGTGGGGTGCATCCTTCGTCCTGATGAAGGACGCGATCGAGCGCCAGCCCATCCCCGACTTCCTTTTCACCCGCTTCACGGTGGCAGCACTCGTCATGATCGCGGCTCGTCCTCGCGTGCTGCGCGACATCTCGAGGCGCGTGCTGTGGACGGGCAGCATCGTCGGTCTCATCCTCGGGGCGGGGTACATCACTCAAACCATCGGTCTCGAAATGTCGACTGCCGCAATCACCGGATTTCTCACGGGGTTGTACGTCATCCTGACGCCACTCATCGGGTGGCTTTTCCTCAAGCAACAACTGAACACCCGCGTAATCATCGGTGCTGTGTTGTCGCTGTCTGCACTTGCCATACTGTCCATCACGGACGTCGGGTTCAGCGATGGAACTATCTGGGTTGTCATTTGCGCAATCCTGTTCGCGATGCACATCGTCACGCTTGGTGTGTGGAGCCCCGGAGCTGACGCCTACGCGCTCACCCTGGTCCAAATTCTCGTCGTCGCGGTCATGACGGGACTGTGGACGTTCGGTGACGGCGACGGTTTCATCATGCCGCCGGACGCTGGTGTGTGGAATGCGATCCTGATCACCGCAGTCTTCGCGACGGCTCTCGGCTTCTTCCTGCAAACCTGGGCACAGGGTCACATGGATCCGGGTCGAGTCGCAATCCTGTTGACAACCGAAGTGCTGTGGTCGGGCATCATCGCCGTCGGCGTCGGTCAAGAACCACTGACGTCACGGCTCCTGATGGGCGGCGCGATCATGTTCACGGCGATGCTCGTAATCGAATGGCCGGGCAAAAAGCGGGCCGAGCACGAACTCGTCCACCTCGAGTAATTATCGCCGGACAATTCCCTTGACGGGATCGGCGGTAACGGGAATGGGATCGCACAGTTCACCCACGAATTCGCCGTTCGGGTGATTGACGAAGCCGATGAGCACCCAGCCGTCGTCCGTGTCAATGAGTCGCGAGGCGTAAATGGTGTCATCGAACAGGGTCGAACGACGGAAGTCGATTTCGCTGAGGTCCTCGTTGACGACACAACTGAAAACACCGTCGTCAGAGGCGCGGCGGTCACCCCGCAGTTTGTCGAGGTCGCAACAGAACAACAGGATGGGAACACCGTCGACAATTTCGTATTGGAACACCTCGAGGTGGTGGAATCCGGCGCCGGGCTCACTGAGGGGCGGCTGAACCGTCCAGTTGATCAGGTTGTCACTGGTCGCAAACCCCAGAACGCCTCGGTCATCGATTGGCCCGTGGTTGGACCGTGCCGTGACAAGCATGTTCCACTGCTTTTCTCCCGGGCGACGGAAAACCCACGGGTCGCGCCAGGATTGTTCGCCCTCGACTTCGGTGGTTTCGTACCAGCGGGGGTCGGCGACGACGAGCGGGTTGCCGGGAACTTTTTCCCACACGAATAAGTCGGTCGAACGGGCAGCGCCGACCGTCTGCCGGTTAGCGCGGTCCGGATGGGCGGTTCCCGTGTAGAACATCCACCACACACCGTCGTCGTCGCGAATGATGGAACCGGTCCACGTAGTGAAGTCGTCCCACGCCGGCGGCTCGGACACGATGATCGCATCGCGCTGAACATCCCAGTTCACGAGGTCCGTGCTCGTCGCGTGGCCGATGATTGGGTGAATGTGACGGAGGTCGGGATTACCGAGGGCGCGACTGGCGTGCAGATAGAACGCGTGGAAAGTGTCGCCGTCACGGACGAACCACGAGTCCCAGACCCACTTGTCGGGAAGTCGAAGAGCCATGACCCGAGCCTAGAACCTCGTCGTGCACAATCCGCGCGCTTACAGCGAAAAACACGGATTTGTTGGCAAAGTAGTGGTCATGGCAACGGCACTCATCACCGGCGCGACCTCGGGAATCGGTTTCGAGTTCGCGCGACTGCTGGCGAAGGAAGGTTACGACCTCGTCATCGTCGGTCGCGACGGTCGCAAACTCGAGCAGAAGGCCGAACATCTCCGCGGTGAGTTTGGTGTTCCGGTTGAACTCATCACCGCCGATCTGTCGTCCGACCGTCAAATCTGGATGGTCGAACGTCGACTGACCGACACCCGCAAGCCGATCCACCTGCTCGTCAACAACGCTGGATACGGTCTGCCCGCTCGTTTCGCCGCGAACACTCTTGAAGAAGAGCAGGCAATGCTCGATACTCTCGTCACCGCACCGATGCGCTTGACGCACGTTGCGGCTACCACGATGATTTCCCGCGGTGGCGGCTCCATCATCAACGTCTCCTCGGTCGCCGGTTGGTTGCCGCGCAGCACGTACGCCGCCGCCAAGTCATACCTCACCGCATTCACCCAGGCGGTTCACAACGAGTCATCACGCGACGGAATCCGCATCATGGCGCTGTGCCCCGGCTACACGAAGACCGAATTCCACAAGCGCGGCGGATTCGAGATGTCACGCCTGCCCAAGTTCATGTGGCTGGACGCCGGCAAGGTCGTCGCCGACGGGTGGGACGACTTCAAACGCGGCAAGGTTATTTCCGTACCCGGAGCCCTTTACAAACTGGCACGTTTTCTGCTTCGATTTCAGTAGTACCCACAGCACCCCCTTCACACGAAAGTGAGCGGTAACAGATGGTTAATTCGAATGTCGTGACGTTTTTCGTACTCGGAACGATCGCCCTCGGCTTTGTCGGCTTTCGTTTCCTCACCTCAAGCGGCGTTCTGTTCCGCCGCTTCGGGATTGGCCTCGCTCTCTACGCACTTGCGTTCGCGGTGTGGAGCGTCATCGTCGCCACCCAACCCGCCGACCTACAGTTGTGGACGACCCTCGGGGTTCTTCCTTTCGGTGTCGCACACCTGTTCCACGTGTCGGCCGCTACTTTCGACTGGAAGCAGTCCAACCGACTCATCGCCCTCGGATCGGCATCGACGTTCCTCGCGGTTCTATTCGTTCTTCGCACATGGGTATTCCCCTCAACTCCCGGCTTCAGCGACGGTGGCCTCTTCTATTTCAATGCCGACCCGGTCGTGACGCTGCTCTACATCCTCGTGTTCGCTGGAGCATTCATGCCGGCCCTACACGTAGTGAGCTCGCACATCGGAACACGCTGGCTCGCGGCACTGACTCGCATTGGGTTCAACCTCGTCGTGTTGGGTGCCGTCGTACTTCTTGCGTCTTACGACGACAACATGCAGTACGTCAACGGTTTCATCATGGGTGGCGGTTTCCTCGGCCTCGCCGTGAGCTATCTCATCGCCCGCCCCACGCCCTCCGCTAGATAGGCAGGGTCTCTCCTGCGGCCGGTGCGTGCGCCGACCAATGGAGCGTCTCCTTGATGTGCGCCGCGAAAGATTCGGCGACACCCGATTCGCCGTGCACAACGTAAACGTGGCTCGGCTGGGTCGACGCCGTTCGCAACCACGCGGTCAATTCGCCTCCGTCGGCATGAACCGAAAATGACTGGATGTTTTCGATTCGAGCACGGACATCGACCTCTTCGCCGTGCATTCGGACGAATTCGGCTCCGTCGACCAGAGAACGACCACGCGTGCCGACCGCCTGGTACCCAACAAGAATCACAGTGTGACGCGGGTTGGGCAGCATCTGACGAAGGTGGTGCACGACACGACCGCCGGTTCCCATCCCCGAAGCCGAAATGATGATGCACGGTTCGGTCGGGTTGTTGATCGTCTTTGATTCGTCAACGGTGAGGAGCTCGTGAAGTGTGCCCGGGTCAAATGGGTCTCGTCCGACCCACTCGTCTCTCACATCTGGACGAATATCGGCGCTTCCTTCATCAATCGCATCGCGATAGAAATCCAGCGCCTTGAGTGCCATCGGTGAGTCCGCGAAAATCGGAACGCGCGGAATTTTCCCGGACTCCATGAGTTCTCGCAGAGCGATGAGGATGACCTCGGTTCGATCAACGGCGAATGCGGGGATGAGGACCGATCCGCCCTTGGCCACTGTCTCGGTGATGACCGTGGCGAAATCGTCGGTCGGAGTTTCGTGCTCGCGATCTCCGTAGGTTGACTCGACAACGATGGAATCGACCGGACCCGCCGGAATCGGGTGCGGTGCAACAAGCAGAGGGTGTTGGCTGCGGCCTAGGTCGCCGGAGAAAACAATGCGCTTGCCCCCAATGTCGATGACGGCGATTGCTGCACCGAGAATGTGGCCGGCGGGGTGGAACGTCACGGTTACTCCGGGCGCAACCGCAACCGGTGCGCCAAAATCTTCTGCGGCAAACAGACGAATCGCTCGATCAGCGTCGTTTTCGTCATAAAGCGCCTTTGGCGGATCGTGCTTGGAAAACTTCTTCTTCGCAGCGTACGCAGCGTCTTCGACCTGGATGCGGGCCGAGTCTCGCAGAATGACATCCGCCAGCCTTGTGGTGTTGAGGGTCGCGTGAATTCGCCCCCGGAAACCGTCTTTGACCAACTTCGGAAGATAACCGCAGTGGTCGAGATGAGCGTGAGTGAGGACAACGGCATCGATGTCGGCCGCGGCAACGTCGAGCGGTTCCCAGTTCTTGAGCCTCAGTTCCTTGAGTCCCTGAAACAGTCCGCAGTCAACGAGAACCTTGACCCCATCGGACTCGAGGAGGAACTTGCTTCCGGTGACGGTCCCGGCTGCGCCGAGAAACGTGATTGTCGGTGTGCTCACGGTTCCATCATCGCACCGAACGCAGGCTATGAAGTCGGCTGAGGTTCGTTCGCACGAATATACAGTCCGTCCATCGCGCCGTTTCCGAACGAGTTGAGTTCGGAATCGAAGTAGAGGACCGCACATCCGTCCTGGGTTGCGGCCTCGGCCATCGCCGGGCCACCCGAAATGATGGCAGTCGCCCAGACGTCGCTCGTGACGATGTCGTGCGAGATGACCGTCGCCGAGATGATTGTCGGCCCATCCGACACTGAGCGCCAAATATGTTCGCCGCGATCAAACGTGCCACTGGTTGCGATGGCGCACCATGTCGAATCCAATGTGACTCCGGCGATCATCGCCGAAGGGTCGGTCGGGTGGCCGATCGCTGTCGGCCATGTCGTGTCACCCGCCACCACGAGGTCGCCACCAACATTGAGGGAAAATTCGTCGACACCGTGTGCGCGAAGAACTTCGGCGCCCGCTGCAATTGCGTCCGCCTTGACGATTCCGGACAAGTCAATAACGTCGTCCGCGCGGTGCGGCGTGAACGCCCCGCCTGTTCGGTTTCGCCATTCAATTGCGCGAGCGTACGTGTCGCGAATGTTCTCGTCGAGTTCCGCCAGCACCACCTCGCCTCGAGCGAGTTGCGACAACGGCGAATCATCGCGGTAGAGCGAATAGGTGACGTCGTACATAGCGAGAACTTCACGGACGCCGTGAACGGCGATGTCGTGAACACGCTCAAACCGGTCGGGGATGCGCAAGGACACAACTGTCCCCATCACTTCCCAGACGTCTACGGTCATCCCGTGAAACCGGCCTTATCGAGAGCGGACTGTGCAGACTGCTTGTATCCATTCGTCGAAATGGTGGCGCGCGATACGTTTCCGAAGTTCAGTGTCTGGTACTTCACAATCGCGTCGTTGAGCATAGGAATGACCTGCGCATTGATCTGGTCCGACGTGCGGTCGCCGCCCGGGTTTTGCAGAGCGGTTGCGCTGTCGATTTTGCCGTTCTTGATCACGACCTCGATTTGCATCGGTCCGTAACGGGTTTGAACGACGTCGCCGTCGTACGTTCCGTCTTTCGCGCCCGA
>JBDLPW010000018.1:0-7062 GCA_039800905.1 Actinomycetota bacterium | reverse complement strand
GTGCTCGCGAAACCCGTGCCCCACGCGATACCGCCGGCGAGGATTCCCATCGTCGCCATTCCGGAGACGAATGCTGATGTTGTTCTCATTGTCGTTTGTCCTTTTCGTTACCAGGCAAATTTTTCGGCGTGAATGCGGATGTCGGCTACGCCGTTGCGGCGAAGGTCAGCCTCCATGGCGTCCATCCACTTGTCGGGACCACAAAGATAAAAGTCCCAATCCTTGGGGTTGGCGATGATGTCCGTAATGGTCGCGCCCTGTTCCGACTCGTCCCACGGAAGCCACGGCGTGCGCTTGCCGCGTCGACCGGTCAATTCGTAGACGGTCCCCTTCTTTGCCATCGCGATGTCGGTGATCTCGTGCATGAGGAAGAGCTCCTCGGGCGTCGAGGCGCGACCAACGACAACGAGTTCACCAGGGGCGAACGGCATCTCTTCAACGAGTGCTCGAATCGGAGCCAGACCGATGCCCGAGCCAATCAACGCGACGCGGTTCGTGGTTCGGTCCTCATTCGTGAAGACGCCGTACGGGCCTTCGAACCAGACCTTGGTGCCGGGGCGCACGTTCTGCAGGATGGTGGTCGAGTCGCCGAGAGCACGAACGGTGATTCGAACCGTGTTGCGGGTCGGCACCGATGAAATAGAGAACGGGTGAGCTTCCTGCCACAGTTTGGGTGCGAGGAATCGCCAGTGCGCGAAATTCCCCGCTTTGAACCCGACGCGGTCCAGGTCGCGACCGTACATGTAGATCGAAACGGTATCAGGCCCTTCGACGACGACCTTGTCGACGACGAGTCCGTGACGCGTCGAGCGAATCATCGGGAGCGCGATACGGAAGACAAAAACTCCGCCGACAGCGAGGATGTACAACGCGAGCCAGTACAAGCGGCCAACAGTTCCTTCACGGAACATTCCGCTCCACGAGAACTGGTGGAAAACTCCGAGGATCATTGCGGCGTAGGACGACAGGTGAATGAGGTGCCAGACGCGCTGCGACAATTTGGCGCGAACCGCGACCAGGCTCGTCACAACGATAAGAAGCATGACGCCGAGCGCCAACCACGCCATGAGCATGTCGGTATCGGTGTTGATCATTGTGATTGATTCAGCGATAACGTTCACGCCAGCGCGCGCGGCGTAATCGATGACAAGCCCGGCCATGTGCGCGAGCATCAGGTATAGAACCGGCTTGCCGAGCTTCTTGTGCAGTTCGATCGCGCGGTCGTGCCCGAAGAGTCGGTCGATCATCGGGACGCGCGCGGCGAGGACGAGCATGACGAGGAACAGGTTCGTTCCGATGAGTCCGGAAACGACACCGAGACCGTACGCGAGGGAGTCGAGTTTCGTGAAGTACTGAGCGCCGCCGTCAGCGAAGAACAACGCAACAGCAATCGCGGTCGTCAGCGGGATGATCGATTCGGCCAGGTCACGCGCCGTGAGTCGGCGTTTGGTTCGCTGGGCGTAATTGATGGCTCGCGTTGTCATGGTTACAGTTCACTGTCTCGTACTTGGCAAACCCTGCGTGTTTCCTGTGAGAAACCTGTGAAAAATTCGCGAGTTTCGGCGTCGTGCAGATCAATGGTTTTGGTTGCCAGGGTCGACTTTCTTCGTCTTCGGCGGGGTGTACAAGTCGAGGGTGTCGCGCCCCAGATTGGAGATGAATAGGTCAAGGTTCTTCTGGTCCGGCAAAATCGCGTACTGGCTGCCGATGTACGCGGACTTGTCGATCGGCATGGTGAACATGATGACCTTGTCGGGGTTGAACGGCGAGAGCTCAACCGCGGTCTTAACGGCCCAACTCGAGTCCAATCCGGGGTCGACGATCAGCAGCTTCCCGACCTGTGTTGCCAGGTCAGTCATCACGGCGGGGTTGGTGAACAAACCACGCTCGGTGATCGCCGAGATGACGCCCTTGATGAACAACTGTTGGTTTTTGCCGCGGCTGACGTCACCATCGGGGAACGCGTGACGTTCACGGACGAAGGCGAGCGCCCGTGCTCCCTTCAACGTGATGATGCCCTTCTTGTACGAGTAGTGGTTGTACTCGTAATTGTTGGTGTCGGAGGTGAAGGCGCGCGGGTTGTCGACCGTCACACCGCCAAGGAGGTCGGCAAGTTCCTTCACGCCGCTGAAGTTGATGAGGGCGAAGTGGTCGATGTGTGTGTGCAGGAATTTCTCGACCGTTGAGACCGCGCACGCGGCACCGCCGTAGGACATCGCCCAGTTGATCTTGCCCTCGCTGAAGCAGGGGATCTTTACCCACGTGTCACGCGGGATGGACATGATGTGGACCGTCTTACGGTCACCCGAAAGGTGGATGAACATCATGACGTCCGAACGTTGGCCACGAACGTTCGGGTCTGTTCCCAACTGGCCGCGCGTGTCACTACCCAACAACAAAATGTTCTGCGGTTGATAGCGGGTCTCCGACTGGATGACCGGACGCGGAGTCTCGGTGATCACGCCTTCGACCTTCGTCAGCGAATTGTCGAACTGGGCGGCGAGAAACCAGGCGTAACCGCCGATTGTTCCACCAACTGTCAGGAGCGCAACGAGAGAAACAACGAGAGCCGTTCGAAGACGGGTCGATCGGTGTCGCGCGTGGCGTCCACCGTCGGTGCGATGTTTGCCGGCAATCAATCGTTTCGTCATCTCGTCAATCCGTCACTGTCCAAACCACAATTTTATCCGAATCCACTATGCGGATTGCCGCAGCCAACAAAGGGTCCCGGCCGAAGCCGAGACCCTTTAGTTGATTACTAGGCGCGTGCGCGACGACGAATGGCGAAGGCGCCACCCAGCGCGAGCAACGCGACGGCGCCGAGGGCGACGACGGTCGAGTCGAAACCAGTGCCGGCAAGACCGGAGTCTGCCGCAGTCCAGTTGACGATGTCGAGGTCTGCGTCAAGACCAACCGAGTTCGCGTCATTGAGTTCCGTGAGGTTATCGGCAATAAGTGCCAAACCATCGTCGAACGAAGCCTGTCGTGCGACTACATACGGGTCAGTCGGGTCACTGAGGTCGAGTGAATCGTTGTTCTGGTCATCGATCCAGACGCTCGCGTAGAAGAACGCAAGCGCCTTGGTTCCACCAGCAGGAACGTCAAACGTGTAGGTCAGATAGGTGTCATCGAGGTCAGATTCCGATGCAACATCGGCTGTAACCTCGGCTCCGTCCAACTGCCATGCTTGTGCTTCAATGGCGCAGTTAGTGCTAGAACTGTCGCCTTCGCGCTGAACTTCCCAGTTCGACCCGGCGATGTCGGCGTCACTGTTGGTGTCCGATCCGGTCCAACCATTCGAGAATTCCGCATAGCCATCCCCGTCACACTCGGACCCATTGTCCTGGTATGCCGTTACCGAGGTGGTTTCCGTGTTGGCGTTACGGAACACCCACACGATGCGCTCAATTCCCAGCGTCGAAAGTCCACGGTACTCGGGGTGAACGAAGATTCCAGGCTGAAGTTCTTCTTCGTCGCAGCTGAAGGTGTAGTCGCCGTCGATGGTTTCTTCGGTGCAGTTGTCTGTGAGTAAAGACCCGTCGAAATACGTCGGGTCGCCGGCGATTGCAACCGCCATTTCTCCGTGGCCATCCCAGTTCCAGTCGTTGTACGAATTTCCATACTGGGGGTGAGCGGTGTACCACTCATCGGTTGCGCTTACATCGCCGATATAAAAGCTGTCGTAACTTGCACTGTTGACCCACTGGTCGCCAACAGTCCAACCGTTATCAGAGAAAGCCACGGGCGTGGCCATGGCGGGGGCCGCAACAATGGTGCTTACTGCAAGTGCGGCGATTGCGCCGCGAAGAATCTTCGAAACCACTTTTTTCCTTTCGAAAGGCAACATCTAAGCCTAGCAGAACGCCAATTTGTGACCCCATTGGAGCGTGGTCGGAAGTGGCTGCGGGTAGTGGCAAAGTTAAAGCATGAGCGATTCCAGTTTCATCGAAATCCTTCCTCGCGCTAAGTCCGCCTATCCGCACCGAACTCTGACTACCGAAGGCGTTTCGACGGTCGGTTCGGGTGACGACGAATTACTCAAGGTCGAGGGCAGCGCGCTTGAGGCACTCGCCTATGAGGCTTTCAAAGAGGTCAACTACTTCCTTCGCCCGACGCACCTCGCGCAATTGCGCCACATCGTTGACGACCCGGAGTCGTCGGGGAACGACCGTTATGTCGCTCTCGACCTCCTCAAGAACGCGAATGTGTCGTCTGGCGGAGTTTTGCCGATGTGTCAGGACACGGGAACGGCACTGGTTCACGCGAAGCGCGGTCACCGCGTCGTCACTGACGGCCGTGACAAGGAGTACATCTGGGACGGAATTGCCCGCGCGTACCGTGACCTCAACTTGCGCTATTCGCAACTGGCTGCCAAGACCCTGTGGGACGAGGTCAACACCAAGTCGAATCTGCCCGCCGAAATCGACATCCAGTTCGCCGAAGGCGACAGTTACGAGTTCCTGTTCATGGCGAAGGGTGGCGGAAGCGCCAACAAGTCATTCCTGTACCAAGAGACGAAGGCGATCCTCGACGAGACTCGCATGCTCGAGTTCCTGCGCGAGAAGGTCGAATCCATCGGGACCGCTGCGTGCCCGCCGTATCACCTTGCTGTCGTCATCGGCGGGACGTCGGCCGACTTCGCGATGAAAACCGCCAAGCTCGCGTCGACGCACTACCTCGATTCTCTTCCCACCGAGGGAAACACCGACGGTAGTGGATTCCGCGACCTGGACTTCGAGCACAAGGTGTTCGAGATGACACAGACCATCGGGTTCGGCGCGCAGTTCGGTGGAAAGTACTTCTGCCACGACGTTCGCGTTGTGCGCTTGCCGCGCCACGGCGCATCGCTGCCCATTGCTATCGCAGTGTCGTGTTCGGCTGACCGTCAGATCCTCGCGACCATAAACAAGGACGGCGTCTTCATTGAAGAACTCGAACACGAGCCGTCGAAGTTCATCCCCGAGACCGGTCTCGTCAATATTGAGGAGTCATCGCCGGCTCACCCGATCGACCTGTCAAAGCCGATGGACGAGATCCGAGCCGAACTTTCGAAATGCACGGTCGGAACCCGTGTCTCGCTGACGGGAACGATCATCGTTGCGCGTGACGCGGCCCACGCCAAGTGGCGCGAGCGTTTGGAACGTGGCGAAGGCCTGCCCGAGTACGCCAAGGAGCACCCGATCTATTACGCGGGACCGGCTAAGACTCCGGACGGTCTGCCCACCGGTTCGTTCGGTCCGACCACGGCTGGACGAATGGACGGGTATGTCGACCAGTTCCAGGCAGCGGGCGGTTCGTTCGTCATGCTTGCGAAGGGGAATCGTTCATCGGTTGTCACCGCCGCCTGCCACGCACACGGTGGTTTCTACCTTGGAACGATTGGTGGTCCCGCCGCATTGCTCGCGCATGACAACATCAAGTCGGTCGAGGTTATCGACTATCCCGAACTGGGAATGGAAGCCGTTCACCGTATCGAGGTCGTTGATTTCCCGGCGTTCGTTGTCGTGGATGACAAGGGGAACGATTTCTTCAACCAGGCGACGAAGAAGCCGATCACGCTGCGACCGCGCCCGTCTGTATAATATATTTGTCGCCGTTCGCGACCCCTACTCCGAAGGACTGAACCCATGAGTGACTCGGAATCGCGCGTCGTAGAAGGCTGGACCGGCCGACTTTTCGAAGACTTCACCGTCGGTGACATTTACTATCACCCGTTCGGAAAGACCGTCACCGAATCGGACAACCAGATGTTCACGCTCATGACGCAGAACGTCAGCAAGACGCACGTCGACCGCAACTACGCAGCCGGCACCTCGTACAAGTTGCCGCTCGTCAACTCGACGTTCACTCTTGCACTAGTCACGGGCCAGTCGACGATGGACCTCTCGATGAACGTGTTCGCGAACCTCGGTTGGGACGAGGTCCGGATGCCAGCACCCGTCTATGAGGGCGACACGATCTATTCGCGTTCGAAGGTCTTGGAGCTGCGTGAGTCCGCGTCACGTCCGACAATGGGTGTCGTCACCGTCGCGACCGAAGGATTCAATCAGGACGGGACGATCGTCGTCAGCTTCCGTCGTTCGTTCATGATTTACAAGAAGGGTCACCTTCCGTCGGTAGTGTCTTCGCGCCCCGACGAGTCGAGCCTTCCGTCGGTATCGGACAAGTAAATGACCGACCGCGTCGCCACCGCTGTCACCCAGGTGACCGACGCGACGACGTTCCTGTTCGTTCCGGGGGATCGTCCCGAGCGTTTCGACAAAGCGTTCGGTGCCGGTGCTGACGTTGTCATCATCGACCTCGAGGACGCGGTGGCTCCCGAAAACAAGGCGGGCGCACTCGCGTCGACGGTCGCGGCCCTCGGTGGCGTCGGTGTCAGTACAGACTTTCGTGCCCTTGTTCGCGTCAACGGTTCCGTCGAGGAATTGGGTGCCCTGACTGCGGTGGCTGGCGCCCGGCTTCTGGGCATCGTCATCCCCAAATCCGAGGATCCCGCTGCGATCACCGCTCTGACTGCGCTCGTGCCGACCGGTCTGCCCGTCGTGGCGCTAGTTGAGACAGCTCTCGGCATTTCCAACGCACGTGCCATCGCGGAACTGCCTCGCGTCACTCGCCTGGCATTCGGGGCGATTGACTTTGCTGCCGACGTCGATGCGACGGCCCCGGCCGTACTCGACGCGGCCCGTGCCGCACTCGTGATTGCATCCCGCGCAGCGAGTAAGCCGGCGCCGATCGAATCCCCCAGCACGAACTTCACCGACCTCGACGCGGTGGAATCGGACGCACGTGCTGCTCGAGGCCTCGGGTTCGGTGGCAAGCTCTGCATCCACCCCGCGCAACTCGCACCCGTCCGCGCGGGATTCGCGCCGACCGCCGACGAAATCGCGTGGGCGGCGCGCATCGTCGAACTCGACGGCGGGGCGGTTCAACTGGACGGCGCAATGGTTGACAAGCCGGTCGTCGATCGCGCGAAGCGTATCCTCGCCCGCGCCGAAGGGTCGCGTTCGTGACTCGTCCTCTCGACGGCATAACCGTCGTCACGCTGGAACAGGCGGTCGCGGC
>JBDLPW010000017.1:0-3086 GCA_039800905.1 Actinomycetota bacterium | reverse complement strand
CACCCCGGTGGCATTGGGATGTGCACTGTGGGCGTTCACGGGGTCGGGGTTTGGACTCATCGGGGCGTTGCTAGGACCCGTCATGGTGCTGGCGAATTACGGCGACGGCCTTCGACGTTTCAACCGAGAATCCACCGCCCGACGTGCTCGAGACGCACACCAGGCAGAGGCGCAGGCACGCGAGCGTTGGGCGGAGTTGGAACGCGAGCGCGAACAACTCAACAGATGCCATCCATCGATACATCAGGTCCGAACATCAGACGATTGGATGCCTCCGATGGATGGACGGATGGAGATTCGCGCTGGGTCGTTGATCCGCGATGGGGTGGTCGGATTTCCGTGGCTCGTTCCCGTCGGAGGCGGGGTCGCCGTGGTGGGAGACGGGCACGCCGCGGACTCGGTGTGGGCTTCGCTGGTGTTCCACACGACCGCCGCCCACGGCCCTCTCGACAGTGCCGGCGACATGTCATGGCCGAGCGGGGCGCGAATAGTTCGAGGTCAATCGGAGAGCGCGTCTCTCACCATTCGATGTTCGGGATCGTTCATCGAATCGGTGACGAGTCGCGGGACCCTGCCCGAACGAGGCGAATGGGCGATCGATGACGTGACCGGTTGGCGCGTCCTGATTTCGCGGATTTCCCAAGTAGACAACGTCGTGCACTGGGTCGATCGCGATCGTTGTGATCGAGGAGTGGGGCTGGTCAACGGCCGACCATTCATCGTTGACCCCAACTCGGAGTCCCCGCACGTGGCAATCTGCGGTCGAACGGGTGCGGGGAAGTCCGAGTTCCTCGCTGCATTGGTGTGCGACTGGTCCGAGAGGTTCCCGCCAAACGTCTTGTCGTGGGTGGGAATCGATTTCAAAGGTGGGGCGACGCTTGGGCCGTTGCGTGAATTGCCGAATTGTGCGGCGGTCATCACCGACCTCGAACCGGCGCTCGTTGAACGTGCGCTAGCGGGGTTCACGGCCGAGATGGAAAGTCGTGAGCGAACGCTCGCACTGGACGGCGTCGCGCGAATCGAGGACTGTGAACGGATTGGGCGCCTCGTCATCGTCATTGATGAACTGCCCGAGTTGTATCGGCGGTTTCCCGACGCGAGTTCTGTTCTGGGAGACATTGCGCGACGGGGACGTTCGCTCGGGGTTCATCTGGTCTTGTCCACCCAAAGCCCGACACCTCTTAGTCGTGATGGTGTGATCGGGAATGTGACGACGCGGGTGTGCTTTCCGCTCGTCGCCAGCCACGACGTGATGTCGTTTATCGGTTCGCATCCGATTTCGCCACCGGGAATCGGACGGCCGATTGTCGTGAATCAACACGGGACCCAGTCTGTGGTGACCGTTCGACTGGGTGCGGCGATGACTCAGTCGCGCGCCATGTGGGGAGTGCGCACCGACCCACCGTGGTTGCCGCCGCCGGTCACTCCGGTCGTTGGCTCGGATGGATTTGGAATCGTCGACGACTTTCGTGCACGGATCCAGGAACCCGCTCGGTGGACGCCGAGTAACGGCGATGTCGTCGTCGTCGGCGGTCGCGGAATGGGACGAACAACGGCAATCCGCGCGCTGGTTGGGTCCGAACCTCACACCGTCGTATCGACAATCGAGGAACTTCGCCGGGTCACGGGAATCGCCGTTTTCGACGACCTCGACCGGTTTGCGTCGGAAGTGGACGGGGGCGGGTTCGAGATTGCCGCCCTCATCGCGAAGCGACGATTGGAGTCGAATCCCCCAACACTCGTGATGGCGGTGACGACGTGGTCACCGCGCCTCCACGGACTCGTCCCCAATGTGCTGGTCCTTGGGCTACCCACCCGCGAATCGCACATGGCGACGGGAGAGCCGCCGGAAACGTTCGACCCCTCCGCCGAACCTGGTGTGGGCTCGTGGAGGGGTCGACGAGTGTTTGTTTACGCGAGGACGGATTCGATGGTGACCGACGGAATTCCGTGAGCCTCACCGACCGCCGAGTTCGTCAGGTGACCGTCGTGGGTCGAAAGACCCAGAGCGAGCGAACCGTCTGCCTTGAGAGCGTCCTTCCAACCCTTCGATGCGAGCGCGCGAACATACGGCGCGGTAGCGTTCGTCAATGCGTGGGTCGACGTCTGCGGTGCTGCGCCCGGCATGTTCGCAACACAGTAGAAGATCGTGTCGTGAACCGCGAAGGTGGGCTCACTGTGCGTGGTTGCGTGCGAGTCCTCGAAGCAACCACCCTGGTCGATCGCGATGTCGACGAGAACGGCGCCCTTCTTCATCTTCTTGACGATGTCGTTGGTGATGAGCTTGGGTGCCTTTGCACCGGGGATGAGGACCGAACCGATGAGCATGTCGGCCTGGAGCGCCGCCTTCTCAATTTCGTACGCGTTCGATGCGATGGTCTGGACGCGACCCGCATACAGTGCGTCGAGTTCACGAAGTCGCTGGATGTTGGTGTCGAGAACGGTGACGTTCGCGCCAAGACCAACAGCCATAGCGACCGCGTTGGTTCCGGCAACACCACCACCGAGAACGACGATGTTAGCGGGGTGAGTTCCGGGGACGCCGGGGACGAGCATGCCGGGGCCACCGTTGGGTCGCAGCATTGCGTTCGCGCCGACGATGACCGAGAGTCGACCAGCGACCTCGGACATGGGGGCGAGGAGGGGGAGTGCGCGCGTCGGCAACTGAACCGTCTCGTATGCGATCGAGGTGACTTTCGAGGCGATGAGTGCCTTGGTCAGGTGCTCTTCCGCTGCGAGGTGCAGGTATGTGAAGAGCAGCATTCCCTCACGGAAGTACCCGTATTCGCTTTCGATCGGTTCCTTGACCTTGAGGACCATGTCGCCCGACGCCCACACCGTCGCGGCGTCCTTCTCGATGGTTGCTCCCTGGGCCTTGTATGCCTCGTCAGTAATTCCGCTACCGAGTCCCGCGCCCGCCTGGACCACGACGTCGTGGCCAGCGTTCACGAGGTCCTTGACACCCGCGGGGGTGATGGCGACTCGGTACTCGTTGTTCTTGATTTCGGCGGGTACTGCAATCCGCATTGTTGTCTCCTATGACATTAGAACGGGGTAGAAATCCCTAAGCCATTATTCCGTTTTGC
>JBDLPW010000016.1:0-25065 GCA_039800905.1 Actinomycetota bacterium | reverse complement strand
GGTCATCAACCTCGGGGTTGAGGATCACCATCAGTTCATAAGGATGCATGAATAACCCACCTCCTCTGGACTCAGCGGCTACAGACTTTCTGCAGCAGGAGGGTATTGCTTCCAATCGTTGTCCGTTGGACAACCTGTCAAGAATAGCGGAGCGGAACGCGTTAAGCCAAGTCGCGGTCGGCCGCCCACGCCCGCAATCGACGCTCGGCTTCTTCCACACCGAGCGGTCCTTCATCAAGTCGCAGCTCGAGCAGGTAATTCCAGGCCTCGCCGACGGTGCGACTTGGTCCGATTCCGAGTAGCGCCATGATCTGTTCGCCGTCAAGATCCGGTCGAATCGCGTCGAGTTCCTCGCGCTCGCGGATTTCGGCAATTCGGCGTTCGAGGTCGTCGTACGCCTCACCCATCGCCGCAAGTCGGCGTTCGTTCCGCGTGGTCACATCACTGCGGACAAGAATGTGAAGTCGTTCGAGTTCCTCGCCCGCATCTCTGACATAACGACGAATCGCGGCATCAGTCCACGCCCCCTCGCTGTATCCGAAGAAACGCAAGTGCAGACGAATGAGGTTGGTTGTGCGGGAAATTGTCTCGTTGTCGAAACGCAATTCCGTCAGTCGCTTCTTCGCCATGCGGGCGCCAACCACGTCATGTCCATAGAACGTGACGGTCTTCGATGGCTTATCAAACGACCTCGTCGCCGGTTTACCGATGTCGTGGAGCAGCGCCGCGAGTCGGCCGATTACATCGGGTTCGGCACCGGGGTTGCGCTCCTTCTCGAGCGCAATGGACTTCGTGAACACTTTAAGCGAATGTTCGTACACGTCTTTGTGGCGACCGTGTTCGTCGTGCTCGCGTACCAGCGCCGGCAATTCGGGCAACACGACGTCACAGAGGCCCGAATCCACCATCACGCGAATCCCGGGAACAGGATCATCCGCTCCGATCAACTTGATGAGTTCGTCCCGCACACGTTCTGCTGAAATCATGCGGATTGACTCGACACTCGATCGCAGAGCGACATCGACGTCCGGGGCGAGTGTCATCCCGAGGCTTCCGACGAATCGAGCAGCGCGCATCATGCGCAGTGGGTCGTCGGCAAACGACACTTCCGGTGCACTCGGAGTTCGCAGCACTCCCGCGGCAAGGTCGGCGAACCCGTTACTCGGGTCGACGAGTGTCATCGACGGCAACTGGAGTGCCATCGCGTTCACCGTGAAGTCGCGACGAAGCAGGTCGTCCTCGATGCGGGTACCGAATGCAACGATCGGCTTGCGAGTCGTGCGGTCATATTCGTCGGCACGATATGTCGTCACTTCGACACGCTCGCCTTCGACCATCGCACCGATGGTTCCAAAATCACGACCGACATCCCAGGTTGCCGTTGCAATCGGAGTGAAGATGGTGAGCATCTCGTCGGGAGTTGCATTCGTCGTGAAATCCAAGTCGCTAAGCTGACGCCCGAGGAACGCGTCGCGAACTGGTCCCCCGACCAATGCGATCTCTTTGCCCGCCGATTCAAACGCGGAGGTCAGACGTACAACAGCGGGACTCGCGGCCAGAGCCGTGAGTCGTGCCATGGCATCCACCACGCTCTCCATGAACACAAAGTCTAGACTGAGGGGCATGTCGTGGGGCTTGAAACTGCGCGGTGCCGCGCGCCGACTCGTCGGAGTCAGCCTTGCTCTCACCGCCGTTCTGATCACGCTCACCCCTCCCGCGACGGCCGCTCCCGGTGGGCAAATTGGTGTTCTTGTGCCGATAGTCGCGGATGCGACCGACGGCCAATTGATTCCGGTCGAACAACTCGAGGCAAACGTCGCGCCGGACGGTCGATGGGGCGTGTTGTTGAGACTTGCCGCCTCACATCACCTGACGGCTGCGGTCGACACGCGAATCCTCGCCAGCATTGACGCGCTCGGGAACGATGTGCCAACCGCCGTTGCCACTTGGCGAAACTCTCTCGACCCACTTCACCCGTTGCTCCTGCCATGGGGTAACGCCGACCCCTGGGCATATTCGACCTGGGCAACGAACCCGTTCACCGCCGCACAGTTCGGTGCGCTCGCGGGTGTCGACCCCTCTCTACTCGTGATCTGGCCTTCCGGCAAAGTTGTCGACAACTCGTCCGTTGTGATGTCACAAAACCGCGGCTTCACCCGGATGATCGTGTTCGATGATCAGTTCACTGGAGGCCTCAATCGCACCGCGAGCACGGTTCTCGCCGATGCAGTCACTCCCGGTTCCACCGTGGACATTCAACGCGCCGCACGAGACATTCGCGCACTCGTCGCCGGCGGCGATTCAATTGCGCTTCCGGCCGACCCGACGCAGGTGGATCCCGACCGTGCTTCGTCCATCATTTCCGCGTTGTTGACGCAAGGCACCCGCGGTGGCACGGTTCCCCCGAAGATGGTGCTCTCAAGCTTGACTCCGCGAAACGAGATTGCAGCGCCCGATCGTCTCGTCGAAGTCATGAACGCGTATGCCGTCGACGAGGGGCGCGTGGGGCGGATCACGGACGACGTCCCGACGTTCATGATGAACCGACTTCGCGCACTCACCGCGGTCACAGCGCAACTGGGTAAGAGCGGTTTCAATGCCGCGGCAAGCGAGTTCGAGTCTGACTCGACGTGGATGTCTGACCTGGTGTCAATCTCGCTCGCAACCGAATACACCGTCTTGTCCAACACCGCGGAAATCCCTGTCACCGTGAGCAACGAATCGTCCGCGGCCGTAACAGTGACGGTTTCGGTGCGATCGACTTCTGCAATCGTCCAGGTAGCTGAACCTCGCCAAACCATCACGATCGAACCGAAGTCGAACTCGCGGATCATGGTTCCGATGACGGCGATCGCCAACGGACGCACGACCCTCGTGGCGCAGTTATTCGATAGCAACACAACCACCATCGGCTCCGCGGTCGCTTTCCCCATCGAAGTTCAAGCGCAATGGGAAATCGTCACGGTCATCGTGTTCTTCGGTAGCGTCAGCATCATCATGACAATCGGAATCATTCGTACCATTCGTCGCCGTCGGGCCGCCGCCGCATGAGTATCGGGCGTTCGAGTCTGATTCTCGCCTCCGGGACTGTGGTCTCGAGGTTGTTGGGATTCGTCAATGCCGTTGTACTGGCGCGAACACTGGGAATCGTCGGCTCTGGTGCGGATGCCTTCGCACTCGCCAACCATCTGCCGAACACCATCTATTCCATTGTGGCCGGCGGTGTCTTGACCGCAGTTCTCGTCCCCCACATCGTTCGCGCAATCGGGCATTCCGATGGTGGCGCCGGTTACATCAATAAATTGTTGACTCTCGGGATCCTCGTCTTCGCTGCGATAGCCACAATCGCGACTCTTTCCGCCCCATGGCTCGTCAATCTCTACGCGCAGGATGGAGCGAGCGGAACGGTCGGGTTCGGACCCGACGAAATGAAGCTGGCGATCATGTTCGCATGGTGGTGTTTGCCGCAGGTGTTCTTCTATGCGATTTTCAGCCTCTGCAGTGAGGTTCTCAATGCGCGCGGCCTCTTCGGACCGGCCACATGGGCACCGATCGTCAACAACGTTGTTGGAATTGTCGGAACACTCATTCTCGGGTCGGTATTCACGGGCGACTTCAGCACGGCCACCGACTGGGGCCTCAACGAAGTAGCGCTACTCGGCGGAAGTGCGACCGCTGGGGTCGTCAGTCAGGCGCTCATCATCGCGCTCTTCCTGCGCAAGGCCGGTGTGCGGTTCCGTTTCGATTTCAACTTCAAGGGTGTCGGCCTTCGCACTGCGAGCACGGACGCGCTGTGGACGTTGGCGTTGGTCGCCGTGTGGCAGATCGCCGTCATCATTCAGAGCAACGTTGCGTCGCTGACCACGGCGAGCGGTGATGCGGGAATCGCAGTCCTGCGTTTTAGCTGGTTGATTTTCATGCTTCCCCACTCGGTCGTGACTGTGTCGTTGGCGACCGCTTACTTCACCCGCATGAGTGCACACGTCCGCGACGAAAATTACGTCGCGTTCTCGAACGACATCCGAGATTCGATCGCTCAAATCGGCAACCTGCTCGTCATTGCGAGTGTCGGAATCTGGGTCGTCTCCCCGCTGGTAACCCAGGTGTTCAGCACGGCGGATCACGGACAGATGGCCGCGGTTGTTTCCCTTTACGTCATCGCACTTCTCCCCTACGGGGTCCAGTACATCCTGCAACGCGCGATGTATTCACTCGGTGACGCCCGCACCCCGTTCATTGCTCAAGTTATTCAGACTGTCGTATTTTGCGGAATTGCCCTCTTTGTGTCGACGAAACCGCCAACTGAAATTGCGGCCGGACTTGCGCTGGCAATGACGATTGCCGTGTGGATTCAGGCGGCCATCGTCGCCGGAGTACTGCACAAAAAGCTGGGCAAATTGTTCGATTTCACCGAGGTGAAGTCGCTCGTGGTTTACCTCGTTGCAGCTATCCCGGCTGCCGCAGTCGGATTCGGTATCCGCAACCTCCTCGGAGATGCCGCGCCGACGGACCAAACGAGCGTCATCGTTCTCGCACTCGTGAAATCCCTCGTGGTCGGCATCGCCATGATTGCGGTCTATTTCGGAACACTTCTCGCACTCCGTGACAAGACGACTCGCGACTTTGTTGCGCCCCTGCGACGCCTCGGGAATAAGCGCGCCTAGACTTGCGTTCGGACTGTTGTCGGAAGGAAATTCAGTGCGCGATCTAGTCATCATCGGTTCGGGACCGGCCGGTTACACCGCAGCGATTTACGGCGCGCGCGCCGACCTGAAGCCCCTCGTGATCACGTCGTCCGTCAAGATGGGCGGCGACCTCATGAACACAACTGACGTCGACAACTTCCCCGGTTTCCCCGACGGCGTCATGGGTCCCGACCTCATGATGAAAATGCAGGAGCAGGCCGAAAAGTTCGGCGCGGAACTACTGTTCGATGACGCAACCAAGCTCGAACTCACCGGCCCGGTCAAGCGCATCACCGTCGGCAACGGTGACGTCATCGAAGCCAAGACCGTTGTTCTCGCGATGGGTAGTGAATACCGAAGACTGGGGCTCGAGGACGAAGCGCGCCTCTCCGGGTTCGGTGTTTCCTGGTGTGCAACGTGCGATGGGGCGTTCTACCGCAACCGTGCGGTCGCTGTCATCGGAGGCGGCGACTCGGCGATGGAAGAAGCAACTTTCCTTACGCGATTCGCAGACACCGTTTACGTTGTACACCGTTCGGAGACGTTCCGTGCTTCCGCCGCAATGATGGCGCGCGCCGAGGCCGACCCCAAGATTCAGTTCATCACCAATGCTCGAGTCACGGGGATCCTCGGTGGGGACACTGTCGCCGGAGTAACACTGGAGAACACCGACGGAACGACCCGCGTGCTCGACATCCAGGGACTGTTCATCGCGATCGGGTCTGACCCTCGAATCGATCTTGTCGCCGACCAGGTGAAGTTGACTCCGGAGGGCAACATTGAGGTTGCCGGTCGCTCGGGAAAGACCTCGATTCCTGGCGTTTTCGCTGCGGGCGACATCATCGACCCGACCTATCGTCAGGCCATCGTCGCGGCAGGGTCTGGTGCGGTTGCCGCACTCGACGCGCAGCACTACCTCGAATCCGCTTCCCACTAACGCGGATAGACTGTTCCTCTACACGCACGAGAGGAACACCATGAGCGCAGCCCGTGACGTCACCGACGCAACATTCGCGGCCGAAGTTTTGCAGAACGACAAGCCCGTCATCGTCGACTTCTGGGCGCCGTGGTGTGGCCCGTGCCGTGCGGTGTCCCCGATTCTCGACGCCATCGCCGAAGCTCACGCAGACAAGATTGACATCGTCAAGCTCAATGTGGACGACTTCCCCGACCTCGCTGCTGAATACAACATCCTCAACATCCCCGCGATGAAGGTTTTCAAGGGTGGCGAAGTCGTCAAGACTGTCGTCGGCGCCAAGCCTCGCCCCGCACTCGAGCAGGATCTCGCCGAGTTCATCGGTTAACGCGGGCCGCCCATGACCCACGATCTCGGCGGCACCACACTCGACGACTGGCGTGACCACTACGCGGCACGTACAGCAGGTTTGAGTGTTTCCGAGGTGCGCGCACTGTTCGCCGTCGCGTCTCGACCAGAGGTTGTCTCGCTCGCAGGGGGAATGCCCGCCGTCTCGGCGCTTCCGCTCAATTCGATCGCGGACTCAATTCAACGGGTGATGCAGGACTTCGGTCCGGTGGCACTTCAGTACGGTTCCGGGCAGGGTTTGCCCGTCTTGCGCGAACAGATTCTGGAGATCTGTGCACTGGAGGGCATCGACGCCAGCGCGAACAACATTGTTGTCACCACCGGTTCACAGCAGGCCCTCGACCTCATCACCAAACTCTTCATCGATGACGGTGACGTTGTCTTTGTCGAAAGTCCGTCGTATCTCGGTGCCCTCGGGATTTTCCGTTCGTACCAGGCTGACGTCCAGCACGTCGACACAGACGAGAACGGGATGATTCCCGAAGCGCTAGAGGAAGCGATCGCTAACGCCAAGCGATCGGGCAAGTCGATGAAGTTCTTGTACCTCATCCCGAATTTCAACAACCCATCGGGTGTGACACTGTCAGCCGAGCGGCGACCTCAGTTGATCGAAATCGCAAAGCGTCACCACATCCTCATCATCGAGGACAACCCGTACGGGTTGTTGTGGTTCGACCAGCCCGCTCCAGCTGCGTTGCGGTCCGTTGAGGAAGACGGAATCGTCTACCTCGGTTCGTTTTCGAAGACGTTTGCTCCCGGGTTCCGAGTCGGGTGGGCTCTGGCGCCACACGCGATTCGGGAAAAGCTTGTTCTGGCTTCTGAATCGGCGATTCTCTGCCCGAGCGCAATGACCCAGCACATCATCAGTGACTATTTTGCGCGGGAAGACTGGCGCGGCCAGATAGATACGTTCAGAGGCATATATCGTGAACGTCGCGATGCAATGATCTCCGCGCTCGACGAATTCCTCCCTGATTTCCACCGCACTGAACCGAACGGTGGCTTTTATGTGTGGCTGACGTTGCCCGACTATCTTGATTCGAAGGGCATGCTGCCTCGCGCCGTCACCGAGTTGGTTGCGTACACACCGGGAACCGCGTTTTATGCAAACGGCGGAGGTCGGGACAAGATCCGACTCGCGTTCTGTTATCCGACCCCGGAAACCATTCACGAAGGAATTCGCAGGCTCGAGGGAGTTATTCGCCAAGAGACCGAACTCTTCGAAACCTTCCAGCCACCCGCACGCGGCACTGACGCCGACCAACATTTCCAATCACCCCCGCCGGACCTCGCCTAAAGGAGTCCTCATGACTACACAGCCAACTGTTCTCGTCCTTGCGGGCGGAATCTCGCACGAACGTGAGATCTCGCTGACTTCGGGACGTCTACTCGCCGAAGCCTTGAGCCGCCATGGTGTCACGGCGACTGTCCGCGACTCGGATGCGGGTCTCGTTCCCTTCCTCGTTGACCACAAACCCGACGTCGTCTGGCCCGTCCTGCACGGTGCGAGCGGCGAAGACGGTTCGCTGCTTGGACTACTCGAGACTCTGGGGATTCCATTCGTTGGTTCGAGCGCGGAGGCTACTCGTCTCGCCTGGGACAAGCCGTCCGCGAAGACGGTCGTCGGCCGAGCGGGAATACCGACACCGCAGTCACTGACGCTCACTCGTGACGCGTTCCGCGAATTGGGCGCCGACGGTGTCCTTTCGGTAATCGGAACTGATTTCGGCTTCCCCGTCGCGGTCAAGCCCGCTCGCGGTGGTTCGGCTCAGGGCGTCAGCCTGGTTGACTCCGTGGACGGACTCCGTACCGCGCTCGTCCACGCGTACACATACAGCGACATCGCAATCATCGAACGCCGAGTCATCGGTACCGAGGTCTGTGTCACCGTCATCGACAACGGCGATGGCACCCACCGCGCACTTCCCGTCGTCGAGATCGAGCCGATCAGCGGTTTCTACGGATTTGAAGAGCGTTACAACGCCGGCGAAACTCGTTTCTTCGCGCCCGCCCGAATCTCGGAGTCCGTCGGTCACGCCGTTCAGCACCGCGCGCTTCAGGTGCACGAGGAATTGGGGCTTCGTCACCTGTCCCGCATCGACTTCATCATCGATGCGAACAACGAATCGTGGTTCCTGGAAGCGAGCGTTAACCCCGGTCTGACGGAGACGTCAACCGTTTCGCTCGCTCTGGATGCTGCGGGAGTCGATGCCGGCGAGGCCTTTGCGAACCTAGCCCGCGCTGCTAGCTAAGAAGCGTCGGTATCGTCTGACCCTATATTCCAAAATGGGAATATTCATTCCGCATCAGGAATGTGTGTGTGACCGCCGATTTAGTCGTCTGCGGAAACGCCAAGTTCGTTCGCGATGCGGTTGAGGTCCGCAACTGTTGCGAAGTCAATCGTGATTGAGCCCTTGCTCTTTCCCAGTGCAACCGTGACGCGCGTGTTGAGCTTGTCGCCGAGTTTGGATGCGATCGCCGCAAAGTGTTCCGAACGACCACCGGGCTTGGCGGTTGGCTTCTTGGGCTTTGTTGATTCGCCCCCCATCGTCGCGGCAGCGGCCTCCGCTGCACGCACGGACAGGTCTTCGTTGATGATCTTGTCTGCCAGTCGTTCTTGAGCGTCCGCGGTACCCACCGACAGAATTGCACGAGCGTGTCCGGCGGACAGAACACCAGCTGCCACTCGCTGTTGCACCTTGGTCGGCAACTTGAGCAGTCGCAGAGTGTTCGTGACCTGCGGTCGTGAACGACCGATGCGCTTCGCCAATTCGTCTTGAGTGATGCCGAAGTCTTCAATCAACTGCTGGTACGCGGACGCCTCATCGAGTGCATTGAGTTGTGCGCGGTGAATGTTCTCGAGGAGTGCGTCTCGAAGCATGTCTGCGTCTTTGGTGTCACGCACCACCGCGGGAATGGCAGCGAGGCCGACCGCCTTGGACGCACGGAGTCGTCGCTCTCCCATGACGAGTTCGTAGGTGGCATCCGCACCAATCCCGCCCAGCGGACGAACCACGATCGGCTGGAGAACTCCGAATTCACGAATGGAGTGCTCGAGTTCCGACAATTCCTCGGGTCGGAACTCGGTTCGTGGCTGCTGCGGGTTTGGGACGACCTTGTTGGGGTCAATCAACTGCAGGCGTGCGCCGGGAACTTCTCGCGCACCCTGCGAGCCATCCTGCGGGAAGAAGACGTCGACGCCGCGTTCGGTTACTTCGCCGCCCTGCGTCGGGATCAGTGCGCCAATGCCACGTCCGAGTCCGGTTCGCTTTTCAGCCATCTCAGTACACTCCTCGTTCTGCGAATTCGATCGCTGCTTCGCGGTAGGCGACAGCGCCGGGTGAATTACGGTCGTAGTCAATCACGGTGCGGCGGAAACTGGGTGCCTCCGACACTCGCACCGAGCGAGGGATGACCGACGAGAACACCAGGTCGGGGAAGTGGCGGCGCACCTCGTCCGCGACGTCCTTCGACAGGTTGGTTCGGGGGTCGTACATTGTCAGCAAAATTCCCATGATCGATACACGCGGGTTGAGATATTGACGAACCATGGCGATGTTGTCCCACAACATGGTGACACCTTCCAGCGCGTAGTACTCCGCCTGGATCGGCACGAAAACCTCGTTGGCTGCGGTCAGCGCATTGATTGTCAACAAACCGAGCGACGGCGGGCAATCAATAAAGATGTAGTGGGGCTTGTCGTCCGTCGAACCTAGGTAGCCTTCAATCGCTCGCTTGAGGCGACCCTCTCGAGCCGAAACGGCCACGAGTTCAATCTCGGCGCCCGCGAGGTTGATGGTCGCCGGAGCGCACCAGAGATTCGGGTTGGACGGGCTGACCTGCACGATTGACGCAAGTGGCTCCTGTCCGAGCAAGACCTCATACGTTCCGTGCACCTTAGCGTGGTGGTCAATGCCAAGCGCGGTCGATGCATTTCCCTGCGGGTCGAGATCGATGACGAGCACACGGGCGCCCGCCTCCGCCAAAGCAGCGGCCAGGTTGACCGTCGTTGTGGTCTTTCCCACTCCGCCCTTTTGGTTCGAAACCGCGACGATTCGCGTGTCCGGCGGGAGGGGCGCCGTCTTCTCTTCCAAAGCCGCTCGGCGACGGGCGAGGTCCATCAGTTCGGCGGCGAGGGGTGCGGGCTCGTGTTGCTCAGTCACGCACTGCCTCCTCGACGATGTTGTTATTGGTGAACGGCGCCCGATCGGGTCGAATGTTTCACGTGAAACATTTCGCGCGTCACCGTTCTACTGTAGCGGCGAAAAGACGAGTCGGTTCCGCCACTTTCCCCAGACCCAAAATCTCGGAATGTGCTCCGATTAACTTATGTTTGCGGAGTACGGTTTGAGCTTCCGTGATCTCTTCTTCGATGCGTTGGCCTTTGAGGAGCAGCACGCGCCCGCCGTCCACAAGCAAAGGCTCGAGCCACGGGATAAGCCCCTTGAGGGCCTTTACAGCGCGAGCGGTCACGACGTCGAAAGATCGCTTGTTCGGATATTCTTCGGCACGGCCAGTGAAGACTTCGACGTTGCTGAGTCCCAACGATTCGACCTGTTCGCGCAGCCACCTGGTGCGTCGTTCAAGTGGTTCGATGAGCACGAAATCGATGTCGGGACGAATCATTGCGAGCACCAGCCCCGGGAGCCCTGCGCCGCTTCCAACATCGGCGACCCGGAGCCTCGCCCCGGCTTGATTGCCGTCCAGCTCGGGCGCGAGAAGTGCGCAATTAAGAAGGTGACGGCTCCACAGTCTCCCGGCTTCGTCAGGGCCAATAAGGCCCCACTCCTCGCCATGCTTCCCGAGGTTCTCTGCGAATTGGCGTACTAACGCAATTCCGCCACCGCACAGGCCCGCGGCTTCTGCCGGTTCCTGTTCGATAGCGGAATGTTTCACGTGAAACTATGCGCGGGAAATGACCGTGTGGCGGTCTGCGCCTTCGCCCTCCGAGTGCGACGAGAAGCCGCGCTCGCTGACGAAGTCGTGGACCAACTTGCGCTCGTACGACGACATCGGGGGAAGTGCGGCGGACTGTGCGCCGCCCTCTATGCGCTCGACTGCACGATCAACTAGTCGCTCGAGCTCTTTCGAACGAGCGTCGCGGGAACCCGCGACGTCAAGAATCAATCGCGAAAACTCGCCGGTCGCGGTGTGAACCGACAGTCGAGTCAGCTCCTGGAGCGCCGCGACAGCGTCCGACTTGGACAGAACACCAAGATCGTCACTTTCGCCGGCGACGATCGACACGTAATCGCGACCGTTCGACTGCGAGATTTCAAGGTCGCCGTCGAGGTCTGCGATGTCGAGGAAGCCCTCGATGTAATCGGCCGCGATGTCCGCGGGGTCCTTCGTCGTTTCAGCCATTATTTCTTTCCCTTTCCGCGCTTGGCGCGGTTCTTGCCGACTGGCTGCTGACGCTGAGCCGCCTTCGGTGCTTCAATTTCCTCCGCGGGTGTCGCGGTGATTCCCTTGCGTGCATTGCGCTTCGCCTGACGTTCTTCCCACGCAGCGTAGGCGTCAGAACCGGGCGTCGGCATGTTGCGAATAACGACGAACTGCTGACCCATCGTCCAGAAGTTCGAAACGAGCCAGTACATCATGACGCCGAGGGGGAACGCGAATCCCGAAAAGAGGAAGACGAGGGGGAGGATGTACAGCAAAACCTGCTGCTGACGGTAGGTCGAGCTCTCCTTGGTCGCCTGCGAAATGTTCTTAGCCATGATCTGGCGCTGAGTGAAGAACTGCGAGGCGGTCATCGCAACGACCATGATTCCGGCGATCCAGATCACGGACATGTTCCCGTTAGCCGTGGACATCGCGGCGTGAAGCGGCGCCGAGCCGAAAATCGTCGCCTGGCCGAAGTTGTCAGCAAAAGACTGATCCATGAACCCGATGCCCGGCGTACCCTTCGCGGCGTTCGACAGGGTGGTGAACAATCCGAAGAAGACCGGCATCTGTGCGACGAGCGGGAGGCACGACGAGAACGGCGAAGTCCCGTGCTTTCCGTACAGTGCCATGGTTTCGCGAGTCATGGCTTCGCGAGAGAACTGGTCACGCTTGCCCTTGTACTTCGCTTGGATGCGCTGGAGTTCCGGCGCAACCTCGAGCATCTTGCGCTGCGACTTGATCTGTCGCACGAAGAGCGGGATCAGCGCGGCGCGCACTACGAGGACGAGCCCGACGATGGAGAGGACCCACGTCCAACCATCGGTCGCGGACATTCCAAGAGCCGAGAGGCCGGTGTGGAATCCGACAAGAAGTGCCTCAATGATCCAGCGGAAGGGCCACAGGATTGTTCCGAAAATATCGGGCATTAGTGTTCTTTCTTTTTGGGTAGGACAAAGCCGGACCGCGAGAGGGGGAAGTTTCCGTCCATTCTCGCAGGTACATCATCAATTCCGCCACGCGACCACGGATTGCAGCGCAGAATTCTCCACGCGGCAAGAGCGCTGCCGCGGACCAGACCGAACTGTTGAACGACACCGAGACCGTATGCGGAGCACGACGGGTGGTATCGACACACATCTCCGTACAGGGGAGAGATGAGTTTCCGCCAGCCGAGAATAAACGCGACGAACAGGTTGCGTGGAAGAAGCCAGAGATGAGAGTTCACGATTACGCCGCCCACCGGGTTGCACACTGGCGGATCTCATTCTGGAGAGTCTCAAAATCGGGAACGTTTCCTTCGCACCGGAAACGAAAAACCACGTCGCCGGTGAGAAGTCCGTCGCCAATCAGCTCGCGGGCTACTGCACGGGTACGGCGACGAAGCAGATTTCGGACAACCGCGTTTCCGCATTTAGACGTGACGATGATGCCAACTCGATTTACGGGCGCTGCACTGCGATACCCAATGAGGTGGTTTGTCACACACTTATCCCCACGTCGAACCAATTGGCGAAAATCGCCCGGTTCAACAATCCTGTTGTGGCGGGGGAGCACTAACGGAAGTTAGACGCTGAGTTCGGTGCGTCCCTTGCGGCGACGAGCAGCGAGAATCGCGCGGCCGGCACGGGTGCGCATACGGAGGCGGAAGCCGTGAACCTTCGCACGACGGCGGTTGTTCGGCTGGAAAGTACGCTTTGACATTGGATCTCCTCGGCTGATTGCCGGACGCTTGAATGTTGCTGCGCTCAGAGCGCAACCTCACAAGGATAGGGGAAATTTTCGATCGAGTCAAACCGAGCCACAATTACACCGGCGTAGTTTTCCACAGGCAAAACTCGGCCACTTGTGGAAACAGAAATATGACTAATATGGTGACTTATCCACAAGCCGATTTGACGAAAGTTCCCATGTCCAACCCCCTCGAAACCCTCTGGCACAAAGTTGTCAACGAGGTCGCCGGCGATGAGCACATCACCCCGCGCCTCGTCGCGGTGATCGAGATGGCGGTTCCTCAAGGTGTCATGCAGGAGACACTGTATGTCGAGGTCGAATCTGACTTTGCTCGCGACATGATTGAAAACCGCGCACGCGACATCATCATCTCGTCACTGGCCCGCTTGGCGGATGAACCAATTTCCAATTTCTCCATTGTCGTTAACCCCGCGCTTCGAGACGCGGACGAAATTGACAACATCACGACGGATCTACCCGTCATCTCGCCCAGCACTGTTGCTCAGCAAATCACCGCCGGTGAGGCCCGCTTGAACCCGAAGTACACGTTCGACAACTTCGTCATCGGGCCGTCGAATCGATTCGCGCACGCGGCCGCTCTCGCGGTTGGTGAATCCCCGGCGAAGGCGTACAACCCCCTCTTCATTTATGGCGGCTCCGGTCTTGGTAAGACCCACTTGCTCCATGCAATCGGCCACTATGCACAGGGTCTGTTCCCCGGCATCAAGGTTCGCTACGTGTCCAGCGAAGAATTCACTAACGACTACATCAACTCGCTTGCGACCAACCAGATCGTGTCGTTCAACCAGCGTTACCGCGAGGTCGACGTTCTTCTCATCGACGACATTCAGTTCCTCGGTGGAAAAGATGCGACGCAAGACACGTTCTTCCACACGTTCAACACACTGCACGAGCACGGCAAACAGGTCGTCATCACGAGTGACGTTCCGCCGAAACAGCTAGTCGGCTTCGAGGAGCGCATGCGCAGTCGCTTCGGCTGGGGTCTCATCACAGACATCCAGGTACCGGACCTCGAAACACGTATTGCGATTCTCCGCAAGAAGGCCGCTGCCGAAAACCTCGGAATTGACGACGAGGTACTCGAATACATTGCGTCCAAGGTGGCCACCAACATTCGCGAGCTCGAAGGAACGCTGATCCGTGTCACGGCATTCGCAAGCCTCAACCGAGTTCCGGTCGATCTGTCTCTTGTTCAGACAATTCTCAAGGACATGATCACGCTCGAGGATGGCGAGGTCTCACCGTCCGACATCATCGAGCACGTCGCTCGATACTTTGAGCTCTCTCTTGATGATTTGTACGGAACGTCCCGCTCTGCAGCAATTGCGACGGCTCGACAGATCGCGATGTATTTGTGTCGTGAACTCACATCTATGTCCCTCCCCAAGATCGGACAACTGCTTGGCCGTGACCACACCACGGTCATGTATGCGAACAAAAAGATCACGGACTTGATGAAGGAGCGCAGGTCAATCTATAACCAGGTGACTGACCTCACACACATCATCAAGAAAGGTTCACAGTAACCAAAGTTTTCCACAGGCTGTGTTTTTATTCTGTGGACAGTTTGGGATAGAACCAGATTTTCTGGGGACAACGAGATTTGAATCCCTACACATACACGGTTCTTGACACACTCCTGACAGACGATTCACAAGTTTCACAAATGTAGTTATCAACATTCATCTCGAATTAACAGTGTTATCCACATATCCACGGCGGTTAATACGACTACATCTCTTACATAGGGGATTGGGAAATACGTTAACGAAACCGGTTGCACAAAGCTGGTGGGTCTATGCCAGAATGAAAGACCGCATGACATCGGAAGGTTGATCGTGAAATTCCAGTCGAACAAAGACGTTCTGTCGCAGGCCGTCATATTCGTGACCAAGCTCCTCGCTGCCAAACCGGCCACGGCCGCGCTGTCCGGAGTTCGAATCGACGCCGACGCAAACGGAGTGACCTTCGCATCGTACGATCACGACGTTTCCACTCGCACCACGATCGCGGTCGATGTTTCAGAGCCCGGTTCCGTACTCGTCTCGGGACGACTTCTCTCTGACATCGTTACTCGTTTGCCCGGTGATACCGTCACTGTTTCGGTAAACGAGTCCAAGCTGCTTGTGTCTTCCGGTTCCGCCAAATTCCAGTTGAGCCTCATGGCCATCAACGAATACCCGAACCTCCCCGATGTTCCGCCGGCAATTGGTTCGTTCGACGGAGAAGTATTTGCGGAAGCGATCGCCCAGGTAGGCGTCGCTGCACTTCGCGAAGACGGGCTTCCAGCCATGATGAACATTTCGGTCGAAATCACCAACGAGATGGTGTCATTCACTGCAACCGACCGTTATCGAATCGCATCGCGTGACATCGCATGGAAGGCCAAGGGTATTGAGGACGTCATTCAGGTCCTCGTTCCTGCCCGAGTTCTCATGGAAGCCGGAAAGATGTTCCAAACTTCCGAAGATGTCACCATCTCGTTGTTGAGCGGTGGAGATCGTGAAATCATCGCGCTTTCTGTCGGATCGCGAATCGTCACGTCGTCTCTCGCAAAGGGACAGTTTCCTCGTGTCCGTGCACTTCTCGATGAAAAGGGCCCAGGGGAGGGTTACGCAATCGTTCTTGCCTCAGACCTCATCGACGCAACGCGACGTGTGTCGCTCGTTGTCGGGCCCGAGGGCGTCCTCAAATACACGTTCTCATCCGAAGGCATCCTGCTCGAGACGCAGGCCGGCGAAAGTGCGACCGCGTCCGAATTGGTCGACGCCCACCTTGTTGGTGATGAAGTTGTCGTGTGGCTCAAGCCCAAGCTCGTCATTGACGGAGTCAACGGGGCACACAGCCAATTCATCCGCCTCGGATTCACATCATCCACTGAAGTAGGGAAAGCTGGACCGGTTCTCTTCACGGCCCACTCGTCCAAGGATTCGACAAGTGTCGAAAAGGAATATCGCTACCTCATGCAGCCGAACTTCCTCGCGCGATAACGCATGAGGATCGCGGCAATCGAGCTGACCGCGTGGCGCAATTACACGCGAGCGCGTCTCGAGATGTCGGCGTCACCGACGATTCTCATTGGCGAGAACGGTCAAGGAAAGACAAACTTTGCCGAGGCAATCGTCTACGCAGCCCTCGGCCGGTCCCACAGAACGTGGTCCGATGCAACGCTCGTCAAGCAGGACGAGGCGGAAGCAATTGTTCGGTTGAGGGCGCAGTACGGATCCCGCGTCTTGGATGTCGATCTTGCAATCACTGCGAGCGGGTCGAACACCATTCGCGTCAACGGCAACCCGATGAAGCGCAAAGACCTTGCGCGACTATTGCCGCTCGTCATTTTCGCTCCGGAGGACATGAATCTCGTGCGCGGAGAGCCAGAATCGCGCAGGCACTTCATTGACGATGTGTTGCTCGAGGTTTCTGCCACGGCAGCAGGAGATCTCGCCGACTTCGAACGCATCCTTCGGCAGCGCAACACGCTACTGAAGTCAATCTCACACAAGCCGACCGCGTCAGAGAGCGCGACTCTCGACACATGGACTGCCTCTTTGGTCGACGTTGCGGCGCGAATCATCGTCGCTCGCCGCAGGATAGTCGCGGAGTTAGCCCCGCGGTTTTCCGCTCATTATTCGGCGATCGCTGCCGGAACTAACACAGCATCGATGGCACTCACGGAATCCATCGGCGACGGTGTCGCCGATTCCGCGGTGGGGGGTGCGTTGAGGGACGCGTTTCACGTGAAACGTGCAGAGGAAATAGACCGTGGGTCGACGCTCGTCGGACCACATCGTGACGATCTTTATTTCGAACTGAACGGCCTCGGCGCACGGACGCACTCGAGCCAGGGAGAAGCGTGGTCGGTCGCACTGGCCCTGAAGCTCGCGATGGTAGATGTGGTGCGTGCACAGTCAACCGTCGGAGACCCAGTGGTGATTCTTGACGACGTTTTTTCCGAACTGGATGAAGGCCGGCGTACCCGTCTCGCGGCACATCTCACGGGGATCGAACACCTCATAATCACCGCGGCGGACGAAGCAACAATTCCGGTCGATATGGTGGGCGAGAAGCATCGCGTGAAGGGAGGACTCATCGATGGCGAGTCATCCTGAAGCCGTTCGCTTTTTCGAACACATCACGGCGGTGTTTTCTGGCGCGAAGCGAAAGCGCAAAGCACGCGAACTCGACCCAGACCAATCACAGCCGTTCGAACCGGGCCGAGATCCACGTTCTATCGGTGCCGTCGTGTCGGCGAGCATTGAGGATCGAGGGTGGACACCGTTTTTATCTCGCGCATCAGTCCTTTCACAATGGGAGGACATTGTCGGCACGGACGTCGCGGCGCACACAAATGCCGAGTTGATTGACAACGTCGTGGTCGTGTCGTGTGACTCGTCGGCGTGGGCGACGCAGCTAAGAATGCTCCGTCATGACATCGCGCGCGAGATCGAAATTCGGTTCCCCGATAGCGGCATTGAGCGAGTCGATGTTTTGGGGCCGGGTGTCCCCACAGAAATACGCGGTCCTCGTAGCGTGAAATGGCGCGGTCCTCGCGATACTTACGGTTAAACCGACATATTTGGTATTCCCGCGAAAATAAGGCGCGCAGAGCGCGAAATAACCGGTTTTCTGTCGGCCCCACGGCGTAGAATAAAGAGGTATCAAGCAGCGCCTTCCGGGGTATTGACGAGGAGTTCACATGGCTGATTCGAAACCGAAGGCACAGTCGGAAGAATATGGCGCCGGGAACATCCAGGTTCTCGAAGGGCTCGAAGCTGTTCGTAAGCGTCCCGGCATGTACATCGGTTCCACCGGTGAGCGCGGACTTCATCACCTCGTCTACGAAATCGTCGACAACTCGGTAGACGAACACCTCGCCGGGCACTGCTCGACAATCGATGTGACCATCCTTAAGGACGGTGGCGTGCGGTGCATCGACAACGGCCGCGGAATCCCCGTCGACGAACACCCCACCGAAAAGAAGTCGACGGTCGAGGTCGTTCTCACGATTCTTCACGCCGGTGGAAAATTCGGAGGCGGAGGATATGCCGTTTCCGGTGGACTTCACGGCGTCGGATCATCCGTCGTCAACGCTCTGTCGACGCGACTCGATGTTGAAGTCAAGCGTCAGGGCAACTCGTGGGGCATGTCGTTCAACAACGGTGTCCCCGTCAAGCCGCTCGCGAAGGGTGGCACAACCGACGAGACCGGAACGACGATCACGTTCTGGCCGAACGGGGAAATCTTCGAAACTACCGACTTCGATTACGAAACCCTGCGCACCCGCTTCCAGCAAATGGCTTTCCTCAACAAGGGACTTCGCATTGATTTCACGGACGAACGCGCCGACGGTCGACACGATTCGTTCCTGTACGAGCGCGGGCTCGAGGACTACGTCGAGTACCTTAACTCGGCGAAAAAGATCGAGGTTATTCACCCCGAAATCATTTCGCTCGAGTCGGAGGACAAGGCGCGCACGATCTCGCTCGAACTTGCGATGCAGTGGACGACTGCGTACTCGGAGAGCATCCACACCTATGCGAACACCATCAACACGCACGAGGGCGGAACACACGAAGAAGGTTTTCGCGCCGCATTGACGTCGTTGATCAACCGCTACGCCCGCGATAAGGGCCTGCTGAAAGAAAAAGACGAGAACTTGTCCGGTGACGACGTTCGCGAAGGACTCACCGCCGTGATCTCGGTCAAGCTCGCTGAGCCTCAATTCGAAGGCCAGACCAAGACCAAACTGGGAAACACCGAGGCAAAGTCGTTCGTTCAAAAGGTTGTCGGCGACAAGCTCGGGGACTGGTTCGACAGTCACCCGACCGAGGCGAAGGAAATCGTTCGCAAGGCGATTCAGGCATCGGCCGCTCGAATCGCCGCTCGAAAGGCGCGAGAAAGCACCCGCCGCAAGGGGCTGCTCGAATCGAACTCGATGCCGGGCAAACTCAAGGACTGCCAGTCGAAGGACCCGAGCGTTTCAGAGGTATTCCTCGTCGAAGGTGACTCGGCGGGGGGATCAGCGGTTCAGGGGCGAAACCCCGAAACACAGGCGATTCTGCCGTTGCGCGGAAAGATTCTCAACGTCGAAAAGACTCGACTGGACCGTGCGCTGGCCAACAATGAAATTCAGGGCATGATTACGGCGTTCGGGTGCGGAATTGCCGAGGAATTTGATCTGGAGAAGGCTCGATACCACAAGATCGTCCTCATGGCGGATGCCGATGTTGACGGTCAGCACATCACCACCCTGTTGCTGACTCTGTTGTTCCGCTACATGCGCCCGCTCATCGAGGCCGGTTACGTATACCTGGCGCAGCCCCCGCTCTATCGCCTCAAGTGGACTAACTCGGAACACGAATACGTGTATTCAGACCGTGAGCGCGATGCCCTGGTTGCCGAAGGAACGAAGGCCGGCAAGAAGTTGCCAAAGGACAACGGCATCCAGCGATACAAGGGTCTCGGTGAGATGAATCACCAGGAATTGTGGGACACCACAATGAACCCCGAAAGCCGCACACTCTTGCAGGTCACCCTCGCCGACGCGGCGATTGCGGACGGCGTCTTCTCAACCTTGATGGGCGAAGACGTCGGTGCCCGCCGAACCTTTATCCAGCAGAACGCGAAAGACGTGCGCTTCCTCGACATCTAGTCGAAGCGCGGAAGAGACACCATGAGCGACGAAATCGAACGCATCGAACAAGTTGATCTCCAGATGGAGATGCAGAGGTCGTACCTCGATTACGCGATGAGCGTCATCGTCGGACGTGCACTTCCCGACGTCCGTGACGGACTCAAGCCAGTTCACCGCCGTGTGATTTACGCGATGTTCGACGGCGGCTACCGGCCGGACAAGGCGTTCTCGAAATGCTCGCGTGTTGTGGGTGACGTCATGGGTCAGTTCCACCCTCACGGTGACTCGGCGATCTATGACGCGCTCGTCCGACTCGTCCAGCCGTGGAGCCTCCGTTACCCCCTGGCTGCAGGCCAGGGAAACTTTGGTTCGCCCGGAAACGATGGTGCAGCGGCACCTCGATACACCGAGACGCGCATGGCGCAGCTCGCGATGGAGATGGTGCGTGACATCGACGAGGACACCGTCGATTTCCAGGACAACTACGACGGTCGCACCCAGGAACCGTCGATTTTGCCGAGCCGATTCCCCAACCTGCTCGTTAACGGATCCGTCGGTATCGCCGTCGGTATGGCGACGAACATTCCACCGCACAACCTGCGCGAAGTTTCCGAGGCGGCACTGTGGCACCTCGCTAACCCGACCGCAACCGGCGAAGAACTCCTCGGCGCAATCCTCGAACGCGTCAAGGGACCGGACTTCCCGACTGGCGCCCAGATTCTCGGCAACCGCGGTATCCAGGACGCATATCGCACCGGACACGGATCGATCACGATGCGTGCCGTCGTTGAGACCGAAGAAATCCACGGTCGCACCTGCCTCGTGGTGACGGAACTGCCATACCAGGTCAACCCGGACAATCTCGCGATTCGCATCGCCGAGCTCGTCAAGGAAGGCAAAATTCAAGGGATCGCGGATATCCGCGATGAATCGTCGGGTCGAACCGGTCAGCGACTCGTCATCGTGCTCAAGCGTGATGCTGTCGCAAAGGTCGTCCTCAACAACCTGTATCGACAGACATCACTGCAGGAAAACTTCGGAGCGAACATGCTCGCGATCGTCGACGGTGTTCCGCGCACGCTGACGATTGACCAGTTCATCACCCTGTGGGTCAAGCACCAGATCGAAGTCATCGTTCGCCGAACCCAGTACCGACTCAATAAGGCGGAAGCGGACGCCCACATTTTGCGCGGATACCTCAAGGCGCTGGACGCGCTCGACGAGGTCATTGCGCTCATCCGCAAGTCGCCGACCGTCGAAGACGCTCGCGACGGGCTCATCAAATTGCTGAAGATCGACGAGGTTCAGGCAACTGCGATCCTCAACCTCCAGTTGCGCCGCCTTGCAGCACTCGAACGACAGAAGATTCTTGACCAGGCCGCCGAAATTGAAAAACTCATCGCCGAATTCAAGGCGATTCTTGCCAGCGAGGATATTCAACGAGAGATCGTCTCCACTGAACTCACCGAGATCGTCAATAAGTTCGGTGATGACCGACGTACCGCAATTGTTGCCGGCGAGGGCGACCTCACCAATGAAGACCTCATTCCGGTCGAAGAGATGGTCGTCACGGTTACCCGCGGTGGGTACATCAAGCGCACCCGCAGCGACAACTACCGTTCGCAGAAGCGAGGGGGCAAGGGAATTAAAGGTGCAACACTTCGCGCAGACGATGTCGTTCAGCACTTCTTCGTCACCACGACGCATCACTGGCTCTTGTTCTTCACCGACAAGGGTCGCGTCTATCGCGCAAAGACTCACCAGGTCATGGAGGCGGCCCGCGACGCCAAGGGTCAGCACATCGCCAACCTCCTTGCGCTTCTCCCGAACGAGACGGTCGAACAGATCGTTGACATTCCCAATTACGACGCGTCCGAATACCTCGTTCTCGCGACTCGTAAGGGAATCATCAAGAAGACTAAATTGCAGGAATACAACACGAACCGAGCGGGTGGAGTATTCGCAATCGACCTCGCGGTCGAAAAGGGCAAGGACGGGAAGCCGGTCCTCGACGAGGACGGTCAGCCGAACTACCTCGACACTGTTGTGTCCGCGATGCTTGTGAACTCAGATTCGGAGATCCTGCTCGTATCGAAGGCGGGAATGTCGATTCGTTTCGCCGCGGACGACACGACCTTGCGTCCAATGGGACGCAAGACGGGTGGAGTCAAGGGAATCGCGCTGCGAGCAGGCGATGAACTGTTGTCTGCCGCCGTCGTCTCGGACACGGGTTATGTCTTCGTCGTGACTGAAAGCGGGTACGCCAAGCGAACCGAGGTCGGACAGTACCGCGTCCAGAACCGCGGTGGAATCGGAATCAAGGTCGCTAAGTTGACCGACGAACGAGGCGGACTTACCGGCGGACTCATCGTCGACGATGGTGACGAAGTACTCGTCATTATGGAGGGCGGCAAGGTCGTGCGTTCCAACGTGGACGGCGTGCCCGCCAAGGGTCGTGACACCATGGGTGTCGTGTTCGCTCGACCGGATGAGGGCGACCGAATTCTCGCCATCGCCCGGAACTCTGAGCGTAATCTAGACTCAACGTCAGACGATGATGAAGCCGAGGTCGACCAGGCCGAAGCCGCGACAATAGAAACGGAAGCACCCGCCAATGACTAAGTCGGCACCCGCAAAGCAGGTACGCCTGCGCCTCGTCCACATCGACTTTTGGTCGGCGGTCCGAAACTCCTTCGTCGTCGCACTGTCCGTCTCGGTCATCCTCCTCGTCTTCAATCTCCTCGCGTGGTTGTTGCTCACAATCCTCGGTGTCGTCGACATCGTCAACAGCACAATCAGCGACATGATCGGCGTTGATTTCCTCGGACTGACCGACCTCATGTCGTTCCCGTCGATGATCGTGTTCACGTTGCTCACCGCACTCGTCAACGTCATTTGCGGAACCGCACTCGGTGCGTTGGGCTCGCTCGCGTTCAACTACATCGCGCGCATCACCGGCGGTCTTCGAGTCGCGTTCACCAACGACTAGGCTCGATTTTCACCGCCGAAGTTTCTTTGATAGGCTCGTTGAGGTTTCGGGGCTATAGCTCAGGCGGTTAGAGCGCTTCGCTGATAACGAAGAGGTCCCAGGTTCAAGTCCTGGTAGCCCCACTCGGATCCGCAAGGGTTCGGGGGCCTTAGCTCAATTGGTAGAGCGCCTGATTTGCATTCAGGAGGTCAGGAGTTCGATTCTCCTAGGCTCCACAAACCACAAACTCCCCGGGAACCTCGGGGAGTTTGTTTTTCCAGGTTCTAGACTTGCGATGTGCCACGTAAGAACCCACCTCGATTTGTCGATCGTTTCAGTGATGTGCTTGAAGCCATGGGCGAGAAAATTACATCGGCGGTTGGCACGATGTGGACTGCAATCGCGTTCTCGCTGCTTGCATTGATTTCACTACCCGGGGCAATCGCGTCCGGCAATCCTGTCATTATCGTCGCGTGGATTGCGCAGACATTCCTTCAACTCGTCTTGCTCCCCATCATCATGGTCGGCCAGAACGTGCAAGGTCGCCGCACAGAAAAACGCGATGAAGAGACTCATGCCGCGGTCATGGCCGCGCACCGCGAGACCCAAGAGATTCTGCGTGAGTTACACGCGCGCAGTGAACGTAACTCGAAGTAGTCCCGCGTGAACCGTCGCACTGTCATGCTGTTTGCCCTCGTGGGAACGGTCTGGGGAATCCCCTATTTTTTCATCGCGATCGCCGCGCAGAGTTTTTCCACTCCGACGATCGTGTGGTTGCGTGTCACCATCGGCGCATTGTTGCTTCTTCCGGTCGCGCTCAAGCGCGGCGTTCTTCGGGAAACGTTTGCGCAGTGGCCGTGGGTCCTTTTCTTCGCCGTCGTGGAGATGGTGGGTCCGTGGTATTTCATTACGGAAGCCGAGCGTTCAGTACCGACAAGCCTCGTCGGGCTCATGATGACGACGATTCCATTCATCTCGGCGACCATCATGGGTGTTTTCTTTGGAGATAAAGCCGCTGGCCACCCTCTGACGATTATCGGTTTGGTCCTCGGGTTCAGCGGAGTCGTTTCGCTCATCGGGATTGATGCGTTCAGTGGTCACATTGAACTGGGACCGACCTTGCTCCTGGTCCTCACCGCTGTGTGTTACGCGGTGGCGCCGATTGTCGCGAGTCGTCGAATGCCGACCACGTCGACTCTCGGAGTCACTGCCGTCTCAATGGCGATGGTCTCGGTGATTTACCTACCGTTCGTGTGGTCGACCTTCCCGGCGGATCTTGCCGCGGGAGTTTCTCCACAATCATGGATCGCAATCGTCATTCTCGGCGTTGTGTGTTCCGCACTCGCGTTCATCATCTACTTCGCTCTTCTCAAAGAGGTCGGTCCACGTCGCGCATCACTCATCACCTATATCAACCTCCTGGTCGCCGCAATCTTGGGCGTGCTGTTCCTTGGTGAACCAATCACCACGGGAATCGTTGTGGGTTTGCCCCTGATCGTCGCCGGTTCGTACCTTGCTGGTCGTGATCGTGAGCCGTATGTGCGCAAAAAGGTGAGGTCGGCTGCGTGAGCTTCACTACTCGCGTTCCCGAGCACAGTGATTTGGCCGAACTTCGTAATCTCATCGATTCTCAAGAGAGCCATTTTGATCCACGACACAAGCCTGCGAGTCCGGCGTGGCCCGCCGAGCTTCTTCGCGGTCATGTCGACACACCACACAATCTCGTCTGGTGTGACCAAACCGGGATCATCAACGCATGGGCGACTCTCCAACCCGATGCACAACGACGACGGCTTGAAATTGAACTGTTTCGAGTCCCAAATTTTCCCCAAATCGGTGTGGTTTGGGATTGGTGCCTTTCCGTCGCAGAAAGGGAATTTGATGGGTGGGTTGTTTGGCCGACAATCAACTATCTCGATGACGAAATGGCACGCGTTTTCACCTCAACCGGATTTTCATTGCTTCGACGCTATTTCTTGCTGACACGCAAACTCGACAACGACGACTTTCCGCGTTTGCCTGAGGGCGTCACAATTGAGACAGTCAATTCCGACGATGATTTTCGTGACCTCCACGCAGCGCATCAAGACGCGTTCTCGCACCATTTTGGCTTCATGCCACGTCCAGCCGACATGTGGATAGAGCATTACACGAATGCGGAAGCTGCGGATCCCAACGGGAGGTTCGTGCTGCGCGCAAACGGTGACCTCGCGGGTTTCGTCATTTGCTCGAACGACAACGCTCACGAAAACGGAGGCTTCGTCGACGTGCTTGGTGTCCGTTACGCCTATCACCGGCGAGGTTTCGGTGAACT
>JBDLPW010000015.1:0-26929 GCA_039800905.1 Actinomycetota bacterium | reverse complement strand
GAGGCGATCTGGGCGGAACTCGACACAAACCCCGGCACCGAAGTGACGGTCAATTTGGTCGAACGGTCGGTAACGTGTGGAACTGTGACGAGTCCGTTCGAGATTGACGACTACACCCGCTGGCGCCTCATGGAAGGCCTCGACGACATCGGGCTGACCCTCCGTCACGAAGCCGACATCGATTCCTTCGAATTGCGCCGAGAATCGTGGCGCCCGACGACGTTGCCTGCACGATGAATTCCCTCAGCGACGACGCTCGCCGTCAGGGCGAAAGGGTCGGCCTCTCGGTCGACACCATCACCATTCACGGCGGTAAGCCCCTCACCGGGCGAGTCGACGTGCGCGGGGCCAAGAACCTCGTCACCAAGGCGATGGTCGCGGCGCTTCTCGGTGACGAACCGTCGGTGTTGCGCGGGGTTCCCGCCATCTCGGACGTCGCCATCGTTCGTGGACTGCTCGAAGCACACGGTGTTCGCGTCACCGACACTGCCGACGGTGAACTGACGCTCGACCCATCGAATGTCACGAGCGCACACTTCGCGGAAATCGACGCGCACGCAGGCTCCAGCCGAATCCCGATTCTGTTCTGTGGTCCGTTGCTCCACCAGCTGGGCGAGGCCTTCATTCCCGACCTCGGTGGCTGCCGCATCGGTGACCGCCCCATCAACTTCCACCTCGATGCACTTCGTGCGTTCGGTGCCCACGTCACCAAGTTGCCGCAGGGAATTCACCTCACCGCACCCCAGCGACTGCGCGGCGCCGAGATCGAACTGCCGTTCCCGTCCGTCGGTGCGACCGAACAGGTTCTGTTGTCGGCAGTTCGCGCCGAAGGCGTCACCGAACTGAAGAACGCGGCGATCGAACCCGAGATCATGGACCTTATCGCGATCCTGCAGAAGATGGGCGCGATCATCTGGATCGAACCGAACCGCACCATCTTCATTGAGGGCGTCGATCGCCTCGGAGGGTACGTTCACCGTGCACTGTTCGACCGCAACGAGGCTGCTTCCTGGGCGGCGGCGGCTCTTGCGACCAAGGGTGACATCTTCGTGGCGGGCGCACAGCAACCCGAACTGCTTACCTTCCTCAACGTGTTCCGCAAGGTCGGCGGGCGCTTCGACGTCCAGGAGGACGGCATCCGTTTCTGGCACCCGGGCGGGACGCTCAACCCGGTTGTCGTCGAAACCGATGTGCACCCCGGATTCATGACTGACTGGCAACAGCCGCTCGTCGTCGCACTGACGCAGGCCGAGGGTCAGTCGATCATCCACGAAACCGTCTACGAAAACCGTTTCGGGTTCACCGACTCGCTCAATGCGATGGGTGCTGACATCGTCGTCCACCAGGACGGCATCGCGTCCATCACGCGCCGTGTTCCTCGCCGTGCGCTCGAACAAGCCGCCGTCATCACCGGGCCGACCGCTCTGCACGGAGCGGACATTCGTGTTCCCGACCTTCGCGGTGGGTTCTCCCACCTCATCGCGGCGCTTGCGGCCGACGGAACCAGCACCATCTCGAACGTGGGAATCATCGCGCGAGGTTACGAGCACTTCATCGACAAACTGCGCGACCTCGGCGCCGATTTCGAACTCGCCGACTAGGCTTTCGCTGGGAAGGCGGAACATGGCTACGATTGACCGTGCGTTCAAATGGCGCTTCATCGCTGGCATTGTTCTGCCCCTGATGGGTCTCATTTCGAGCATTCGTGTTCGCGGCGACGAGAACCTTCCCAAGTCGGGGCCGTTTATTGTCGCGCCGTGCCACTTCAGCGCCATTGACCCCGTCATCATGGGCATCGCGGTGTGGAAGAGCGGCCGCACGCCTCGCTTCATGGCGAAGGCGTCGCTGTTCAAGGTCCCCGTTCTTGGCGCGGCCCTGCGTTGGTTGGGTCAGATTCCCGTCGACCGCGAGGGCGGTCAGCGTGCTCTCGGACCGATGAAGGCCGCGCGCACCCTCGCCATCGAAGGTAACGGTGTCATCATTTACCCCGAGGGATCGTTGACACGTGACCCTGAACTCTGGCCCATGCGGGGCAAGACCGGCGCAGTTCGCATGGCATTGGAAAGTGACATTCCGTTGATTCCCGCAGCGCACTGGGGAACACAGATTCTCATGCCCCGCTACTCGGGCAAGATTCGATTCTTCCCGCGAACGCCCATCACGGTCCTCATGGGCAAGCCCATTGACCTGTCCGCGTTCAAGGGCAAACCGATCGACCAGAAGGTCCTCAACCAGGCGACCCTCATTCTCATGAACGCCATCACCGACCTGCAGGCGCAATTGCGTGGCGAGAAGGCGCCCGAAAAGCGTTGGGATCCGGTCGAACACAACCAGACAACGACAGGGAAGTTCTCATGACGACGGTCGCGGTACTCGGAGCGGGAGCGTGGGGAACCACATTCGCCAAGGTGCTGGCTGACGCTGGCAACTCCGTTCAGGTGTGGGCTCGTCGCGATGAAATCGCGCGCGAGATCAACGAAACCCACCGAAACACTCGCTACCTGCAACGTGTCAACCTGCCACTCAACCTCACCGCGTCGAGTTCATTGCCTGTCACTCTCGCTGGTGCCGAAGCCATATTTCTCTCAGTCCCGTCGCAGTCGCTTCGTGGGTTGCTCGAAGAAGTCGACGGGCTATTGGGGGATGAGGTCCCCGTTGTCTCGTTGATGAAGGGTGTTGAGCGTTCCACCGGTCAGCGAATGAGCGAAGTCATCGCCGATGCGGGACGCGTTTCCGTCGATCGCATCGCGGTCCTCTCCGGACCGAACCTCGCCCTCGAAATCGCGAAGGAAGAACCCTCCGCTTCGGTTGTCGCATCCGAAAACCAAGAGGTCGCCGCGGCGATCGCATCGATGGCAACCAACCACTACTTCACCTCGCTGACGAACAACGATGTCATTGGCACCGAGTTTGGCGGGGTGCTGAAGAACCTCATCGCCGTCGCCGTCGGCATCGCGGACGGTGTCGGATACGGTGACAACACAAAGGCGTCCATCATCACCCGCGGGTTGGCGGAACTGTCCGCCTTCGCCGCCGCGTACGGCGCCAAACCCGAGACTATGTGGGGATTGGCCGGGCTCGGCGACCTCATCGCTACTTGCGAATCACCCCTCTCACGCAACAACACCGCCGGGCGACTTCTCGGCCAGGGATATTCGTACGACATGGTCATTCGCCAGATGGATCAGACCGCGGAAGGTCTTGGTTCGGTCGACCCGATCCTCAACCTTGCCAAGGCGAAGCGCATCTCGATGCCGATTGTGACCCAGGTTCAGCAGGTTCTGCGTGGAACCCTCGACCCGCGCGAACTCGCACCGCACCTCGCCACCGACAAGAGCGGACCGGCGGAGGAGTAGTGGCTATTCAGGCGCTCGCTGACGGTCGGGTGCTCGCCGAGCGCATCGGGGAGTTTCCGCCGCGCGTTGTCGCGCTCCACGGGTGGGGGCGAACCGGCGCGGATTTCGTGCCAGTCCTCGCAGGTCTTGACGCAGTTTCAGTCCACCTGCCCGGGTTCGGACCGACCGCGGTGCCGGACACCGCATGGGGGACGCCCGAGTACGCCGATCTCATCGCCGAGGCCATCGAACCGTTCGCACCCGTCGTCCTCGTCGGGCACTCGTTCGGCGGTCGAATCGTGGCCCGTCTTGCGGCGAAACGACCTGAACTTGTCTCGGGACTTGTCCTGACCGGAGCGCCGTTGGTTCGCCTTGCGCCCACGACAAAGCCGAAACTGTCATACCGCCTCGCGCGTTGGGCGAACCGTGTCGGCATTCTGTCGGACACCGCGATGGAGGCCCGTCGCCGTAAGGCGGGAAGCGCCGACTACAACAACGCACAGGGCGTCATGCGCGACATCATGGTCAAGACCGTGAACGAAAACTACGACGACGACCTCGCGCGGATTTCGACCCCGACGTGGATGGTCTGGGGCGAAAATGACACGGCAGCGTCGACCGCCGCAGGCAAAGTCGCGTCGGAACGAATTCGTGGCGCGCAATGGACAGTCGTTCCTGGGGAAGCCCACCTACTGACCCCTGCGCTCGGTGCCGCTGTTCGAAACGCTGTCGAGGAGGCGCTCCGATGATGGGTTCGCAATTGTTCTGGATTCTTGTACTCCCGGCGATGGTGATCGCGGCGGCTGTGTCGACAATCAAGTGGATTCGCGTAGCCCAACGTGAGCACTACATCCCGGCGTGGACGAACCGCATTGCACGCCAGTGGCTGCGCAACACCCGATGGGGCAAGGTCTCGCTATTTGTGCCCGCAATCGTTGCGACGATGGGGTACCCGATCGCCGCAGCGGGAATCGGCACCGACAGTGCCCCCGACATCGCCATCGCCGTGTTCTTCGTCATCGCCCTCGGACTCGGAACGTTGTGGCCGTGGGGCCTCGGGTTCCGAGGAACATCCTCGAAACTGGCATGGACTGCCCGTGCCAAGCGACTCGCGCCGGTGTTTTTCGTCCTCGAATTGGCATGGGACTTCCTGCTCATCGTGGTTTCCGTCTTCGGAATGTTGGGGGCGTATTTCCTGCAAACTCAATTCACTGAGCTGCCGAGCGCTGGGTATATCCAGAGTGGCGGAACGATTATTGTTATCGTCCTCGTTGGTTGGGTGCACGCTCGAACCCTCCCCATCGTCATGGACCTCGCACTTGCGATCATGGCGCCCATCGAAAAGGCGATGTCCACGAAGTGGCTGGTCGCCGCACAGAAGAAACTTCGCCAGGTCAACCCGACGGTCGTCGCCGTGACCGGCTCGTACGGCAAGACGTCGACCAAGGGGTACATCGCCCACCTCGTCGGCGCCAAGTATTCGGTCGTACCCAGCCCGGCCTCGTTCAACAACCTGCTCGGTCTTGCCCGTGCGGTGAACGACAAGTTGACGCCCGGCACGGAGGTTTTCGTGGCCGAGATGGGCGTCTACAAAGAGGGCGATATTCGCGAATTGTCGAAGTCATACCCGCCGGACATCGCCGCAATCACGACAATTGGCGAGGCGCACCTCGAGCGCATGAAGAACCGCGAGACAATCCTGCGGGCCAAGAGTGAAATCACCGAGCAGGCGAAGACCGTTGTGCTCCCCATCGACGACCCCGACCTGGCGGCGCTCGCGGACCGCAACGAATCCGAGGGCAAGCGAGTCGTTCGCGTCTCGGCATCGGGAATTCCCGCCGACGTCACCATCGACCCGGTCGCGTCCACCGCGACGATAGAAGGCGAGACGGTTCCCGTCGAAATCCCCGGAGTTGGGCACGCGGTGAACCTCGCCGTCGCAATGGGTATCGCTCACGCGCTCGACGTGCCACTGTCCGCCATGGCGCCGCGACTGTCGTCGCTGCCGAACGCCGCTCACCGCGCAGAACCCCAGCAAGCACCGACAGGCGCGATCATCATCGACGACTCGTACAACGCAAACCCCAGCGGTGCAGCCCGAGCGGTTGAGGGTGGAGCGGCGATGGCCGCAGAGCGCGGTGGACCCTTTATCGTCATCACTCCGGGCATGATCGAACTCGGTCCGGTCCAGGTCGAACGTAATCGCACGTTGGCAGAACAGGTCGCCGCAGTTGGTGCGGAACTCTTCATCGTTGGGTACACGAACCGCCCGGCACTTCTTGCGGGCTTCCCCGGTGCGAAATTGTTCGCGAAACGGGCGGACGCGATGAAGGAAGCGCTCCAGCGTGCTGGGGCTACGGGCGTTATTCTCGTAGAGAACGACCTGCCCGATCATTTCGCGTAAAACGAGCTCCGGGGCGGGGGAGCGAGACGGGACCCCTGATTGAGTAACGCACCCTGGGCCGTCGTGTTTGGCGGGCCGAGCCCCGAACACGAGATCTCGATTCTCACGGGACTTCAGGCCGAGCGCGTTCTCACTGGTGCGGGCGACGAGGTTCACCCCATCTATTGGGCACCGTCGGGCGAGTGGTTCCTCGTACCCAACGGAACCGAGGCCAGCGACTACCTCGAAGGTGCACCCAAGAACTCCAAGTCCCTCGACGTGCGTCTCTCGCCCGAACCCGGTTTTTCGGCGAAGAAATCGTTCGGCAGCGGACTACTCGACATCGAGGCCGCTCTGCTCTGTTTCCATGGCGGAACGGGCGAGGGTGGCGGCGCCGCCGCCATCTTTGACGCGATGGGTATTCCGGCGACGGGATCGACGCTTTTCGCTGGTGCTGTCGGAATGGACAAGCTCGCGTTCGGCGGCCTCATGGAATCCGCGGGAATCCCCACTCTCCAGCGCCGGGCAGTATCGGACACCGCCGAACCCGGGTTCGCCGGCCCCTACATCGTCAAGCCGCGCTTCGGTGGTTCGTCCATCGGCATCGAAATCGCTGATGATCTGGCGACCGCGCGCGTACTTGCAAAGAATTCGCCGCACCTCAAGAACGGCGCCGTCCTCGAGCCGTATCGCCCCGCACTTGTCGACCTCAACATTGGCTTCCGCACGTACCCGACACTAGAAATCACCGACCTCGAAAAGCCTCTTCGCGGTGGCGGGGAGTCGGGACTCTATTCGTATGCCGAGAAGTACCTTGCGGGGGGCTCCGGTTCCGAGGCGGGATTGACGAGTGCACCCCGTGAGTTCCCCGCGAACTACCCGCAGGCCATTCACGACACCGCGGAAAAATTGGCGCGCGCCGTTGCTGATGTCACGCGACTGACGGGTCTTGTCCGTGTCGACCTGTTGCTCGATGAGGCGACAGGCGAGATGTTCGTCAACGAGGTCAACTCCATCCCTGGCGCGCTGTCGCTGTACCTGTGGGCGCCGAAGCACCCGGCGCTGACTGTCATCCGTGACGCTCTGACCGAGGCCCGCGACCGCCGAGTGGTTTTCCCGCAAGCCGGACACGGTGGAGGCGTCGCACTTCGTGCCGCCGGCGGAATCTCGGCGAAGCTGCTCGGTCTTTAATTCCCGAAGACGTCGTCGGCCGCGAGGCACTTCGACGTTGCGGGCACAGAACCGACAGAGGTTCCGAGGGCATCGATGGCGCCCGTGCCGCTCGCTGCGGTCGAATCGATGAGGACTTCCGTTGCTGGCGTTCGCCCGAACGTAATGAAACGGTAGGTCGGCGCCTGTGAGTCATCGCGCAACCAATCGATCCCGTTAACGCTGAAGCACGGCAGCGAGGACGCCTCGGGGGACACCAAGCCGCACCGCAGGATGATGGTCGCGGGGTCACCCCACGCGGCAGTCGATTGAGCGTTTGTTGTGCGTCGTTCGGCACCGGCGATTGTGTCGGGAAGTCGCACCATCACCTCGGCGCAGCCGGGGTTGTTGGCGTCGTCCGCGGGTTGCAACGCGACAGTTCCCGCGCAACCCGCCAGAGTGAGGACGAGCGCGAAACTGGGGAGAACAAGTCGTAGGTGCATCTCTTTCAGGCTACCGTTGTTCCGTGGGCACAGCGGCGGACACCATCGGCGACCTCGGAGAGGGCGCGACCCTCGCGCGGATTTTCCCGCTACTGCCGTCCTCGGACCGAACGGTTCTAGGGCCAGGAGACGATTGCGCCATCATCACGGTTCCGGACGGACGTGTTCCACTGACGACCGATCTCATGATTGAGGGACCCGACTTCATCATCGGACTCTCGACGGGCTACGACATCGGGTGGAAGGCGTGTGCCACGAACCTTGCCGACGTCGCGTCGATGGGTGCCACACCCACCGCCCTCGTTGTCGGTCTCGCGGCCCCCAAATCCACCCCGGTCGCATTTGTCGAGGATATTGCTCGCGGCTTTCGTGACGCCGCCGCGATTCTCGCGCCAGGGTGTGGTGTTGTCGGTGGTGACTTGTCGACGGGGCCCGTGGCCATGCTCGCCGTGACGGCAACGGGTGAATTCGACGGTGTCGAGCCCGTCACCCGAGCCGGTGCGCGCATCGGTCACATCGTCGCGGTCGCCGGTGCCCTCGGCCACGCAAAGCGGGGACTCGACCTGCTTTTCGAATACGGAATGGTGAACGGCCAGCCCAACGCCGCAGAAGTGGCAAAACTGTGGGCATCCCACCCCGTCGACATCGGTGCGCAGTTACGTCCGGAACCTCCGATTTCCGCCGGCCGAGCCGCTGCTCTCGCTGGCGCCAGCGCGATGATGGACGTGTCGGACGGGCTCGTCTTGGACGCGCGTCGCATCGCCACCGCAAGCGGTGTCGCCATCGACTTTGACCTTGCCGCAATCGGTTCTCTCGACGCTCTCACGGGCGGAGAGGACCACGCCATGCTCGCGAGTTTTCCCCCACTCGCAACGCTACCGACGGGTTTCACCGTGGTCGGTCGCGTCACCGCGGGCGGGGGCGTCCGTGTCGACGGAGTTGCGTTCGATGCGCGTGGCGGCTGGGACCCTTTCGCGGACTATTCCGCGCCGAGCCAGTAAACCGTCGTCTCGCCGTACGACTTCGGCGTCAAGATTTCGTATCCCGCAGGCCACGCGGGTTCCGGATCACGGGTCGCGCGTTCGACGGCGACGAGTGCATCGGCAGACAACCGCGGCACCAACAGTTCGAGCGTGCGTTCCAGAATCGAGTTCACCTGGTCGTAGGGCGGGTCGATGAAAACGAGGTCCCATTCGTGCGCGGCACTTTCGAGATACGCAGTGCTCGAAACGCGGTGCGCACGCATCACGCAATCGGGAATTGATGGCTGGACGGCATCGATGTTTTTGCCGATCACCCGAACCGCCTTGTCGGCGTTGTCGACGAAATCAACCGATCGTGCGCCGCGCGATGCGGCCTCGAGTCCGAGGGCGCCGCTGCCGGCGAAGAGGTCCAGCACACGCGAACCGGCGATGTCCGCCCACGATTCGACGCGCGAAAAGATCGCTTCCCGAACGCGGTCACTCGTCGGACGTGTGCCCGACGGCGGCACCGAAATGGTGCGTCCTCCGGCCTTGCCCGCGATGATTCGAGTCACGCGTCAAGGCTATCGGCGTCGCTGTCAATCGACCGTGTGGCGGGTGGTCGGCGGTAGCGTGAGCCTGTGCCCGAAACCGTCGACTTTTGTGACCTGCCACTCACGCAGGTCCTCGGCGAGAAGACGGCAAAAGCTCTGACGAAGGCGTTCGGATTCGATACGGTCGGCGGGCTTCTCGGCCACTACCCGCGGCGGTATGCGGAACGCGGCGAACTCACGGCGCTCGATGCTCTGCCTCTCGACGAGTCGGTGACGATCGTCGCCGAGGTCGTCCGCGTCAACAATCGCCCGATGAACGGGCGCAAGGGCTCATTGCTCGAGGTCATCATCACTGACGGCACTGGGCGCTTGTCGTTGACGTTTTTCAATCAGGCGTGGCGTGCTCGTGATCTTCGAACGGGAGCGCGGGGAATCTTCGCGGGGAAGGTTTCGGAATTCCGCGGTACGCGTCAGCTGACCCACCCCGATTACGAACTGTTCGATGCGGATGAGAGCGTGACTGACGAAGTGGCGGCGCAGTGGGCGTCGACCCCCATCCCGATTTATCCTGCAACGAGCACGGTCGCCTCCTGGCAGATTGCGCGTTCGCTGGGCGTGATTCTCGATGTCCTCCCGGAATTGCCTGATCCCGTCCCCGAGGAATTCCGCAGTGAGCGCCGACTATTGAACCTGCGCGAGGCGCTGCTCGCGATTCACCGACCGGCCGTTCACGACGACTGGCGAGCCGCGCGCGAGACCCTGCGATTCCACGAAGCGTTCCTCGTGCAAACTGCGCTGCTTAGAGACCGTGCACGCCACAAGGCGGCGGCGTCGGTCCCCCGCACTCCCGCCGCTCTGCGCGCGGCCTTCGATGCGGCCTTGCCGTATGAACTCACTGCCGACCAGCGAACGGTCGGCGACGACATTGACCGCGACATGGCACAGGCGCACCCGATGCACCGACTCGTTCAGGGTGAAGTGGGTTCGGGTAAGACGCTCGTCGCCATCCGCGCGATGCTCACCGCGATCGAGGACGGCGGTCAAGCCGCACTCATTGCTCCGACCGAGGTGCTGGCGACCCAGCACGCCCGTTCGATTTCCGCGACACTGGGGACCCTCGCCGAGGATCTCAATCCGACACTGCTCGTCGGGGGTCTGCCTGCCGCCGAAAAGAAGCGCGCCAATCTTGCCATCGCGAGTGGCGCGGCGCGGTTCGTCATCGGCACTCACGCACTCCTGTCCGACACCGTCCAGTTCAACGACCTCGCCCTCGTCGTGATCGACGAGCAACACCGATTCGGTGTCGAACAGCGCGACACCCTTCGCCAGAAGGGCACGTCACCGCACACGCTCGTTCTAACAGCGACGCCGATTCCGAGAACAGTCGCGATGACGGTGTTCGGTGACCTCGACATTTCAACAATCCGCACGATGCCGGCCGGTCGCGCACCGATTCAGTCACACGTCGTTCCACTCGCCGACAAACCGGGTTGGTGGCCGCGCGTGTGGAGCCGTCTCGGCGAAGAACTGGACCAGGGTCGTCAGGCGTTTATTGTTTGTTCCGCGATCGACCCGACAACGGACGACACCGAAGCGGAACTTCTCGATGATGCGCCCGTCACCGCAGCACGTCATTCGGTGACGGAAACCCTGCCGGTTGCCCGCCAATCGCTTCCCGGTCGTCGAGTCGAGCCGCTTCACGGCCGAATGTCAGCGGACGAAAAGGACGCCACCATGCGCGCCTTCGCCGCGGGCGAGATTGATGTTCTCGTCGCAACGACGGTGATCGAGGTCGGCGTCGATGTTCCGAACGCATCGACGATGGTGGTTCTCGACTCCGACCGATTCGGGGTCAGCCAATTGCATCAGTTGCGCGGTCGCGTTGGGCGAGGCGGCGTCCCTGGGCTTGCGCTCTTCGTCACGACTGCCGAGCATGGGACACTCGCCCGCGAACGCGTCGACGCCGTCGCATCAACACTGGATGGTTTCGAACTCGCACAGAAAGACCTCGAACTGCGCCGCGAAGGCGACGTTCTCGGCGAACGACAATCGGGTGGCCGCAGTGGCCTTGCGCTGTTGCGCGTGGCCATCGACGGACCCGTCATCGAGGCGGCACGCGAAGCTGCCGAGCCGCTCGTCACCGCCGACCCGAGCCTGTCCCACCACCCGGCACTTCGCGACGCGGTCGATCGCCGACTGTCACAGCGCGAACGGGAATTCCTCGGCAAAGCGTGACACCGACGGTGTCCCGCCGATACGCTGGGGGCATGACGTCGCTTGCCGTTGTTCCCGGGTCGTTCGACCCCGTGACGCTTGGTCACTTGGATGTCATCGAACGTGCGCGAAACATTTTCGACGAGGTTCACGTCGTCGTCGTGCATAACCCCGCCAAGACCGCGATGTTGCCGGTCGCTCGCCGTGTCGAACTCATCGAAGAGGCGTTGCGTGATGAGGGAATCGCCGATCGTGTTGTTGTCACCAACTGGAGTGTCGGCCTGTTGGTCGATTACTGCCAAGAAGTTGGCGCGAATGTCCTCGTCAAGGGAATCCGTTCAGAAGTCGACGTGACGTACGAAACGCCGATGGCAATCGTTAACCGTGACCTCGCTTCGGTCGAAACCGTCTTCCTGCTGCCAAATCCGGCACACAACCATGTCTCGTCATCGCTCGTCCGCCAAGTTGCGGCGCTCGGCGGCGACGTCTCCCCGTACGTGCCGGCTGCCGTCTCGCGGTTCATGGCGTCGGGTGACTTCGCCTGAAACGCGGGTAACCTTAAAGGGTGAAGAACCACCCCACCGCCCCGTTTCACATCAACGTGTTCGATGTCTCTCACCGCATTGGTGAAGAGCGTGAGGTGCGCCTTGACGAGAAGCTCACCGAACGTTGGGGTGAAGGGATCGCCTACATTCCCGCCGGCGAAACGGTTTCCGTCGACGTTCGACTCGAAGGCCTCCACGACGGCATTCTCGTCAGCGCCGACATCGAAAGCGAGGCCACTGCGGAGTGCGTTCGTTGTCTCGACCCCGTGACCATTCCGGTCCGAGTGGAATTCCAGGAACTTTTCGCGTATTCTCCTACAGAGGAACTTGAATTTTCGGTCCACGATAATCACGTGAATTGTGAACCGCTCGTTCGAGACGCGGTGGTGGTGTCACTACCGTTCCAACCTCTGTGCGACGAGGACTGTCTAGGTCTTGACCCAGAAACGGGCGAGAAACTGACGGAACCGCGCGCTCAGAACGCCGAAACCATCGATCCCAGGTGGGCGGCATTGGAAGCACTTGCTTCCTCCGACAAGACCACGGCCAGCAAACCGGCCGCCAAAAAGAGGACATAACCATGGCAGTTCCCAAGCGCAAGCAGTCGCGCTCGAACACTCGTTCACGTCGTTCGCAGTGGAAGGCGGAAGCCCCCAAGCTCGTCAAGACTGTCGAGAACGGACGCACCGTGTACAGCCTCCCGCACCGCGCGAAGGTTGTCACCGACTCGGTTGGCACTGAGCTCTTCCTTGAGTACAAGGGCCGCAAGGTCGCCGACGTCTAATACAGGACTTCCAACAGCGCGCCGACGGTTTGATCCCCGGCGCGCTGTTCTGTTTCCATGACGAACACTCCCGAATTCCGCAACCCCGCCGACCTCGCGGGGATTCTGGGCGTGGACATTCCCGCGGATGTTCTCTCGCGGGCACTGACACATCGCTCGTATGCCTACGAACACGGTGATTCACATTACGAACGACTCGAGTTCCTCGGTGACGCGGTCCTTCAACAAGTCGTCACCATTGCACTCTTTGAGCGATTCCCCGACCTGCCCGAGGGCGAACTGGCCAAGCGCCGCGCCGCGCTGGTGTCGACTGTGGCGCTCGCCGAAATCGCTCGACGCATCGACATCGGTCCGTTCATCAGACTCGGCAACGGTGAAGTTGCAACGGGCGGGTTCGACAAGTCATCGATTCTGGCGGATGTCATCGAATCTCTCATCGGTGCCGCCTTCCTCACCCTTGGTCAGGACGTGACTACGTCGTTCGTATTGCGACTCGTCGACCCGTTGTTCGACGACGTTGACCGTTTCGGTGCATCCATGGATCCGAAGACGGAACTACAGGAACTGTGCGATCGACTGGGCGTCGGCAAACCCGAATATTCAATCGAAGCCGCCGGGCCGGACCACGCCCGACGCTTCGTCGCGAGGGTGACGGTTGACGGCACTGTCCACGGTTCCGGTGAAGGCACAAGTAAGAAGGCCGCCGAAGGCATCGCAGCGCTCGCTGCGTGGACGGCTCTGTCGGGCGCCTAACGTGCCAGAACTCCCCGAAGTCGAGGTCGTTCGTCGAGGGCTGGAACGTCATCTCGTCGGCGCACGGATTGACGCGGTCACCGTTTTCGATTCGCGGGCTCTCAAACGTCACCCGGGAAGCGCGCGGGACTTCGCGGATCGGCTCACGGGCCGCACCGTGCTCGCCGCCGTTCGTCGCGGCAAATTCATGTGGTGCCCGCTTGATTCGGGAGAAGCGCTTGTCGTGCACCTCGGGATGAGCGGACAGATTCGCGTACTCGGTGATGATTCGCCCAAGCACGAACGCGTGCGACTGCTGTTGAACGGACGATCGCCCGTGGCGTTCCACGATCAGCGACTTTTCGGGTCGCTTGCGCTCGATGTCGTTGGCCCGACGGCCGACGGGTTGCCCGCCGGATTCGGGGGACCGGACACGACTATACCGAGCCAGGTTGCCCACATTGCGCGCGACGTGCTCGATCCTGCAGTGGACGATGCCGCACTCATCGCTCGATTGCGTTCGAGGACGGTCGCCGTCAAAACGGCACTTCTCAACCAAGAAATCGTCTCGGGTATCGGGAACATCTACGCCGACGAGGCGCTGTGGTTGGCGCGCGTGCATTACGCGACTCCGGCAGACCGCGTTTCGCCAGCCAAATACCGCGAACTTCTCGAGGCGGTGCGCACGGTGATGCGCTCGGCCCTCGATGTCGGGGGGACGTCCTTCGATTCGTTGTACGTCAACGTCAACGGCGAATCCGGTTATTTCGATGTGTCCCTCAACGCCTACGGCCAGACAGGTAAGCCGTGTCCTCGGTGCGGAACCGCAATCGTCCGTGAACCGTGGCAAAATCGCTCATCGCACTTCTGCCCTCGGTGCCAGCGGCGCACCCGCTAACCGCGATAATAGAACCCATGCACCTGAAGTCCCTGACTCTCAAGGGCTTCAAGTCGTTCGCGCAGCCGACCACCTTCGACTTCGAGCCCGGCGTGACCGCTGTCGTCGGTCCGAACGGTTCGGGAAAGTCGAACGTCGTTGACGCACTCGCGTGGGTCATGGGTGAACAGGGTGCCAAGACTCTCCGCGGCGGCAAGATGGAAGACGTCATCTTCGCGGGAACCTCGACTCGAGGACCTCTCGGTCGCGCCGAAGTCATCCTCACTATCGACAACTCGGACGGCGCATTGCCGATCGAATACACCGAGGTTACGATTTCCCGCACGCTGTTCCGCAGCGGCCAGAGCGACTACGCGATCAACGGCGAATCATGTCGACTTCTCGACGTCCAGGAACTTCTCTCGGACTCGGGACTTGGTCGCGAAATGCACGTCATCGTCGGTCAGGGCCGACTCGACACTGTTCTGCAGGCGACGCCGGAAGATCGTCGCGGCTTCATCGAAGAAGCGGCCGGAATCCTCAAGCACCGTCGCCGCAAGGAAAAGACGGTTCGCAAACTCGATGCGATGCAGGCGAACCTCACGCGACTGACTGACCTGTCGGGCGAAATCCGTCGTCAGCTCAAGCCTCTGGGTAAGCAGGCCGAGATGGCGCGCGAAGCCCAGAACATCGGTGCGGTCGTTCGCGATGCGCGTGCCCGCATCCTTGCCGACGACGTCGTGTCCTTGCGTCGCGATATTGACGACAACCAGCGCAGTGAGTCGGAACGTCAAACCGAACGCATCGTCGTCACTGAGCAACTGGAGCAGGTCACGCTTCGCCTGCGCATGCTCGAACAGGAATTGACGTCGGATTCCCTGGACGGAACCCGTCGTATCGCGTTCGATCTTGAACAGGTCCGCGAACGATTCCGTACTCTCAACCAAATCATTCGTGACCGGATCACGCTGCTGTCGCAGGATATTGCCGAAGCGACGCCGTTGCTGGCGATTTCGGACGAGATGGTGGATGCCGCCCGCGCCGAGGTCGAAACGCTCGAGGCGAGTCTGACCGAGATCGAAGGCCGTGTCGGGGCCGCCGCGGCGGCAACGGCAACCGCCGCCGCCAAGCTCGACAACGTCGACCAGGACATCGCCGAGCAGGGCCAGAAGATTTCCCAGCACGACATCGATCGCGCGAACCTCGAAAGCCGTATTGACCTCGCTCGTTCGCGAGTCGCATCGGCTCAGGGCGAACAACTCCGCAACGAGAACCAGCGTGAAGCCGCCCGCATTCGCTTGGCGGAGGCCGAATCGGCGCTCGCCGAAATCGAGGCGCCGGAGGGCGGAACGAACTCGGACCTTGAGGAAGCGGTCACCACCGCGGACGCGAAGGTTCTGACGTTGCAGTCGCAGTTCGACTCGTCCCGCGAGGAACTGCACACGCAGGAACGCGAACGTGACGCACTCGCCGCCCGAGTGTCGGCGCTGTCACAGGCTCTCGAATCGCGCGACGGTCGTGATTCGGTCACCGGTCGCCGTGGAATCCGCGGTCTCGTTGCCGACAACATCACCGTGCGCTCCGGCTACGAAGCCGCCATCGCTGCAGCGCTCGGCGGTCTCGCCGATGCGATCCTCGCCGACTCTCGCGACTCGGCGATCGACGCTCTTCTCCACGCGACCGAAACCAACGCTGGCCGAGTCGAGGTTGTCCTCGCCGACAGCGAAGGCGCCGCACCGTCCGTTCGCGACATTGCTGGACTCGAGTCTGCTGCGTCGGTCGTCGATGGTCCAGCGGGTATCCGCGGCGTTCTCGCGAACACCTACATCGCGTCCAATCTTGACGCGGCTCGCGCGGGTTGGCCGGCCATTGTGTCGGCGGGACTAGCCGATTCGGCAACCGTCGTTACCCGTTCGGGCGAGGTGCTCACCCGATTCGTTCTGCGCGGTGGACACGGCGCCCAGCAGTCCCGCATCGAGTTGACCGGTGAACGCGATGACGCACAGCAGCGTCTGGAACGCATTTCGACCGACATCGAACGAGGACGAAACGCGTTAGAGCGACTGCGGGAAGAACTGCAGACGGCCAAGACGATTGCCTCAACCGCGCTTGCCGACCTTCGTGCCGCGGACGCACGCAACGCGGAACTCGTGTCGGCGTCGTCCCGCCTTCGCGCGCAGGCCGAAGCGGCGAACGGTGAAATCGAACGAATTTCCGCCACCATCGTCAAGTCAGAAGCCGCCGTCGACGAAGCAGAGACGAACCTCGGCGACGCGGTCCGCGCCCTCGAGGTATTCCAGGCGCAGCCGAAGCCCGTTCTTGACGCGAGTGCGCGCGAAGGCGCCCTCGCCGCAGTTGAAGCTGCTCGTGCCGCCGAGGTCGGTGTCCGCATCGAGATGGAAACGATTCGTGAACGCGTCCGCAGTGAACGCGATCGAGCGAACGAAATGGCCCGAACGCTCGAAGCCGACCGTCAAGCGGCCGCCGAACGTGCCGCGCAGCGCGTGCAACGCCGCGCCCAATTGCAGAGCGCCGAGTCGGTGGCAGCGGATATCCCCCCGATTCTCGAGGCACTCGATGCATCGGTTACCGAAGCTCAGGTTGCTCTCGCGGAAGCGGAGCGCGTTCGTGCCGAGAGCTCGAGCCAGTTGAACGAACTGCGCACGCGCGAGGGCGAACTGCGCACGAGACTCGCACAGGTCACCGATGGTGTCCACGGTCTCGAGATGCAGATCTACGAAAAGAAACTGCACCTTTCCAACCTGCTCGAGAAGTCCGCCGATGAACTCGGACTCATTGAGGAAGTTCTCGTCGCCGAGTACGGCCCAGACACGCTCGTTCCTCAGCCCGACGGCGACCCGATTCCGTTCAACCGCACGGAACAGGAAGCCCGCCTCAAGAACGCGGAGCGCGCCTACGAGCAGCTCGGTCGTGTGAACCCGCTCGCGCTCGAAGAGTTTGCGGCCCTCGAACAACGACACCAGTTCCTCACCGACCAGCTGGCGGATCTCGAGAAGACGCGTACCGACCTCATCCAGATCATCGAAGAACTCGACGAGAAGATGCAGGTGATCTTCATCGACGCGTTCCGCGACACCAAAGCTGCGTTCGACACCATTCTGCCGATTCTGTTCCCCGGCGGTTCGGGACACCTAACTCTGACCGACCCCGACAATCCGTTGACGACCGGCATCGAGGTTTCGGTCAAGCCAGTCGGTAAGAAGATTGAACGACTGTCGCTGCTCTCGGGTGGTGAGCGTTCGCTCGCGGCGGTCGCCCTGCTCGTCGCGATCTTCAAGGCACGCCCTTCGCCGTTCTACATCCTCGACGAGGTTGAAGCGGCACTCGACGACGCCAACCTTGGTCGTCTGCTCACAATCTTCGAACAGTTGCGTGAGTCGTCGCAGCTCATCGTCATCACCCACCAGAAGCGAACGATGGAAATCGCCGACGCCCTCTACGGTGTCTCGATGCGCGGTGACGGTGTCTCGGCCGTCGTCGGTCAGCGCGTCGCGACGCCGACGGAGGCGTAAACGTGGCCTGGTCGTTCAGCAAGGCGTTCAATAAGTTTTTCTCCGGCGCTCGTGTGGTTGAACCGCAGGACTGGGAGGACCTCGAGGACACCCTGTTGCAAGCCGACTTCGGTCCGCAGGTGACGGAGGAAGTCATCGAGGCGGTCCATGCGATTGCCGATGTGTCGGCGACGCTCGACACCGACGACTTACGTCGAATCCTCGGCGAGGTTCTCGAGGAACGCCTCGCGAAGTTCGACCCGACCCTCACCCTCAAGTCGCAGCCGGGGCAACCTGCCGTCGTCCTCGTTGTCGGCGTCAACGGTGTGGGCAAGACCACCACGATCGGTAAATTCGCGAAGTTCATCGCCACTCGTGGCAAGCGGGTCATCGTCGGCGCAGCTGACACATTCCGTGCCGCCGCCGTCGAACAGTTGGCGACGTGGGCCGAGCGCGCGGGAGTCGACATCGTCAAGCCGACGGTCGATGGGCAGGACCCCGCAGCCGTTGCGTACCAAACCGTCGAACGAGCGATCGCCGAGGGAATCGACATCGTCATCATCGACACCGCCGGTCGCCTGCACACGAAGTCGGGACTGATGGACGAACTCGGCAAGGTCAAGCGCGTTGTCGAGAAACTCGTGCCCGTCGCCGAGGTGCTCCTTGTCCTCGATGCGACCACCGGCCAGAACGGACTCAACCAGGCCGAGGCGTTCCTTGAACAAGCCGGCGTGACAGGTCTCGTCCTCACGAAACTCGACGGAAGTGCCCGCGGCGGATTCGTTTTCGCGGTGCAGGAACAGTCGACCATCCCCGTCAAACTCGTCGGTCAGGGCGAGGGCATCGACGACCTCACCGGTTTCACCCCGCACGTGTTCGTCCGTCAGTTACTCGACTAACCGCCTAGCCTTGAGTTCATGAAGCGTTCTTTCGGTGGGATCGATCCAGTTGTGTCGGCCGACGCGTGGGTCGCGCCCAACGCCACCCTCGTCGGCAAGGTCACCATCGGGTCCGAGGCGTCCGTTTTCTACGGCGCGGTTCTTCGCGCGGACGTAGACGCCATCGTCCTCGGTGAAGGCTCGAACATTCAAGACAACGTCGCCATTCACTGTGACGGAGGAAGCCCGACCCTCATCGGTCGCAACGTGTCCATCGGTCACGCTGCGGTCGTTCACGGTTGCACGATCGGCGATGACTGCCTTATCGGCATGAACGCGACAGTCCTGTCCGGTGCCGTCATTGGAAACCAATCGCTCATCGCGGCCGGCACCGTTGTTCTTGAGGGAACCGTCATTCCGCCGCGATCGCTCGTTGCAGGTGTCCCTGGCAAGGTTCGCCGTGAACTCACCGACGAGGAGATCGCCGGGATCGAACACAACGCCGCCCACTACCGTGAACTGAGCCGCGAGCACGCGGCCGCCGACTAATCTGGTTGGACTATGGCCGTATTTGGTTCGCTTTCTGAACGCCTCACCTCTGCGCTTTCGTCGCTTCGTACGAAGGGCAAGCTCAGTGCGGCGGACGTCGATGGAACCGTTCGCGAGATTCGACGGGCGCTGCTCGAAGCAGACGTCTCGCTCGACGTCGTCAAGGAATTCACCGGGAAGATTCGCGATCGCGCACTCGCCGATGACGTCAACAAGGCACTCAACCCGGCACAGCAGGTCGTGCAGATCGTCAACGAAGAACTCATCGCGATTCTCGGGGGAGAAACCGCGCAACTGACGTTCGCCAAGACTCCGCCTACCGTCATCATGCTCGCGGGCTTGCAGGGTTCGGGTAAGACCACGTTCGCGGGCAAACTCGCGAAGTACCTCAAAGCGCAGGGGCACACGCCTGTACTCGTCGCATGCGACCTTCAGCGTCCGAACGCCGTCACCCAATTGACCGTTGTGGCCGAACAGGCGGGCGTCGAGATCTTCGCCCCCGAACCCGGTAACGGCAAGGGAAACCCCGTTTCGGTCGCCAAGGACGGCGTCAAGTTCGCGAAGCAGAAGCAGTTCGACACGGTCATCATTGACACCGCCGGTCGACTCGGTGTGGACGAAGCGTTGATGAAGGAAGCGCGCGCCGTTCGCGATGCGACCGACCCCGACGAGGTCCTGTTCGTCCTCGACTCGATGATCGGTCAGGACGCGGTCGTGACCGCGAAGGCGTTCCAAGACGGCGTCGACTTCACCGGCGTAGTGCTCACCAAGCTTGATGGTGACGCCCGAGGCGGTGCTGCGCTGTCCGTTCGCGGACTCACTGACCGTCCCATCGTGTTCGCGTCGACGGGGGAGACCCTCGATGCGCTCGAACCGTTCCACCCCGACCGCATGGCGAGCCGCATTCTCGACCTCGGTGACATCCTCACCCTCATCGAACAGGCGCAGAAGTCGTTCGACGAAGAAGAAGCCGCCAAGGTCGCGGAGAAGATTGCGACGGATTCGTTCACGCTCGGCGACTTCCTCGACCAGTTGCAGCAGGTTCGCAAGATGGGTTCGATGAAGGGGATGCTCGGGATGCTCCCCGGCGCGGGGAAGATGAAGGAGCAGATCGAGAACTTCGACGAGAAGGAAATCGATCGCACCGAAGCCATCATTCGATCGATGACACCGGCGGAGCGCAACAACCCTAAGCTCCTCAATGGTTCCCGCCGTCTTCGCATTGCGAAGGGTTCGGGCATGACTGTCACTGACGTCAACGCACTCGTCAATCGTTTCGAGGCCGCAGCCAAGATGATGAAGACTGTGGCTCGCGGCGGCACCCCGAACATCCCCGGAATGGGACCGATCCCCGGTGCCCGGGGCAAGTCCAAGCCTGTCAAGAAGAAAGGCTCGAAGTCGGGTAACCCGGCGAAGCGTGCGGCGGAGAACGCCGCAATCGCATCCGCGCCGGCGACCGGCGGCGGGGCGTTTGGCGCTACGGGCGCCGCGCCCGAGGCCCCGTCCGACAAGGACATGGAGACCATGCGCAAATTGCTGGAACGCGGCGGACTGTGACCGCGACCAAGATCGATGCAAAAGTTCTTGCGGCGATTATCGGAACACTCTTCGCCTGGTCGAGCGCGTTCGTTGTCATTCGGTCGGTGGTCGGAGTCTTCCCGCCCGTCGAACTCGCGCTGCTGCGAATGGCGGTCGCCGTTCCCCTTCTCGGCTTGCTGACGATTGGTAAGAAGTGGGTCAAACCGACCGGACGTGAGTGGCTGCTCATCTCGGCGTTCGGCCTCGGCTGGTTCACGACCTACATCGTCGCACTGAACACCGCCGAAGAATCGATTGATGCGGGGACAGCGTCGTTCATCGTCAACATCGGCCCACTGCTCATCGCGATCGGCGCATCGGTGTTCCTCGGTGAGACACTTCCGCGAAACCTGCTCGGTGGAGCGCTTGTCGCACTGAGCGGTGTCGGACTCATCGCCTGGGCAACGTCGACGTCCGACCACTTTGACGTGGTCGGAATCCTGTGGGCACTCGTCGCCACCGTGACGTACGCCATCGGTGTTCTCACCCAGAAGCCTGCGTTGAAGCGCATCTCCTCCGCGCAGGTGACGTTCATGGGTGCCGCAATTTCGCTAGTTCCGCTACTTTTCTGGGCGCCCGACGCCATCGCGCACGTCGCGGCAGCTCCGCCCGCCGCGGTGTTCGGAATCATCTGGCTCGGTGCCATTCCCACCGCGCTCGGGTACGGGCTGTGGGGTTACGCCCTGACCAGAATGCCGGCCGGTCGACTCGGTGTTTCGACGTATCTTGTGCCCCCGCTCGTTGTCATCGAATCGTTTCTGCTGCTTGGTGAGGCGTCACAGCCTCTCGCCATTGTCGGCGGCGCCATCGCCCTCGCAGGCGTGTGGTGGTCGCGGCGCTCCTGATTGGCGCGGACACGGTTTTTCTGGCAGACTTGACCCTTGTGTCCATCTCGTAGGACCCTCTAACCCTGCGAAATGGCGTCCTGCTTCCGGAATCGGGTGTCCCCACGCCTGAGATTCGGTGCGTAACCATCGCAAACACCTAATGGAGAACTGTGGCTGTCAAGATCCGCCTCAAGCGACTCGGAAAAATCCGTTCGCCCCACTACCGCATCGTCGTTGCTGACTCGCGCACCAAGCGCGACGGCCGTTCGATCGAAGAAATCGGCAAGTACCACCCCACCGAGAACCCCTCGCTCATCGAGATCAACTCGGACCGCGCGCAGTACTGGCTGTCCGTCGGCGCTCAGCCGTCGGAGCAGGTACTCGCACTCCTCAAGCTTTCGGGCGACTGGGGCAAGTTCAAGGGCGACAAGAACGCCAAGAACATGATCCAGACCAAGGAATCGAAGGTCGAGTTCAAGGAAGACACTTCGAAGAAGTCGGTCATTCGTCCTCGCGTTGAGAAGAAGGTCGAAGAAGTCGTCGAAGCTGTCGCCGCTGTTGCGGACGACGCAGTCGAGGCCGTTTCGGAAGCCATCGAAGACGTCGTTGAGAACGTTGCAGAAGTTGTCGCTGACGCAGCTGAGGCAGTAGCCGAAGCCGCTGAGGACGTTGCAGAGGCCGTCGCTGACGAACCCGCAGCGGAAGAAGCTGCAGCTGAAGAGGCTCCCGCCGAGGACGCTGCTGAGGAAGCAGCGACCGAGGACAAGGCCGAATAAGTCTTATGCTGGCGGCCGCCCTCAAGCACCTGGTTTCGGGAATCGTCGACCACCCGGAGAGCGTCACTGTTGTGGCGAAGAACACTCCGCGTGGTGACCTTCTCGAGGTTTCGGTTCACCCGGACGACCTCGGTCGTGTTATCGGGAAGGGCGGTCGCACGGCTAAGGCTCTACGAACCCTCATTCTGGCGATTGCCGACGGCAAGCGCGTTCGCGTCGACATCGTCGACTCCGCAGAATAATGACCACCGCCAAGCGACCCGAATCGGGTCTGCGCGTCGGTCGTCTACTCAAAGCCCACGGACTCAAGGGCGCCATCAAGGTCGAGATGTATACCGACGACCCGGCGTCCCGTTTCGTGCCCGGATCGACCTACACACTCCAGGTCCCGGACGAGTCGCCGTGGTTCGGCAAGACCCTGTCGTTGATCGAACTCAAGTGGTACAACGAGTCCCCGGTCGCCTTCTTCGAGGGTGTCATCGACCGCAACGCGGCTGAGTCACTCATCAAGGCGATTCTCTGGGTCGACGAAGACGCCGACTCCCGCCCCGCCGAGGACGACGCGTGGTACGACCACCAGCTCATTGGGCTGACTGTTCGCCGTGACGGCGTCGCTGTCGGAACCGTCGTCCGCGTCGACCACATGCCGGCACAGGATCTACTCATCGTTGAGGTGGGAGACCGTGAAGTCATGGTCCCGTTTGTCAAGGCGATTGTGACCGCCGTTGATATCGAGGCCGGAACGCTGGACGTCACCCCGCCTCTCGGCCTTTTCGAGGAACCCGTCGAGGATGACGGCAACGGTCCGTCTTCATAGACTGAGCGTCATGCGCATCGACATCGTCACGATCTTCCCGGAATTCTTCGGGGTTCTCGATGTGTCTCTCGTCGGCAAGGCCCGCGAATCCGGTCTCGTGTCGATTGAAGCCACGAACCTGCGCGATTTCACGCACGACGTTCACAAGACCGTCGACGACACCCCGTACGGCGGCGGCGCCGGAATGGTGATGCGACCCGAACCGTGGGGCGAAGCGCTCGATTCACTCGTTACGGACGAGACGGTGCTCGTCGTGCCGTCGCCTGCCGGCGAGTTGTTCTCGCAGGCCATCGCCAAGGAGCTCTCTGCCGAGAATCACCTTGTGTTCGCGTGCGGCCGTTACGAGGGCATCGACCAACGCGTCATCGATCACTACCGTGGCCGCATCCGAGTGCGCGAACTGTCATTGGGGGATTACGTCCTCAACGGTGGCGAGGTCGCGACGATGGCGATGGTCGAGGCCGTCACACGCCTCATCCCGGGAATGGTCGGGAACCCCGAGTCATTGACCGAAGAAAGCCACGAAGACGGGCTGCTCGAGTACCCGTCGTACACCAAGCCGCAGGAGTGGCGCGGGCTAGCGGTCCCGGAAATTCTTCTATCGGGACACCACGCGAAGATTGCTGAATGGCGTCACGAGCAACAAGTGGAGCGCACTCGCGAGCGTCGTCCTGACTTGCTCGACTAAAGTCCGGCGCGGTCGGTCAAGACGATAGGGCCGTCCTTCGTGATCGCCACGGTGTGCTCGGTGTGTGCGCCACGCGAACCGTCGACTGATCGAAGAGTCCAGCCATCGTCATCGGTGAAAATTTCGTCGGTGGTGCGCATGAACCACGGCTCGATTGCGATGACGAGTCCTTCGCGCAGTCGGTAGCCGCGTCCGGGGCGACCGTCGTTGGGGACGTGAGGGTCGCCGTGCATTTCTCGGCCAACGCCGTGACCACCAAAGTCGAGGTTGACGCCGTATCCGTACGAGGCGGCAACGTCACCAATCGCCGCCGAGATGTCACCGATTGCGTTACCGGCAACCGCCTGAGCGATACCGGCATCGAGGGCCTTCTCGGTCGCCTCGATGATGCGCAGGTCCTCGGGATCGGCGTCGCCGACGATGTAGGAAATCGCGGAGTCGGCAACCCACCCATTCACGTTTGCGGCGAAGTCAATGGACACGATGTCCCCCGACTGAATGGTGTAGTCGTGGGGTAGCCCGTGAAGAACAGCGTCGTTGATGCTCGTGCAGATGACTTTGCCGAACGGCGAACCGCCAAACGAGGGGTGGTAATCGATATAGCAGGACTCGGCGCCGGCGTCGCGGATCATTTTGTGAGCAATCTCGTCGAGTTCCAGCAGGTTCGTCCCGACCTTCGTCGCTTCCTTGACTGCGAGCAAGACACTGCCGACAAATCGGCCAGCAGGCCTCATCGCCTCGATTTCGGCGGGGGTACGCAGTTCAATCACAGCAACAATCCTTTTCGCAGGAACAACCTCACCAGCCTAATTGGTAAAGAAAGCCCGCTTGTGGCAAGATTGTTCTTTGTGCCACTGGCACGCCGCGATTCACGGGTTCTCTGCTTCGGGGGAGCTGCCATGTGAGACATCGCGACCGAACCTCCCCGCAGTCGTCCCGAAGCGAGTGCAGAAAGCGAAAACATCATGCAGAAGTTTGATGCCATTGACGCAGCGTCGCTCAAGAGCGACATCCCCGACTTCCGTGTCGGCGACAACGTCAAGGTTCACGTCAACATCATCGAAGGTACCCGTAGCCGTATTCAGGTTTTCCAGGGTGTCGTCATCGGTCGCTCGGGCCACGGAATTCGCGAAACCTTCGCGGTTCGTAAGGTCTCGTTCCAGGTGGGTGTGGAGCGTAAGTTCCCGGTTCACTCGCCGATCATCGACCACATCGAACTTGTCAGCCGCGGTGACGTTCGTCGCGCCAAGCTGTACTACCTCCGCAAGCTTCGCGGTAAGGCTGCGAAGATCCGCGAGAAGCGCGACGCATAAGTCACGCCCGTTGGTATTCGACAAGGCCGTTCGCTTTCGCGGGCGGCTTTAGTCTTTCCCCGTAGAATGGCGGAATATTCCACCACGCGACAAGGACCCCATGACCAACCCGTTGCTCAAAAGCACGCTGACGTTCCTCAAGGACTTGGTCATCATCGTGGGGTCCGCGTTGTTGATTTCCTTTGTCATCAAGTCATTCTTGTTTCGGTCGTTCTACATTCCGTCGGCGTCGATGGAAAACACACTCCTCATCAACGACCGCATTATCGTCAACGAACTCGTGCCGGACATTTTCCCGCTCGAACACGGTGATGTTGTTGTATTCAGCGACCCGGGCGGCTGGATGTCGATGGCACCCAAGTCGCAACCCGATTTCATCACCGGAGCAATCGACACGCTGTTCACCGTGGTCGGGCTCGGTGGTTCGGATTCTGAGGATCACCTCGTCAAGCGACTCATCGGCCTGCCCGGAGACCACGTCACCTGTTGTTCACCGCAGGGTTTGGTCGAGGTAAACGGAAAGCCTGTGGACGAGCCGTACCTCAAACTCGCGGGTTCAGATTCCCCGTCAAGCGAAATGCAGTTTGATGTCACGGTGCCCGAAGGTTCCATATGGGTGATGGGGGACAACCGCGGCAACTCGGCGGACTCTCGTTACAACCAAGACCAGCCCGGCAAGGGCTTCGTGCCCATCGACAAGGTCGTCGGTCGTGCATTCGTGATTTCATGGCCGTTCTCGCGATGGACGTGGCTCGACAATTATTCTGACCACTTCGCGAATGCCCACTGACCCAACACTTGACGTCGAACGCGAGTTGTTCGCGGAGGGTGCGAAGTGCATTGTCGGTGTCGACGAGGTTGGTCGAGGCGCTATCGCGGGACCCGTCGTTGTCGGGGTTTCGCTCATTCGGCAGGTGACGGAATTCCCGACCGGATTGCGGGACTCCAAGTTGTTGTCGGCCAAGCGCCGTGATGCTCTCGTCGAGCCCGTGACACAGTGGGTTGAGACGGTCGAACTGGGCGAGGCGTCCGCGGCGGAAATCGACGAGTTCGGAATCGTGTCCGCACTCGCTCGCGCGGGGGAGCGCGCTTTCGCGAAACTCGCGATAGCGGGCACCGACCTCGACGGTGCGGTTGTGTTGTTGGACGGCACGCACAACTGGCTGAAGGGCGGATTGTTGCCTCCGCTCGATATTCGCGTGCGGGCAAAGGCGGACCGTGATTGTGCGGTGGTCGCCGCGGCGAGTGTCTGCGCGAAGGTTTACCGCGACAGGCTCATGGTCGAATCCGGCGGCGAGGTCGACCCGTACGGTTGGTCGTCGAACAAGGGATACGGCAGCGAGGGACACTTTGCTGCTATCGCCGAACATGGTGCAACAAGCCTGCATCGGCGCACGTGGATTCACTCGGTTTCATCGTCAGCCAGTGGCGAATAGACTTGCCCCGATGAACGACGACGAGCTTGACGCCTACGACCGCGACGCGGAACTGAACCTGTTCCGCGAGTATCGCGACATCGTTGGCCAGTTTTCGTATGTCGTTGAGACCGAACGCCGCTTTTATCTTGCGAATGATGTTCAGCAGGTCGTTCGCGAATCGGGCAAGGATTTTTATTTCGAACTGACGTTGACGGACGTGTGGGTGTGGGATGTGTACCGTTCCGACCGTTTCGTAAAGTCCGTCAAGATCATGACGTTCAAGGACGTCAATGTCGAAGAGACCGGCAAGAAGGAACTCAAGTTGCCGCGTGATCTCGCTATCGGCGACGCGTAACTCTCCACAGCTGGTCTGATTCGTGCGTTCTGCACGAGGTTTGAGCTTGCCGTCTCACAGACCTGTTCGGTGCCCGACAGTGGTCGGCATGGCACACAAAGACGACCTCGGGCGTTGGGGCGAAACCGTCGCTGCGGAATTTCTGGAATCCGAGGGATACCTAATCATCGACCGTGGATG
>JBDLPW010000014.1:0-11874 GCA_039800905.1 Actinomycetota bacterium | reverse complement strand
GCCTCGGCCGCCGACACTACTCCGCCCGCGAGAGCGACGGCCGTCAACGTGACGACCCCGAGCGCGCGGGAGAATTTCATGAATTACCGGAAGTTGACGAACTGAATATCGAGGGGCAGTTCCTTGCCCTTGAGAAGCTGGATGGTCTGCTGCAGGTCATCGCGACTCTTAGAGCTGACTCGTAGTTCCTCGCCCTGGATCTGCGACTTCACCGTCTTCGGCGCTTCCTCGCGGATGATCTTTGAGATCTCCTTGGCGTGTTCGGATGAGATGCCACTCTTGACGGTGGTCTCAATACGGAATTCTTTGCCCGACGGAAACGGCTTGCCGACCTCGAGTGACTTGAGTGAGATCCCGCGCTTGATGAGCTTGGACTCGAACACGTCGAGTACGGCCTTAACGCGCTCCTCGGAACTTGCCGCCAGGTTCACCGCGGTCGCCTTCTTTTCGATGGTCGCGCCAACGCCCTTGAAGTCGAATCGCGACGCGAGTTCCTTCTCGGTCTGGTTCACGGCGTTGTCGAGCTCCATGGAGTCGACCTTGCTCACAATGTCAAACGATGAATCTGCCATGTTTCGAGTTTAGGTTGCGCAGGCGAATCCGCATCCCGCGAGGTCAAAGATTCGTCAAATTCCTAAGGTTTCGCGGTCGATGAACGCTTCACCAAACGCACCGGCAGTGCGGTGTTGATATCGATTGTCTCGGTGCGGTGGGGGAGGATCTCGTCGAGCAGGATCGTGGCTGCGGTCCGCCCCTGGCCAAGCGGGTTCTGGTCGACCGTCGTGAGTCCGAAAAACTCGCCAAGGTCGTGGCCGTCGATACCGACAATTGACAGGCTCTTGGGGATGTCGATACCGAGTTCCCGTGCAGCGATGATTGCGCCGAACGCCATTTCATCAGACGCCGCCAGAATCGCGGTCGGTCGATTCGCGTGCGTCAGCAATTTCTTCGCAGCCGTGTAGCCGGACGGGATGGTGAAGTCACCGAACTGCATTGACCCGGGAAGGACGGGAATCCCGGCTTGACGCAGCACCGACTCGAACGTCTTGCGACGAGTCGAGGCCACTTTGAAGACGTCTACGTCGTCATCGCGACCTCCGAGCAGAGCGATTCGCGTGTGACCGAGTTCCAGAAGGTGCCGCATCGCGATTCGGACGACCTCGGTGTCGTCAATCGAGATGGTTCGAACACCCGCAATCGCACCACCGACTCCGATGATGGGACGGTTGAGGTTGTGAAGACCCGTGATCTCGGCGCTGGAGAGCGGCACGTCAATCGCGATGAAGGCGTCAACGCGACCACGGTGAATGAAGTCATCGAGCATGCGTGCGCGCTGGGCCGGTTCGCTTCCGAGGTTGTACAGGGTTACGTCGTACCCGTGACTCGCAAGTTCTTCTTGGGCTCCGCGAATGACCTCGGCGAAGAACCACCGGTCGATGTACGGTGTGAGAATTCCGATGTTGCTGCTGCGGCCGCTAGCCAATGATGCAGCGGTGGCGCTCGCGACATAACCCAGTTGCGCGGCGACAGTTCGCACCTTGTTGCGGGTGGCGTCCGAGACTGCCCCACGGCCACTCATCGCACGCGAAACGGTGGCGGTTGAGACTCCCGCCGCTCGCGCGACGTCCTCAATACTTGCCATCCTCGCCTCCTCGCGCGAACTGAGTTTTTCGACCCGTGTTCCATATTGTATTGTTGTCAATTGCGCGCTCAATCGTTGATGACAACGGGTGGGAGTGCACCTGGTGGATTACCCAAGCGGCCAAAGGGATCTGACTGTAAATCAGACTGCTCAGCATTCGGGGGTTCGAATCCCTCATCCACCACCACATCCCCGGTTCCACATGAGCCGGGGATTTATTCGTCCTCGTCGTCCTCGACGATGAATCCGAAGTACGCCAAGGTCGGACGCCAACCTTCGGTATCGAAATTGTCGATGAAGCGCACGATTTTCGTTTTCATCCACCACGTGAGCGCGCCGAACCCACCGAGTTGAATCGGGTTGGACAGGACGGACAGTGCCAAGGTTTTCATTCGAAAAACGTAACTCTCAGGTACCTCACAAAATCCTCAGGTGGCGTGGCACAGGGGGTTCGCCTAAACTGTCCAGAAGCCGTAGAACACGGGAGGCCACGTGAGTGATCACTTCGATTCGTCGCGAAACGCGTCGGGTGACTCTGTGAACCCCGAATCTGGCCAGTTTCTGTCCCGGCGCGAACGCCGGTTAAGCGAAGCCGCGCAGAACGCTGGTCCGACGCTCGAGTCGACCCCCGTCTATCAACCCCCGACAATCGAGACGCCTGCTGGATTGGTCTCGAGTCCCGCGCCCGCACGGAATCCAGAGCCCACGGTTGAACCCGTTTCTCCAGTTCCCGAATTTGTAACACCGCAGGTACCGGTTCCCGAACCGCAGCCGGAACCGGTGACGTCGGTTGTTCCTGTAGCCGAACCGGAACCCGTTCCCGCGCAACTGACCACTGGACCAATTCCTCACATCGAGAAGACGCCGACGGGTTCCATCCCGGCAATCACTGCTCCCGACGTTGCGACACTCACGCCAATTGCCACACCACGGGCAACGCCTATTGGCCGTCGCTTGCGTAACCGAGTTGCAGAAAGTGGACGAATGCGTCTGCGCCCCGACGCACTCAAGCGCCGCACATTGCCGAAGGTTGGTCGCGCACTCCGCTGGGCGGCAAAAGAGGCCCGATCCTCAACTCAACGCATTTTCATCGTCACGCTCATTGGAGCCTTCTTCCTCGCATTCACCCTCCCGTCGACCGGGTTCAATATGGACTTGCCTGGCTTCGCGGCAACGAACAACGACGACGGTCAGCGGGTCGAGGCGGCATCGGGTGGTGACGTCGCGACGGAAATTTCGCTCGATTCGTTCAAGGTCAGCAGCTATGGAATGGTCCGTGGTTGGAGCGTCGCCAGCGGGTACTGGGCCTACAAGGTCAACAAGACCGGGCCAATCCGTTGGCCGTTCCTTTTCGCGGCACCGATCTCGTCGGGCTTCGGTTCTCGTTCCGCGCCGTGTCGTGGGTGTCAGTCGTACCACACCGGTCTCGACTTCAACCCGGACGGTGGAACCGACATCCACGCCGTCGCCGATGGTGTGGTTATCGAGGAAGAGAACCTTCACTACAGTTACGGCCGATTTGTCGTCATTCACCACAACGTCAACGGTATGGAATTCGATTCACGTTACGCGCACATGATTCCCAGCTCGGTGCACCTGCACGTTGGTGATGTGGTCAAGGTCGGTGACTACGTCGGCGAGGTCGGTCACACCGGTAACGCGACCGGTGACCACCTACACCTCGAGATCATCATCGACGGAACGCCGGTTGATCCGTTCCCCTGGCTGAAGAAATACGCCAAGTAGCGAAGACTTTTTGGTAGCGAGGGCGGGACTCGAACCCGCGACACCACGATTATGAGCCGTGTGCTCTAACCACCTGAGCTACCCCGCCGCAACCTATAAGGTCGAGCCCCGAGTCAGGATTGAACTGACGACCCCTTCCTTACCATGGAAGTGCTCTACCACTGAGCTATCGGGGCGCGTGCACAATGGCACCATGCGACATTAGCACCTCGAGTACGTCTCCGCGAAATCGAGGCCGCCCTGTCGGGGGTCCTCAAACTCATGATCTGGCGCGGTTTCCCGTCGGTGGCCGGGGCGACACCATGTGCGACACGCCGAAAACCACAATATGTAGTGGAACTACACTTATGTGATTCCCGCGATATAGTGATTTTCTACGGCGGTAACGCCGAAACCTTGAACCACAGGAGGAACGTATGGACTTCGACAACGACAGCGTTGGCGGCTACGCAGTTCCCGTCGACCCGATGGACCTGCTGCAGTGTGACAGCTGCCAGTAATAATTACTGAGCCTCGAAGCCCCGGACACAACGTTTGTGACCGGGGCTTCTGCTTTGCGCGGTTGAGGCGTGTGAGAATAACGACATGAACGATGTGCGCACTCCCGACCCCGGTTGGTTCTCGGACGACGACTTCGATGACATTCGTCGTCGTTTGCCGATGGTGTACGTCGAGGCCGTCCCGGTCCGCGTCGATGACGCCGGGTTCGTCACCGATGTTGGTGTACTCATCCGCGTAGACGAGTTCGGCGAAATGCGATCCGCTCTCGTCGCCGGCCGCGTGAAGTACGGCGAGACCGTCCGTGATGCGTTGTTGCGCAACCTCGAAAAGGACCTCGGGTCGCTCGCCTTCCCACGACTGCCGATTTCGCCGATCCCCGCAACGGTTGCGGAATACTTCCCGTACCCCGGCCGACTCGTTGACGAACGCCAGCACGCAGTGTCGCTCGTCTATGTCGTCCCGGTGACTGGTGAATGCCAACCTCGCCAAGACGCGCTCGACATTCGTTGGATTCCTTTTCACGAAGCCGTCCAAGACGCGATCGATTCCGAGTTCGTCGGTGGTCGCGGCCAGGTCTTGCGTGCGGCGCTCGCGAACCTCAACCAGCGTTAGCGGTGTGAATTTCTGCGCTTAACGCGCAGAGCGCAATATTCCGTACTTTCACGCGGTTAAATGCGGTATGAATTGTGCCATTTTGCCTGTTCGCGCAACTCTTTTCGAAAATTGGTGACTCCCTAGGTAATCTGAGACCACACCGACCTCAGGAGATTCATGACTGACCCGATGCGCATGCACACCCACGATGCTGCGACCGTTGCCCTGCGCGAGAAAATTTTCGACTACGCCCGCGACCGGATGGAGATGGATCCGCCACTGGACGGTACGGCGTCGTACGCCGAGCTCCGCGCGGCGATGCCCGACACCATCACCGAGTCGGGTGTCGGTGGAGACAAAGCGCTGCAGTTGTTCGGCGAAGTGCTCGCCCCTGCGTGTATGTCCATCGACTTCCCCGGCCAGGTCTCGTTCATTCCGACCGCGCCGACCGAGGCGTCTATTCTTTTCGACCTCGTCGTCTCCGCGTCGAGTATCTTCGGTGGTTCGTGGCTCGAGGGAGCCGGCGCCGTCTATGCCGAAAACGAAGTGCTCAAGTTCCTCGCGCGCGAAGCGGGAATGCCGGAAGGCGCCGGCGGCGTTTTCGTCCAGGGTGGAACCAATGGGAATCTGTCGGCACTCGTCGCGGCTCGACACGATGCGATGCGCAAGCGTGACGAAGCCGGACTGGGTCGCCCCGCTCGCTGGCGCGTTGCCGCCTCGGAGGAAGCCCACTCATCGATCGCCCACGCGGCACGTGTGATGGATATCGACATCGTCAAGGTTCCCGTGGGTGCGGATGGTCGGCTGTATGGCTCCGCGGTCGAGGAAACTCTCGCTGGTGATTGGGATGGTGTCTTTGCCATCGTCGCCACTGGTGGAACAACGAATTTCGGAATCGTTGACGACATCGCGAGCGTCGTCGCAGTCGGCCACGCACACGACGTGTGGGTTCACGTCGACGGCGCGTACGGAGTCGCCGCGATGCTCGCGCCGAGCACCAAGGAATTGTTCGCTGGACTCGGAGACGCGGACTCGTTCATCGTCGACCCGCACAAGTGGCTGTTCGCCCCGTTCGACGCGTGCGCCTTGATCTATCGCCACCCCGCGATTGGTCGCGCCGCCCACACCCAACACGCGTCGTACCTCGACGTTCTCACCGACACCGACGAGTGGAACCCATCGGACTTCGCCGTGCACCTCTCCCGTCGCGCTCGCGGCCTTCCGTTGTGGTACTCGATGGCGACCTATGGTGTGGGCGCATACCGTGACGCAATCGAATCGAACAACCAACTCGCGCAGCGAATCGCGCAGGTCATCCGCGAGAGCGACCACCTCGAGCTCGTTCGCGACCCGATGCTCTCCGTCGTCGTGTTCCGTCGCAAGGGGTGGACGCAAGAGCAGTACAACGAGTGGGCCGACCGCATGTGGCAGGAGCAGGTCGCTGCGTGCTTCGCTTCGAAGTACCGCGGCGAGCCCGTCTTCCGATTCGCAATCGTCAACCCGCGTACTACATTCGAACTGCTGATGGACCTCGTTGAAAGGTTGAAGGACGAACGATGATTCCTCGTTGGCCGGCTGAATGGGAACGCCACGAACGTACGTGGATGGCGTGGCCGCATGCTGGTTACACGTTGGGCGACACGGACGCCGAGATCGCCGAAGCGAGAACCGCGTGGTCGACCGTCGCGAACACCATCGCCAAATACGAGCCGGTGTCGATGGTCGTCGACCCCTCGGCGGTGAAAGAGGCGAGCGAGTGGCTTGACCCGCGCGTCGACATCGTCATCGCTCCACTCGATGACGCATGGATGCGTGACATCGGTCCGACCTTCGTGAAGGCGAGCGACGGAACCGCGCTCGGTGTCGACTGGGTGTTCAACGGATGGGGCGCTCAGTCGTGGGCAACCTGGACGAACGACGCCGAGATTGCGCGCCGTGTGCTCGACGAAACCGGAACCGCCGTCGTGTCATCGTCGATGGTGAACGAGGGCGGCGGAATTCACACGAACGGACACGGGATCGTGCTCGTCACGGAAACCGTTCAGCTTGACCCAGGTCGCAACGCCGACTGGACGCGTGACGAGGTCGAGCGTGAACTGTTCGACACCATCGGTGCCCAGCGTGTGGTCTGGATGCCACGCGGACTGACGCGCGACTACGACGAGTTCGGCACTCGCGGCCACATCGACATCGTCGCCGCGTTCTGCAACGAGACCACGGTTTTGTATCACGACCAACGCAACCCGGAACACCCCGACTTCGCCGTGTCCGAGATCGTGCGTGAGCGACTCGTCGCCGAAGGGTTCGACGTCATCCCCGTTCCCGCGCCGACCGTCCTCACCGACGACGAAGGTCCGGTCGACTACTCGTACATCAACCACTACGTCTGCAACAACGCGGTTATTCTTTGTGCGTTCGGCGACCCGAACGACGAAGTCGCCAAGGGCATCCTCGAGAAGGCGTACCCCGGCCGAGTTGTCGAACTCATCGACGCCCGCCCGTTGTTCGCGCGCGGTGGCGGTATTCACTGCATCACCCAGCAGCAGCCGGCTTAGCCCCGAAACTCCCACACGATTCGGTGCTTGTCCGAATAGCCGCGATGGCATTTCGGACAGGATTCCTTGCGGTGATAAGGGCGACGGAAACGGTGGTACTCGTGACCGGCGGGGCAGTGACCGACCCACGGTGCGCGATGCGTCGCGATCTCATTGCGGTGGGTGACCCCACCCGTGTATCCGATTGACACCGCGATGTCGTACCACTCCTGCGAATGCCGGTGATGCTTGGGCGCGAGTGCATGCGCGATTTCATGCAGCATCACCTGTTCGCATTCCTCGATTGACCATAACTCGCACAGGTACTTGGACATTGAGATCGTGTGCGTCGTGTGATTGCACAGGCCGCCGCGTTTCTTCGCGTTGTCGAATCGAAACGTCCACGGCTCGGGCGACTTGCGCAGGTGAATGGCGATGAGCTCGTGGGCCATCAAACGCACATCGGTTAAGTCCGCCACGCGCTCCACGATAAATCGGACCCTCGACAAGCGTGGTCGCACACGCGGGTCAGGTGCGGAAGAGATTGCGGCTCGGCGGGGGAGAGTCGATAGCGGTCGCATCGGTGACGATGGTTCCCGCTGCCGACCACTCGGCGGCATCGGGACCGGTGACGGTGATCGCTGGGTGTGGACCGAGCCCGGCAAGCTTCGACACCCACGGGGTCGGCGCATCACTCGCGACAAGGACGACGTTCCCGAATCGCTTGGAACGCAACACTCCCTGTTCCCCCGTGGCGCTCGCGTTCGCGAAGACGTGACGCAGAGTCGCCAGCTGCCCGCGCGCGAACGTCATGGGAGGACCGTCGGCAACATTCGCGACGAGCACGCCGCCCGGCGCAAGCAGTCGTTTTGCCGCTCCATAGAACTCGATGCTCGTGACGTGGGCGGGGGTGCGTGCACCGCGGAACACATCGACGACGATGAGGTCTACCTGGCCGATCAGTCCGCTCGGCAGCGCCTCCATCACTTCGCGGGCGTCGCCATACCGACATCGAATAGAGGCGCCCTTCGGGAACGGCAAGTGTTCGCGAACGAAGTCGATGAGGTCGCGTTCGATTTCAACGACCTGCTGACGAGAACTTGGACGCGTCACCTCTATATAACGCGGCACCGTCAGGGCACCCGCTCCGAGGTGCAGGGCGGTCAGTGCGCGACCGGACTCAAAAGCGATGTCGATGACGTGACCGATTCGCTGGATGTAGTCGAAGTGCAGCGTCGTTGGGTCACCCAAATCGACATGTGATTGTGGTGTGCCGTCGATGTCGAGCGTCCAACAGCCCGAGCGCCACTGGTCGGGGGTGATCTCGGCGATCAACCCACTCCCGCTCAATCGGCGCTGGAACCCCACGGTCACCCCTCCATAATCGTTGCCAAGTTGTAACTTTACAATCCCGCGTTTCTCGTGTACCGTAGCAAGTTGCGCTCCTTTCTGCTCGGTCATCAAATGGTGGATGTCCGAATTCCCGTAAATAGTGGCGGGAAATGAACTCTCCAGCGCGTCCCAACTCACACGTAACTAACTGGGCTATTCGCCCGTGAAGGACATTTCTGTGGCTGTAAAGAAGAAATCTCAGGGGACCGGACGCGACGCGAACCGCGTGTCGTTTGCCAAGGTAACGGATGCTCTCACCGTTCCCGACCTCCTCGCTCTTCAGACCGAAAGTTTTAAGTGGCTCATCGGAGAGGACGGCTCTGAGAAGTCCGGCCTCACCGAGATCTTCGAAGAGATCTCGCCGATCGAGAACGACACCATGCAGTTGTCGTTCACGAACCCGTACCTCGAAGAGAAGAAGTACGAGCTCGACGAGTGCAAGGAGCGTGGCAAGACCTACGCCGCTCCGCTGTACGTCGAAGCAGAGTTCATGAACCACATGACGGGTGAGATCAAGACGCAGACCGTCTTCATGGGTGACTTCCCGCTCATGACCCCGAAGGGCACCTTCGTCATCAACGGAACCGAGCGTGTTGTGGTTTCGCAGCTCGTCCGTAGCCCCGGTGTCGACTTCGAGCGCGTTGACGACAAGACGACCGACAAGGACCTTTTCTCGTGCCGCATCATCCCCAGCCGTGGTGCGTGGCTCGAGTTTGAAATCGACAAGCGTGACCAGGTCGGCGTTCGTATCGACCGCAAGCGCCGACAGTCGGTGACCGTCTTCCTCAAGGCCCTCGGTATGACCAACGAGGACATCCTCAAGGAGTTCGCTGGTTCGACCTCGATCGAGGCGACCCTCGACCACGACACGATCCTCAACCAGGACGAGGCACTCAAGGACATCTACCGCAAGCTCCGTCCGGGCGAGCAGGTTGCAACCGAGGCCGCACGTTCGCTCCTCGACAACTTCTACTTCAACTCGAAGCGTTTCGACCTCGCGAAGGTGGGCCGTTACAAGCTCAACCGCAAGCTCGGCATCGAACTGCCGATGACCGAGTCGGTGCTGACCCTCGCGGACATCAAGGCGACCATCAAGTACCTCATCGCTTTGCACGAAGGCCAGAAGACCATCCCCGGAAAGCGTGACGGCAAGGCCATCGAGGTGCGCCTCGACATCGACGACATCGACCACTTCGGTAACCGTCGTATCCGCGCCGTTGGTGAACTCATCCAGAACCAGATCCGCACGGGTCTGTCGCGTATGGAGCGCGTCGTTCGCGAGCGCATGACCACGCAGGACGTCGAAGCGATCACGCCGCAGACGCTCATCAACATCCGTCCCGTGACTGCCGCGATCAAGGAGTTCTTCGGAACCTCACAGCTCTCGCAGTTCATGGACCAGAACAACCCCCTCGCGGGCCTCACCCACAAGCGTCGTCTGTCGGCGCTTGGTCCGGGTGGTCTGTCTCGTGAGCGTGCGGGTGTTGAGGTTCGTGACGTTCACCCCTCGCACTACGGACGTATGTGCCCCATCGAAACCCCTGAAGGCCCGAACATCGGTCTGATCGGTTCGCTCGCGTCCTTCGCGCGCATCAACTCGTTCGGGTTCATCGAGACCCCGTACCGTCGCGTTGAAAACGGCAAGGTCACGAACAAGATCGACTACCTGACCGCGAGCGACGAGGACGAGCACATTGTTGCTCAGGCTGGTGCTCCGCTGAAGGATGACGGAACCCTCGCCGAGGACCGTGTCCTCGTTCGAATCAAGGGTGGAGAGGTTGACACCGTCCCCGCGGATCGCGTCGACTACATGGACGTTTCGCCGCGCCAGATGGTGTCGATTGCAACGTCGCTCATCCCGTTCCTCGAGCACGATGACGCAAACCGCGCACTCATGGGTGCCAACATGCAGCGCCAGGCTGTGCCGCTCCTCCGTTCGGAAGCCCCGATCGTCGGAACCGGTATGGAGTCCTACGCCGCAGTTGACGCCGGTGACGTTATCGTCGCAACCGGTGCCGGTGTCGTCGAAGAAGTCTCGGGCGACTACATTGTCGTCGCCGAAGACGGTGGCGCGCACACCCGTTACGAGCTCCGCAAGTTCGAGCGCTCGAACCAGGGCACGAACTACAACCACCGCATCGTCGTCACCGAAGGTGAGAAGGTTGCCGCTGGCGCCGTCCTCGCCGATGGTCCCGCGACCGACAACGGTGAACTCGCTCTCGGAAAGAACCTCCTCGTGGCATTCATGTCATGGGAGGGTCACAACTTCGAGGACGCCATCATCCTCAGCCAGAACCTCGTCAAGGACGACACTCTCTCGTCGATTCACATCGAAGAGTACGAAGTCGACGCACGCGACACGAAGCTTGGGCCGCAGGAGATCACGCGTGACATCCCCAACCAGTCGCAGGAGAGCCTCGCTCACCTCGACGAGGACGGAATCGTTCGCATCGGTGCAGAGGTTCGCCCTGGCGACATCCTCGTCGGCCGCATCACCCCGAAGGGTGAGACCGAGCTGAGCGCCGAAGAGCGACTCCTTCGCGCGATCTTCGCCGAAAAGGGCAAGGAAGTTCGTGACTCGTCGCTCCGTGTTCCGCACGGTGAGCAGGGAACTGTCATCGACGTCAAGATCTTCGACGCGAACGACGATGACGATGAGCTCGGCAACGGCGTTCTCAAGAAGGTCGTTGTCTACATCGCACAGAAGCGCAAGATTTCTGAAGGCGACAAGCTCGCTGGTCGCCACGGAAACAAGGGTGTTATCGCCAAGATTCTCCCCGTCGAGGACATGCCGTTCCTCGAGGACGGAACTCCGGTCGATGTCGTCCTTAACCCGCTCGGTGTTCCCGGTCGAATGAACTTCGGTCAGGTCCTCGAAATCCACCTCGGATGGGCTGCGAAGCAGGGATGGAAGGTCGACGGAAACCCGAACTGGGCGAAGTTCCTTCCGGAAGAGGCTCGCGAGATCGCTCCGGGAACCAAGGTTGCGACCCCCGTCTTCGACGGCGCGCACGAAGAGGAAATCGCCGGACTGCTCGACGCCACGCTTCCCCGTGAAAACGGCCAGAAGCTCATCGGCTCGACCGGTAAGGCACGTCTCTTCGACGGCCGCTCGGGTGAACCGTTCCCTGACCCCATCTCGGTCGGATACATGTACATCCTCAAGCTGCACCACCTCGTCGACGACAAGATCCACGCTCGTTCGACGGGTCCGTACTCGATGATCACCCAGCAACCGCTCGGTGGAAAGGCGCAGTTCGGTGGACAGCGATTTGGTGAAATGGAGGTGTGGGCTCTCGAGGCCTATGGCGCTTCCTACGCTCTGCAGGAGCTCCTCACCATCAAGTCCGACGACATCGCCGGTCGTGTCAAGGTGTACGAAGCCATCGTCAAGGGACAGAACATTCAGGAACCTGGTATTCCCGAGTCGTTCAAGGTCCTCATGAAGGAAATGCAGTCTCTCGG
>JBDLPW010000013.1:0-36839 GCA_039800905.1 Actinomycetota bacterium | reverse complement strand
TTACGCCCGAGGTGCGTTGATACGGGGGTTTGATAGTCCTTCGGGATACCTTAAAAACATGTCGGAGCCGGGTGAAAACGGCTGGTCGGACGGCATTGTTCCGCGACCAGACTCGTTCGTCGACCCCGCGGGACTCTCCACAGGGTCGGCCGAGACGACCGTCACCAACATCGCCGAACCTGTCTGGGAATCGTGGCGAGGACAGCTCGTCGGGTTGGGCGGAACGAACCCGCTTCTCCACTTCCCGTCACACGCCGCGATCGAACTCAGTTCGGGGCACCCAGGCGGATTGGCCCGATTTTTTGCGGGAACCCCGACGTTTCTCCGAAACCTCGTTCGCGACGATGTCGCATTGCACCGTGCTCGACACACCGCGATCCGCATCAATGACAAGAACGTTGAACTTGCCGCAGCGCGTGGAATCGACTCGGTGTATCTCGCCGTCGGAACGGTCGAATGGTCGAACGCGGGGGAGTCGTACAAGGCGCCGATGCTCATCCGGCCAATTGCTATGCACCGCCGGGGCGACGACATTGAACTGCAGTTACAGGGTGCGCTTCGACTGAACCCCGCTCTGGCGCGCGAACTCGCTTACCAGTACGGGGTTGCCCTCGATGAGAAGACGTTCGTCGCGCTGACCAACGACAACGGTTCCTTCCGTCCGAACGGCGCACTCGATCGACTTCGGGGACTCATCGCTCACATCGACGGAGCAACCGTCTCACCGACACTTGCCGTTGCGAATCTGTCCGATGTCGCATCCGAGATGGTCAGCGCCGCGCGTTTCCTCGACCACCCCCTGCTCGATGCGCTGGGCGGAAACGGCAACGCGACAAAGATTGTCACCGAAAGTCACGCAGCGGTCGATCCGGGTGATTCGGACACTCGCAGCCTTGACACCGACTCGTTGATGCTCGATGCGGATTCCGAACAGGAACGCATCGTCGCACACATCGTCGCCGGGAACTCGATCGTCGTCGGGACACCGTCCGGTGCAGGCGCAACACAGACGATCGTCAACGCGATCGGCGAGCTGGTCCGTTCAGGCAAGAGTGTGTTGGTCGTCGGTCCTCGCCGGGCGCGTCTCGAGTCGGTCCGTCGTCGACTTCGAGGACTCGGACTGGACGGACTCGGTGTTGCCCCCGCGACGCTCAAAGCCGACCTCATCCGCGCGATCACGCGAATCGAAAAGACCCCGACCCCGAACACGGCCGAGGTCGATGCTGCACTCGTCCGGATGCGCACCATTCTTCGCGAGTACCGCACCGCGCTCGCGCAACCCGACGCTCGATTCGGGGTTAGTGTCCTTGACGCGGTGCGTGAACTCGCGCGACTTGCTCGAAATGCGGAAGCTACGAACGAGGTGACACTCGACACCGACACGGTCATTGCACTGACGGACTCGATGGACGACACCATCGACGCGCTTCTCGCCATCGCGGAACTTGGTCAGTTCGATGCCGACTCTGGCAACTCGCCGTGGTTGAATGCCAAGTTCGCCAGCGCCGAGGACGCCTCCGCAGCCTTCGCCGCCGCGTCCCGCTTGGACGCTGTGTCGTTGGCGACATTGGCGACTGGCGCGAGTGAAGTTCTCGCGCCGACCCCGTTGGGAGCGGGAGACTCGGTCGAAGACATTCGTGTCCGCATCGAGCTGTTGCAGGGGATGGCGGACACCCTCGACAAGTTCACGCCCGAATTGTTCGACCGTTCGATTGGGGACTTCGTCGATGCGTACGCACCGAAGAGTCGTGACGACAGCACTCCCGCCGTTGCACGCCGCCGCCTCAAGAAGTTGGCGAAGGAATTTGTTCGACCCGGCGCGCACATCGCGGACATGCACACGGCACTCCAGCGCGCAGCGGAACAGCGAGCACTGTGGAACGCCCTAGTCAACGCGGCATATCGGCCGTCCGTTCCCGCTGGAATTGTGTTGCTCGGTCAGTCTCTCGCCGACGTGCAGTCGGATCTTGCGGTCCTCAGCGCCGCGTTTGGCCGAGCTCTTGATCGCGAGCCGATCGCTGACCTGACCGCTTTGGTCGCGGCGCTCGCCGGGGACGCGGCGAGCATCGACACGATTCACCAGCGCAGCGAACGAGGCGACTCGATTCGTTCGCGGGGGCTTGCGCCGTTGCTCGACACGTTCACCGGTCGAATCGTGACGCGCGAGATCATCGAATCGGAACTCACACTCGCATGGTGGCGCGGGGTGCTCGAGGCGATCATCGCCGACCGCCGCCAGTTGCTGGGGGCGGATACCAACGTCCTCGACCGACTCGAACACGATTACCGACTTGTGGACCAGGCGCACATCACCGGGAACTCGCAGAAGGTCGCCCACATGCTGGCGGAATCGTGGCGAATCGCTCTTCGCGACTTGCCCGACCAAGCGCAGGGACTCCGCACCGCCCTCAAGACCGGTCACGCGACTCCTGCGCACCTCCGAGACGTTGCACCGACTCTCCTCGACATCGTCGCCCCGGTTTGGTGCGTGTCGCCTTACTCGGTCGCGCAGTTGGCGCCGAACCACCGTTTCGACGTCGTCGTGTTGATTGATGCCGCAGCGATCTCCGAAGCCGAGGCAGCACCCGCAATCGCGCGCGGTGGGCAGATTGTTGCCTTCGGTGACCCGATCACCGATCAGCCGACTCCGTTCACAATCACGCCGAGCGACACCATCACCAGCGCGTCGACGCAGCCGTCGGTCCTCGCAACGCTTGCCCAACATGTCCCGACGCACACACTGACGAAGTCATATCGCCCGCTGGGAACGGCACTCGCGTCGCAGATTTCAACGCACCTGTATTCGAACGCGTTGACGTCGTGGCCGCTCGCCGAAGCGAGCCTCGGCCACTCGGGTCTGACGTTCATCGGTATCGACGGTTCCGCCCCTCTCGACGAGCGAACGGGGCGCATTGAGGGCGCGCAGGTCGAAGTTGACGCAATCGTTGCGAACGTCATCGAACACGCGACTCTGCACCCCGAAGAAACGTTGATGGTGGTCAGCGCATCAACCGTGACGGTCGACCGCGTTCAGGATGCGATTCAGTCCGTCTTGCCGGCGAATCGCACGCTTCAAGATTTCTTCGCGCGTCACGATGATGAGCCGTTCGTTGTGATCACGCTTCAGCAGGCGTCGGCCGTCACGCGCGATCGCGTGATTTTCGCACTCGGATTCGGTCGCAGCCCGCATGGCCGCGTCCTGTCTGACCTCGGCGCACTCTCTACGAACGATGGTCTGCGTCTCGTGGCTGTCGCGGTCACTCGCGCAAATCACCACCTCACCGTCATCTCATCGTTGACGACTGAGGAACTGCGTGAAACACGGATGTCGGACGGAGCGCGTGCGCTTGGCGAATTCATCGACGACACCCTCGCCTTTGTCCCCCCGGCATCGACGTCGCACCCGTTGCTGGAGGACCTCGGAAACCGTCTCGAACAGCGCGGGTTGTTGCTTGTCGCCGACGTGCCCGGCATACCGCTTGCCGCCCGACTCGGTGATGAATGCATCGCGATCGACATCGACGACAACCTCATGTCGATGAGTCTGAGGGAAGGCCTGCGCATTCGCCCCGCGATGCTCGCTCGATGCGGGTGGAAGTACGCGCGCGTGCACGAACTTCAGCTCTTCCTCAGTCCCGACATCGTTGCGGACCGAATTGTCAAGGAACTTCGTGGCGGACAAACCACCGCGTAAGCGACGCGTCATTCGACCTGCGCCCGCCGGCACCGACCCAAAGCCTGCACCGGAACCGAAACGCCACAGCGAGACGGACAACGACGCGCGACTCAAGCAAGAAAAGCCGCCGCACTACTGAACGGTGTAGATATCCCGTTCGGTGACGATGACGTCGACACCGACATCGTGCTTTTCGGTCGGAATTTCCATCAACACGTCTGAGTCGAATACAACCGCAACGACGAACGTGTCTGGGTCGAGACCGGCCAAGAAGCGGTCGTAATAACCCTTCCCCCACCCCAGTCGGTTACCGTGGCGGTCGACTGCGGCGGCCGGAACGAGGACGACATCCGTCGCTGTCAACGTCACGCGAGTGCCAGACGTCGGGATCGGCATGCCCATCGAATCCACCGTCATGTCGTCGACAAAGCCGCGCTCGACTCGAATCCATTCGAGCAACCCGTCCGGTCCTGAAACCGGGACCGTCACTTCCACTCCGTCGGCGACTAGCGATTCGAGCAAGGTGAGGATGGGCGGTTCTGTTGCTGTGGGAATGAACGCGGCGACGCGTCGCCACTTCTCTTCAGCGATAAGAGTCGTCAGTGCGACCCCGAAACCCGTGACGGCCTCGTCGAGTTCACGTGCACTGCGTGCCGCGCGGGTCAATCGCACGAACCGGCGAAGTTCGGATTTCGTGTCACCGACTGACATGTGCCCATCCTATTCAGCCACCCTCGCGCTAACCTTGACTCATGACGTCGAAACTGACGAAGGCGGTAATCCCCGCCGCAGGATTGGGCACTCGATTCCTTCCAGCGACGAAGGCGATGCCGAAAGAGATGTTGCCCGTTGTCGACAAGCCCGCAATCCAGTACGTGGTCGAAGAGGCTGTTCGCAACGGACTCACTGACGTTCTCATGGTGACGGGCCGCAACAAGAACGCGCTCGAGAACCACTTCGATAACGTGCCCGAACTCGAGTCAGTTCTCGAGGAGAAGGGTGACCAGACGAGGCTGTTGACGGTCACGCAGTCCGCTGACCTCGCCGACATGCACTACGTCCGCCAGGGAGCTCCGCGCGGCCTCGGTCACGCAGTCCTTCGCTCACAGATGCACGTAGGCGACAATCCCTTCGCGGTTCTGCTCGGTGACGACCTCATCGACGAACGCGACAACGTACTTGGCCCGATGATCGCGGCACACGAAAAGCACCACGCGTCGGTCATCGCACTGATGGAAGTGCCCAAGGACATGACCGACCACTATGGCATCGCGACAATCGAGTCGATTGGCGAAGGTGACGTCGTGCGAATCGTGGACCTCGTCGAGAAGCCGTCGCCAGATGAAGCACCCTCGAACCTCGCTGTCATTGGACGTTACGTGCTGCAACCCGAGGTCTTCGACGTTCTCGAGCGGACCGAACCCGGCAAGGGCAACGAGATTCAGTTGACCGACGCGCTGCGTCAGATGGCGACGAAGAACATCGCTGGCGGTGTGTACGGGTACATCTTCCGCGGGAGACGCTACGACACAGGTGACAAGCTCGATTACATCAAGGCGATTGTTCGCCTTGCCCTCCAGCGTGACGACCTCGGGCCGCTCCTCGAGCAGTGGCTTGATGTCGAGTCGCATCGCCGCAAGTGATTTTCGTTCCTACGCTGTCCCACGGCGAGATCACCGTTCGGTCGATTCGCCCACGTGATTCGTTCACGATCAACCGGTTGCTGCGCGACAATCGCTCGTGGTTACAGAAGTGGGAGGCGACAGTTCCCGGATTCGAAGGACCGCCTCCTGCACGGGAAATGATTCGCAATGTTTTGCGTCTGGCTCGCCGTGACCAGGTCGCGCCGTTCGTCATCGAGTACAAGGGCGAGGTGGTCGGACAGATCACGCTGAGCGGGCTATCGTTCGGATCGCTCGCATCAGGTGCGGCTGGCTACTGGGTTTCGCAGTCGGTGGCGGGTCGTGGTGTCACGCCGACGGCGCTTGCACTGGTGTGTGACTGGGCGTTCACCAACCTCGGAATACATCGGATCGAAGTGTGCATCCGGCCCGAGAACGATGCTTCCCTGAGGGTCGTGCGAAAGTTGGGATTCCGATACGAGGGACTTCGACGCCGATACATTCACATCGACGGTGACTGGCGAGACCACTTCAGTTTCGCAGTGACCATCGATGAAGCGCTCGGAGGGGTTCTTGCGCGAATCGTCCGCGGGACGGCGAACGAGTCCCTCGCTGACATCCCCGAGGTTGACCGCATCGCCGCGCGAACTCCGATTCGCTAACGACACGCACCGCGGAAAGCCGTCTCTTCTGGGATGGGGCGCTTTACCGTAGGACTGTGGGAGACGGAATCGGAACGACACTGACGGTCATCGTCGCAGGGGTGTTGTGGCTGGTGTATCTCGCCCCCGCGCTTCGCCGCAATCGCGAATACAACGCGACGGAAAAGAACGCGATTCGCATCCAGCAGGCGCTTCGCACGATTGCCCAATCAACGGAAACCCCAGACGAAATCGTGACTGAGTTGTCGAACCGCGATGCGCTGATTCGCCAGCGCGAGCGTGAGCGAATTGAACGCGAACGCGAATTGTCGTTACGCGCACAAGTCAGAGCCGAAACGCACGCGACCGACCCGCGTCTCGCCGCGCGCCACCGGTCCATCAAACTCGGCCTCACGCTGCTTGCCTTGGTCGCCTTCATCGCCACTGGGTTTTTCGGGTTCGCGGGGGAATGGGTCGCCACTCTCGTCGCACTCGGCGCATCGGGCCTTTCGCTCGTCGGACTCGTTGTTCTCAACGGCGCCCGCAGCGAAATCGTCGCCGAGCAACGTGTTCGACGGTACACAGGGTTGCCCGAGGTGGACGACACGTGGACGCCGATCCGCACACCCAAGGTTCACCGCTCCGTCCCAGAAGGCGCGGGACTCATCGTCACCGACGAGACTGTCCGCAAGGTTGAAGAAGCGGACCGTGCAGCGCGAATTCGTGAACAAGCCGCTCGAGTCGTCGCCGACGCCGAGCCCGCGATCGACCCACGATTCGCGGAACTCGGACCGGTCACCGAAGAGGTCTCGGCCGTCGACATCAACGCCGCGTTGCGTGCTCGTCGCGCTCAGTAGCCGCTCGCGCCTCCCGCTCCCTGCTGTTATCCTGTAAATCCTTGGGGCTATGGCGCAGTTGGTAGCGCGTCTCGTTCGCAATGAGAAGGCCAGGGGTTCGAATCCCCTTAGCTCCACGTATGAAACTCGTTGACCGATTCCTTTTCCGCGGAAGTCCACTGGACTTCCGCGCCCATTAGCTCCACATATGAATCACAACGCAATCCGCAGGGCAGTCGCTTGGGCTGCAATTCTTAACGGCGCTTATTTCGGCGTGGAGTTCACGGTCGGGTTATCAATCCGCTCTGTTTCTCTCATCGCCGACTCGATTGATTTTCTCGAAGACGCCAGCATCAATCTGCTAATCCTCATCGGGCTCGGCCTGGCCGTCGCCGCTCGCGCCCAACTCGGGTCACTTCTTGCGGTCATCATCGCGGTGCCCGGTGTCGCCGCGTTCGTTGCCGCGGTCGACAAGTTTCTCCACCCAGCAATTCCGGGGACGATCGAGCTGTCGGCGACCGCTTTCGGTGCACTCGTTGTAAACGCGACGGCGGCCGTCATCCTGTCTCGCGTCAAACACCACGAACATTCGTTGGTGCAGGCGGCGTGGTTGTCGGCGCGAAACGATGTGTTCGCCAACGTTGCCATCATTGCGGCAGCCGGAATGACCGTGCTTATCCCGAGCGCATATTGGGACGTAGCGGTCGGGTTGGGAATCGGAGTGCTGAACGCGGATGCGGCCGTCAAGGTGTGGCGACGGGCACGCACGGAAGCGAAAACCCCCGAAGCCTAGAACTGCGTGCGGATTGCCCAGAGGTCGGGGAAGACCGGGTGGAAGAGCGTCGACGCGAGGTATCCGACACCGCTCGACCCACCGGTTCCCTGCTTGTTGCCGATGGTGCGTTCGACCATTTTGACGTGACGGTATCGCCATTCCTGGAGGCCTTCGTCGATGTCGACGAGCGCCTCGCACACGAGCCCCGCTTCCGGGTCGTTGCGGTGAACGCCGAGCAACACGGACTGAACTCGTTCGTCGCCGGCGTACGGGGTGGTCACGTCGCGATCGCGGATGTCCGCCGGTACGTCGTGCCCACGGGTGACTAGGTACCGCAGGGTTGAATCCCACAGGCTCGGCCGGGCCATCGCGGCCTCGACTCGAGCACGCGCAGGGGAACCCGCCACGAGGTGCTCGCTCATACCCATTCCCGTGCCCGAACCGGCACCAGCACCCGCGTGGTCGCGACGACCCAGCACGGCCTCGAGTTCACGGAACTGGGCCGACTGGAATCCACTGCCCGAGGTGAGTCGGTCGCGGAACGTGTTGTACTGCAAGGGGGTCATTGTCTCGAGTATGTCGAGCTGACTGACGCACACCTTGAGGATCGTGCGGATGCGACCGAGGGTGCCGAGCGACGAAAAGGTGTCGCCCGCCTCGAGGGTCTGCTGCACGCGGGCCATTTCCCACAGAACCTGCTTGAACCACAGTTCGTACACCTGGTGAATCGCAATGAAGAGCGGTTCGTCGTGCTCATCTGATTGTGGCTCGTTGAGCGAGAGCAGTTCGTCAATTTTGAGGTACTGGGTATAGGTGAGTGCCTGCTTGCTCATGTGACGCGGTTTCCTTCGTCCTGCACATCTTTATAGGCGCCGCTTGAGACGAGGTCACGCAAACGTTCGAATCCGTCCCACACCTCGACGTACGAGGTGGGCAGAGGCGAGATCGCAATGCGAATTCCGTCTGGCATGCGGAAGTCGGGCACGACCTTGGACACCTTACGCGTCGCGAGTGCGATCTGGCGGGCATCATCGTGATGGATGGTGATGTGACCGCCACGCTGATCGGCTGCGCGCGGGGTTCCCAGGCGGAATCCGAGCGGCTCGAGCCATTCGTCGAACAAGCGGATCATCAATTCCGTTCCGGTCGCCGCCTTGCGTTCGATTGCATCGATGCCGGCCTCGGCGATCATGGCGAATGCGGTACGAACCGACCGCAACCCCATGATGGACGGCGAGGCGATTTGGAAGCGACGAATCGAATCGGTCGGTTCGAAAACCGGCCCCATCGCGAATTGGTTCTCTTGCGCGAACCACCCTTGAATCGGCGGGCGCAGAACGGACTGCAGTTCTTTGCGAACGAACAACCACGCGGGGGCACCCGGTCCGCTGTTGCCGTACTTGTACGTGCAACCGACTGCGAGGTCGACTCCATTGCCGTCAAAATCGAGGTCGATCGACCCAACCGCGTGAGCGCAATCCCACACGACGTATATGCCGCGGGATCGAGCGAGGTCGGTGATGCCCTTGATGTCGGGTCGTGAACCGGAACGGTAATGAATCGCCTGGAGCGTGAGTACCGCAACGTCCTCGGTGAGGAACGGTTCGATCGCTTCGACACTGATGCGTTCGTTGTCGTTCGCAACGGAGACTGCGCCAGGCCCGCCAGAACCGTCGTTGTCGAGCGTGACGATTTTCATCCCGCGCTGGGCGGCGATGCCCTGCACGATGTAACGGTCAGTGGGGAAGTTGGACGCGTCAACGACGATGGTGTTTCGGCCCGGGTTTGCGTTGATGGCGGCACCCAGCAGTTGGTAGAGATTGACTGATGTCGTGTCGCACACGAGCGTCTGACCGGCTCCGGTTCCGAGCGTCGCCGCTGCGAGAACATCACCAACTCGGCTCGCTTCGTCGACCCAGTGCGCCCAGCCGTCGACGACCTCGTGGCCCCACTCGTCGCCCATGAATGAGTCAACCGCGGCGACGGTCTCCTTGGGTAGACGACCGAGCGAGTTACCGTCTAGGTAACACACGTCGGGCTCGGTGATGATGAACCGGTCGCGGAAATGTGCCAGCGGATCGGCGGCGTCGAGTTTCTCTGCGGTGGCGCGAATTGTTGCTTCCCCGGGAAGGACCGAATGAGTCACGGGCCCACTCTCCTTTGTGTTGACCTCTCGTCACACTATCCGCCCACACCGATTCCCGCTAGCGAGCGCTGGGTAGACTTCAGGAATGAGCACGTCGAGAATAACGGTCGTCGGCATCGGGTATGTCGGCCTCTCGCTCGCGGTTCTGCTCGCTCAGCGAAACACGGTTATCGCGGTTGATATCGACGGGTCGCGCGTTGACGCGGTCAACCGCCGAGAATCGCCGATTGACGACCCCGACATTTCGCACTTCTTCGCCGAGAAGGAACTGCAGTTGACGGCGACGACCGAGGCGGTTCCCGCGATCCGTGAATCGGACATCGTCATCATCGCCACTCCGACAAACTATGACTCGGCGACGGATTCGTTCGACACGACCTCGGTAGAGGAAACAATTGAGCTCGCGAACGTCGCCAACCCCAACGCACTCATCGTCATCAAGTCGACAGTCCCAGTCGGGTTCACCGAACGTATCCGACTCAAGTTCGGACTGACGAACCTCGTCTTCTCGCCCGAATTCCTGCGCGAGGGGAGTGCTCTGCACGACAACCTGCACCCGTCGCGCATCATCGTGGGCGACCGTGGGGACAAGGCTCGCGATTTCGCGGAGCTCCTCGCGGATTGCGCCGAGGACGACGAACGCCCTGCAATCCTCTTGACGGACTCGACGGAGGCCGAAGCCATCAAGTTGTTCTCGAACACGTACCTCGCGTTGCGCGTGGCGTACTTCAACGAGATCGACTCGTTCGCGATGGGGCACGGCCTCGACGCCCGCGCGATCATCGACGGTGTCAGCCTCGATCCGCGTATCGGGTCCGGCTACAACAACCCGTCGTTCGGGTACGGCGGCTACTGCCTGCCCAAGGACACCAAGCAGCTCCTCGCGAACTATCGCGATGTACCTCAGACGACCATCCGCGCGGTCGTCGAAGCGAACGAACAACGCAAGGACGTCATCGCCGACGCCATCGCCGCGCGCAATCCCCGTTCGGTCGGTGTCTATCGACTCGTCATGAAGAGCGGCAGTGACAATTTCCGTGAATCGAGCGTTCTCGGGGTTATCGACCGCCTGCGTTCGCGCGGTGTGCACGTCGCCATCTTCGAACCCAATCTTGACCAAGCCGACTTCGACGGCGTCCCGGTGATCAACGACTTTGAGGCATTCGCCGCAGAGTCTGACATCATCATCGCAAACCGCAACTCCGCCGAACTCTCCGCTGTGCAGGACAAGGTCTACACACGGGATCTGTTCGGCGACAACTAAACGCACAGGTACGGTGGAAACATGATTCTGGCCTCCGCGGAAGATCTTCTCCCTTGGTTCAACGACACAATTGCCACTGCGGGAATCATCGGTTTTTATCTCGTCGTGTGGGGACTTGTCTTCGCGGGCACGGGGTTGTTCGTCGGAGCGTTCATCCCCTTCATCACGGGTGACACGCTTCTCTTCGCCTCGGGCTTGCTCGCGGCGGACCTCGCCGGCATCGACATCGTCGTGCTCGCCATTGGCACGGGACTGGCCGCGTTCCTCGGCGACCAGGTCGGTTTCGTGATGGGACGAAATCTCGGCCGCCCATATCTGGACGCCAAGACCGGTCCACGCATGAAGAAGATTGTTGCCGGCGTCGAACAGATGTACCACCGTTACGGATGGTGGTCGATTGTCGTTGCCCGATTTGTTCCGTGGGCTCGCGTGTTTGTTCCGTGGGTCGCCGGAATCGGCCGCATGAACTATTACAAGTTCCTCACCTCGAACGCGACGGGCGCAATTCTGTGGGGTGTCGGACTCTCGCTCGCAGGTTGGGGCGCATACTTCATCCCTGGCGTGAAGTCGATCGCCTACGTCATCGCGGGTGTCGTCATTACGCTTTCTCTCATCGCCGGTTTCCGAACTTGGCGCGCGAATCGAGTCGACAAGTAGATGGGCGCTCTCGACGGAATCCTCGTCGTCGACCTTTCGCGGGCCGTCGCGGGTCCGCACGCGGGGATGATGCTCGGCGACCTCGGCGCTCGTGTCATCAAGATCGAATCACCCGGCGGTGACGACTCGCGTCATTGGGGTCCTCCGTTTGTTGACGGGGAATCGACCTACTTCCTGTCGGTGAACCGCAACAAGGAATCGATCGTTCTTGACCTCAAGACGCCAGAAGGAACCGCGACTCTGACGTCGTTGATTGAACGTGCCGACGTCGTGATTGAAAACTTCAAGGTCGGCACGCTCGCGCGACTCGGATTCAGTGAAGAGCGCATGCGCGAATTGAACCCGCGAATCGTCGTCCTTGCCGTTACTGGGTTTGGCCACGATGGTCCCGAGGCGAACCGCGCCGGATACGACCAAATCGCGCAGGGTGAGGCCGGGCTGATGTCGGTCACGGGCTCCGGTGCCGACGATCCACAACGTGTGGGTGTTCCCATCTCCGATGTACTTGCCGGACTGTACGGAGCGTTCGGAATTGTCGCTGCCTTGTACGACCGCGAGAAGACGGGTCGCGGAACTACCGTTCGGACATCGCTACTTGCCGCCACAGTCGGCGCGCACGTGTACCAGGGAACCGCACAGACCGTCGGTCACTCGACGGGTCACGCGCGGGGGAACCACCACCCATCACTTGCGCCGTACGGACTATTCCACGCGTCGGACGGACCGATTCAGATTGCCGTCGGCACCGAGGGCCACTGGCAGTCGCTCTGCGATGTACTCGGAATCGAACCCGAGGTCCGATTCGCCACTAATGCCGATCGCGTGAACCGCCATCCTGAACTGGTCGAGGTGTTGGAGTCGGCACTTGCCAGCCGCTCGTCCGCCGACGTCCTCGCCGAACTGGAATCGGCCGGAGTCCCGGCAGGCAAAATCCGCACCATGGACGAGGTGTACGCATGGGAGCAGACACGTTCCCAGGGACTCGTCATTAACGTCGACCATGCGACTTTGGGTTCTATCGAAATTCCCGGACCCGCTCTGCGCTGGTTTGACCAGTCCGGTGAAATCACGCCGACCGCTCACCGTGCGCCGCCCACTCTCGGCCAGCACACCGCGTCGGTGCTGGAGTGGCTCGAAGGGTAACTACCGTGCCCACCCGAATCCCCGCTCTTGAGGTCGCCCTCGACGAGGGTCGCGGACCAGTCATCGTCCTGCTGCACGGCATCGCGTCGACCGCGGTGACGTTCGAAAAGCTCGTTCCGCTGCTGACGCCCGGCCACCGCGTCATTGCGCTCAATCTGCTGGGTTGCGGAAATTCCCCTGCACCGACCGGCATTAACTACACGACGGATGACCATGTGGAGGCTGTTCGTCGAACCCTCGTCCGCCTTCGAATCTGGCGTCCGTTCACGCTTGTCGGGCATTCCATGGGTGGGCTGATCGCCGCACGTTTTGCCAGCGTGTACGGACGGTGGGTGAAACGACTCGTCATGGCTGGCGCACCGATTTACCCGCCGATGTCGACCGTCATCAACCCCGTCGATCGCGCGCAGCTTGGTTTCTACCAAACCTTCTATGACTATCTCAAGGCGAATCCCAACTTCACGAGCAAGACCGCCCAGGCACTCAACGCGCTGTCACCGATCAAGAACATCATCCAGGTGACCGAGCGGGGATGGGAAGCGACGAAGGATTCGATGACGAACGTGATTCAAGGGCAAACGACACTGACCGATCTCACGCTCGTGTCATCGTCGGTCGAACTGGTTTATGGGACACTCGATCCGTTTCTCGCCAAGGTGGGAACGGATGCCGCCGCGCGAATCAACCACGTCACCGCACACCCCGTCGCAAACAACGACCACGTCATCCGTGATGCCATGGCGAAGGTGATTGCAGAACTCGTCTAGTCGTTCAGCCAGGCCGACAGTTCCGCACAGAACTGCTCAGGTTCGTCACGGTGCGGGCAATGTCCGGTTCCCGGAATCGTGACGTGCGTGACGAGCGAGTTCGCACCTTCGACAATTGCGATGTGTTCGTCGGTGTACCGCGCGAGCACCGCGGGGTCACCTTGGAACACGAGCGTCGGGACGGTTAACGCCTTCGCCTCGGCGAGGACGTCCCAGTCGGGGTTGTCATCGACCGACGCGAGAAGAGCAAATTCTGACGCGTTCCGCTGGGCGAGCACAGATGATTCGATGTCCTGGTGGTGCCAGTGAGGGTTGTCTGCAGCCTGTTGGTCGACGGTCAGGTTGCGGTGGTTGAACGACTGACGCGAACGGATCTCCTCGCGGCTTTCGGCGGTGGTCGCCAGCGCTGGGTCGATGAGGACGAGTCGCTCGGCCCACTCCGGTTCGAACGCGCTCGCCTGGACGAGGTTGGCGCCACCGATGGAGTGCCCGATTGCAACGTCCCAATCGTGGTCGCGGGGGACTGCGAGCAGGTCGCGGGCGTATTCATCGATGCGATAACTTGTCGTGCGCGGGGCGGTTCCGTGCCCTCGCAAATCAACGGAGACGGCGTACCAGCCCTCGCTGGCGAGGTGTTCACCGATGCGCCACATCGTGTGGGCGTCGCTGCCGAGTCCGTGAACGAGAAGGGCGTGACGCTTTGCGCTGGGCGAACCCCACGCGATAGCAGGTAACTGAACGACGGTCATGGCTCCACCGTATTACGAGAACGACGAAGGGGGCGAGCCTTTCGGCTCGCCCCCTTCGATCAGGGGTGGTGTTATGCCGAGCGGCGGCGACGAATGACCATCGCAGCGGCACCAGCGACCAGAGCTGCGCCCGCAAGAGCGAGGGCTCCTGTCGAGTCCATTCCGGTTCCGGCGAGCGAATCGTCGGTCGAGGACGACGGGTCTTCAGTCATCCAGTTGGCGACGAATACATCGTCGGCGATTCCGCGAGACAGGCGCTCATTCCAATCTGAGAACCAATCGGTCGCCCAGGCCGTGAGGGATTCGTAGGAGTCGCTCGGGTAAGGTGCCGTCGATCCAGCCATGTCGTGGAAGTAGAAGAGCACGATGGTCATCGACTTGCCGGGCTGCAGCGTCTGGTATGCCTCGGGTCCCCACACCTCAATGTAGTCGTCTCCAGCATCGATAACGCCGGGAGCGTCCGGGGCTTGCGCGGAACCGGGAAGGCCAAATGAAAAGCCTTCGTCGTAGCCGTAGTTCGAGTTCTGCATGTCAAAACCGCGAGCGAGGTCCGCGTCTGCGCCATCTTGGATGGCTGCCTCGCCGTAGCTGGTCTCTGACCACCAGCTCACATCCTGAGCTGCGTCCGAGGTGTTAGTGACGGTGTACTCGAGGCGCATTAAGTCACCTTCAGCGTATACGCGTCCCGTGACCTGCGAATCGAGTCCGTCCAAGATGTCCGTTTCAGTGTCGCAGGTCAACAGGTAATCTCCGGGGTGTCCCGAATCTTCGGTCACGTCGGGGACGTTGCACATTACGTCGTTTGACCAGGAGTCTGTTTCGCCCACGTACCACTCGAATCGACCGAAGCCGTCGAATGCATCGTTTTCTGATCCTGTTTCAGCATCAGAAATGTTGAAGTAATCGTTTTCGACACCGCCCCAGGTCACACCATTCACGGCGGTAAAACTGTCGCCGACCGAGATTGTCGTGGCGGCGGCGGGCAGCGCGGTCGCTGCGGCGAGAGCACCGGCCGTAGCCAGCGCAAGAATCATTTTCTTCATCAGTGAAGTCCTTTTCGAGGGGGATTCCGCATGTGCGGGTCACCTCAGGGTATCAGGAATTGGGCTTGATTAGTGTGTCGACAGGTGTCGCAGGTCTGGTAACTTGCGCACGAAGATAGTCGGGATTGCCGCGGCGAGTACTGCGAAGGCCGTTGCAATCGCAAATCCTCCGGTAGAGCCCCACGCATCGATTGCGACACCGGCGACTGCGGCGGCAATAGCGCCACCGATGACCCAACCAGTGCCGAGCCAGCCGAGACTTTCCGGCAGGTCACCTGGTTCAACCGATTCCGTCGCAACCGCGTACTGCACCGTCATCGACGGCGCTACGCCGAGGCCTGACAGCAGCAACGCGAACGTCAGCAGGATGGGGTCGGTTGTCAACATCGCTAGACCGGTGCCAACCGCGACGATAATCATGCGGCGAGCGAGCGACCAACGAACAATGGGGGTGTGACCCATCGCCAATCCACCAATGAGGGATGTTGCTGCCCACAGGCCGAGGATGATTCCGGCGGGAGATTCGGGACCGCTACCGAATGCCGCAACGGTCGCGGCCTCAATCGCGCCGAAAGAGCCGACGATCATCAGTCCACTGAGGACGACGACAATGACCGCGGGGTTCTTGAGGACAGCGCCCATGTGTCCCGTCGACGGCTCGAGTTTCGTGCGGCCGACTTCCGGGCGACTAAGGAACCACAGCCCGCCGCCGACACCGAAGAACACAGCGGACAACACTCCGGCGGTCGAATTAATCTGGGTGGCCAGGAACACCACGATGACCGGTCCTGCAATCCAGATGAGTTCCTGGATGCTCGCGTCGAGTGCCTGAAGGGACACGAGTTGCTGTTTGGATACAAGGCTGGGGTACACGGCGCGGGCAGCCGGTTGAATTGTCGGCATCGTCAAGCCGATGAGGAACCCGAGGGCGACGAGAACGCCGGGGGCGACGTCGACGAGGGCAACAAACGTGACGAGGCTCATCGAAATGATGAACGCGATTCCGATGACCGGACGAATTCCGTATTTGGAAATGAGGCGAGTCATGATCGGACTGGCGATTGCCTGACCGAAGGCTTCCGCACCCAACACCAATCCGGGAATGGTGAAGTTCCCCGTTTGCTGTTGAATGTGGATGAGGAGCCCGAGAGTCAGCATCCCGTTGGGGAACCGCGCGAACAGTTGCGACAAGACCACGGGTACGAGCCCGGGGATGCGCAGCAGTTCGGCGTAGCGTTTCACCCGTTCAGCCTATGTCCGTGGTCGATGTTTTACTCAGGGATAAGCCCGTTTGGCCGGAAACAGGCGGAAAATCTGCGAAATCACGCGCACAAAGTCCTGTGGAAAACGTGAATAAGTTGTCCACAGCTGTGCACGACACGCCACAATATGTAGGGTTGTTGACCTATCAACGGCAGAACATATAGTGTTTTCGAGCCAGCCCCCTTCGACGGGAAAAATGGCGTGAATTCGCCGAAATTCACCGATTTCGGACCCCTGTAACGAGAAACGAGACCAGCCATGGACATTACGGTCGTCAAGCGCGATGGAACCCGCGAGCCTTACGACGCCAACAAGATCAACCTTGCGATCGAAGAGGCAGCGGAAGGCTTCGCCGACAAGCTCGCGTGGGTGACTCAGATTGGCACCGAACTCGAGCTCACCCTGTTCGACGGAATCACGTCGCAGCAGCTCGACGAGGCCGTGATCCAGGTCGCACTCCAGAACGTCAAGGATGACCCGGGGTTTGACACCATCGCTGCTCGCCTTCTGCTCAAGACGATCTACAAGCGCGTTCTCGGTGACTACCGCACCGACGAGGAACTCAAGTCGCTGCACGCACAGCACTTTGCCGCGAACATCCGTCGCGGTGTCGAAGAAGGTCTCCTCGACACCCGCCTGACCGAGATGTTCGACCTCGACGCACTCGCGAAAGAACTTGACCCCAGCTACGACGGACTGCTCAAGTACATCGGTGTCGTCACCCTCAACAACCGTTACGGCATCAAGGGACGCAACGGCGACCCGCTTGAGGTTCCCCAGTACTTCTGGATGCGCATCGCGATGGGTCTCTCGCTCAACGAGAAAGACCCGCAGTCGGTTGCCATCCGCTTCTACCGCAAGATGGCAAGCCTCGAGTACCTTGCAGCCGGTTCGACGCTCGTCAACGCCGGAACTTCGTACCCGCAGCTCGCGAACTGCTTCGTCCTCGAGATGCAGGACGACATCGAGCACATTGCGAAGACGACCCGCGACGTTATGTGGCTGACCAAGGGAACCGGTGGCATCGGTCTTTCGGTCACCAAGCTGCGCGCCCAGGGTTCACCCATCCGCTCCAACAACACCGTGTCGACGGGACCGATCCCCTTCATGCACACCATCGACTCGGTGCTTCGCGCGATCTCGCGTGGAGGTAAGAAGTTCGGTGCGCTGTGCTTCTACATGGAGAACTGGCACCTCGACTTCCCGGAGTTCCTCGATCTGCGTCAGAACTCGGGTGACCCGTACCGCCGAACCCGTACCGCGAACACCGCCGTGTGGATCTCGGACGAGTTCATGAAGCGCGTCCAGAACGATGACGACTGGTACCTGTTTGACCCGCTCGAGGTGTCGGACCTCAACGAACTGTACGGCGCCGAGTTCTCGAAGCGTTACGCCGAGTACGTCGCCAAGGCGGAGAAGGGCGAAATCGGCCTCTTCAAGAAGCTGTCGGCTCGCGAACAGTTCAAGCAGATCCTCATCTCGCTGCAGTCGACGTCGCACCCGTGGCTGACGTGGAAGGACACGATCAACCTTCGTGCTCTCAACAACAACACCGGAACGATTCACTCGTCGAACCTTTGCACCGAGATCTGCCTGCCGCAGGACGCAGAGAACGTGTCGGTGTGTAACCTCGCCTCGATCAACCTGTCGACGCACCTCATCGACGGCAAGATCGACTTCGAGAAGATGGAAGAGAGCGCACGCGTTGCCGTTCGCCAGCTCGACAACCTCATCGACATCACCCGTTCGTCCGTCGACGAAGCGGACAAGGCCAACAAGGAGAACCGCGCCGTCGGTCTCGGCCTGATGGGCTTCACCGACATCTGCGAGCGACTCGGACTCTCGTACGAGAGCGAAGAGGCGTACGAGCTCATCGACGAAATCACCGAGCACATCTCGTACGCAGCAATCGACGAGTCGGCAAACCTCGCGCGCGAACGCGGCGCCTACGACAACTTCGCCGGTTCGCGCTGGTCGCAGGGTCTCGTTCCGTTCGACTCGATCGACCTGACCGAGAAGGACCGCGGCGTTTCGATCGACATCTCGCGCAAGACCCGCCTGGACTGGGACGCGCTGCGTACCAAGGTCAAGGGCGGCATTCGCAACGCGACCCTCATGGCGATCGCACCCACCGCGTCGATTGGTCTCGTCGCCGGAACCACCCCCGGTCTCGACCCGCAGTTCTCGCAGATCTTCTCGCGTTCGACTTCCAGCGGAAAGTTCCTCGAAGTCAACCGCAACCTCGTTGACGCGCTGAAGGAACGCGGGCTGTGGGAAGCGACTCGTGAGGACATCCTCCGTTCGCAGGGTGACATCCAGTCGCTCCCCGCAATCCCTGACGACCTCAAGGAAGTTTTCAAGACGTCGTTCCAGCTCTCGCCGTACTCGTTCCTCGAAGTTGCCGGTCGTGCCCAGAAGTGGATTGACCAGGCGATCAGCCGCAACATGTACCTCGAGACTCGCGACATCGACGAAATGGTCGACATCTACATGGGCGCATGGGAGCGCGGCGTGAAGACGACGTACTACTTGCACATGAAGCCGCGTCACACCGCCGAGCAGTCGACGGTCAAGGTCAACAAGGCCGAGACGCTCGTTGAAGGCAACAAGAAGGGCTTCGGCGCTGGCGCCACAGCCACCGAGGCAGAGCCTGTCGCCGCTGCGCCCCGCAAGGGCTTCGGCTTCGGCGGAGCATAAGGAGTATCGACATGAATCCCACCGACAACGTCAACGACTACGTCGTACCGGTAGATCCGATGGATCTGCTGCAGTGCGAATCCTGCCAGTAAACACTCGATAGACACCGTGGCGAACGTCGCCTCAACCAGTAACTGTTAAACAAAGGAGAACACAATGGGAATTCTCGGAACCGGAATCCAGGAAGGCCTTCTTCTCAAGCCCGTTCGCTACCGCTGGGCGATGGACCTGTACGACCAGGCCGTTGCCAACACGTGGTTCCCCAACGAGATCCAGCTCGGTGAGGACATTGCGGACTTCAAGAAGATGACCGACGAGGAACGTCACGCCATCACCTTCCTCATGTCGTACTTCAACCCCAGCGAACTGCTCGTCAACAAGGCACTTGCGTTCGGTGTGTACCCGTACATCAACGCTCCCGAGGCGCACCTGTACCTCGCGAAGCAGATGTGGGAAGAAGCGAACCACTGCATGTCGTTCGAGTACGTCCTCGAGACGTTCCCGATCGACCGCGACGAGGCGTACAACTCGCACGTCAACATCCCGTCGATGGCTGCCAAGGAAGAGTTCGAGGTCAAGTTCATCCGTCGCATGACGGAGGACACCCTCGACATCACGACCGTCCAGGGCAAGCAGGACTTCGTCCGCAATCTCGTTGCGTACAACGTCATCCTTGAGGGCATCTGGTTCTACTCGGGCTTCATGGTCGCCCTGTCGTTCCGCCAGCGCAACCTGCTCCGCAACTTCGGGTCGCTCGTCGACTGGATTGTTCGTGACGAGTCGCTGCACCTCAAGTTCGGCATCAACCTGATCCTCACCGTTCTCGAAGAGAACCCCGAGATCGTGACGCCGGAGTTCGTTGACGAAGTCAAGGGAATGATCCTCGGAGCCGTCGAGATGGAGGAGCAGTACAACCGCGACCTCCTCCCCGGTGGAATCCTCGGACTCAACGCCGACTACATCAACCAGTACGTGCGATACCTCGCTGACCGTCGTCTCGAGGAGCTCGGTTTCGAAGCGCACTACAAGGTGTCGAACCCCGCGAAGTGGATGGCCACCGCGAACGACACCCTCCAGCTCGTCAACTTCTTCGAATCGACGAACACCTCGTACGAGGTCAACTCGGGAACCTCCAAGGCGTAAACAGCCTGCCGGTTTCGGTCATGCCCCTCAGTTAGGCTGAGGGGCATGATGTTTGTTAAGGACATTCCGTTGAATGACGGAACGACGATTCCCCAGCTCGGACTTGGTACCTACCGCCTCGACGATGACGCAGCAGAACGCGTGGTGTCGGAAGCGCTCGAGATCGGGTACCGCCACATCGACACCGCGAGCCTCTACGGCAACGAGGTCGGCGTCGGTCGCGCGATTGCTGCATCGGGAATTGCTCGCGACGAGCTGTACATCACCACCAAGTGCTGGAACTCAGAACAGACCGACCCGCGCGCGGCGATTGGTCGTTCGCTTGACCGACTCGGTCTTGACCACGTCAACATGTACCTCATCCACTGGCCCGCTCCGGAACGCGGCACCTTCGTAGGTGCGTGGCAGGAATTCGCTGGTCTCAAGGCAGATGGACTGACCACGTCGATCGGTGTCAGTAATTTCATGGTCGACCACCTCGACGCCATTGCCGCCGTCAGCGATATCGTGCCGGCACTCAACCAGGTTGAACTCCACCCGCTTCTCCAGCAGGAGCATCTCCGTGAGGTCCACGCCGAGCGCGGTATCGCCACCGAGTCGTGGGGACCGTTGGGCCACGGCAAGGCTGACCTCGTCGCGGAATTGCCGTCACTGTCGCTGCTCGCCGAACGATATGGCAAGACCCCGCAGCAGATCGTTCTCCGTTGGCACATCCAAGAGGGGAACATCATCTTCCCCAAGACGTCGCAGCGCGAACGACTCATCGAAAACATCTCGATCTGGGACTTCGAAATCGCCGACCACGACATGGACGAAATTCGCGGCTTCAATCGGGATGAGCGCATCGGCGCCCACCCGCTCGAGGGTAACTGGGATTAGTTAGTGAGCGGCGCGCTTCGCGCTGATCACACCGGTGTCGAAACCGAGAAGGTGGAGTCCGCCACCGAATCGAGCGTGCTCGATCTTGATGCAACGATCCATGACCACGGTGAGTCCCTTGTCCTCGCCGTAGCGAGCTGCTTCTTCGTTGTAGATGCCGAGTTGCACCCAGATCACGGGTGAACCAACCTCGACAACCTCGTCAATGACGGCGGGGATGTCGCTGCCCTTGCGGAAGACATCGACAATATCCGGGACCTCTGGCAAGGACTTGAGGTCGGGATACGCCTTCTCACCGAGGATGGTGTCGGCGTTCGGGTTGACGAAGTACACGCGATAGTCGCTGGACTGTTGAAGGTACGTGCCGACAAAGTACGACGAACGTGCTGGGTTCGGTGATGCACCAACGATGGCGACGGACTTCGCCTTGCGGAGGATGGCAAGACGCTCTTTGGCGTTCGGGCCGACCCACGTGCGCTTCGACTTGAGCAGGCGCGCGAGGGGCGAGTCGGCGGGCAGCTCGCAGGTGAGCCCGTTCGCGAGGTTGACGGTTTCGGTCGACATTTAGCCCTCCTTGACAGCCGCGGCGAGACCGCGATCGATGTCGTCGATGATGTCCTCGACATCTTCGATTCCGACACTGAGTCGGACGAGCCCGGCCTCGACGCCGGCACTGGCGAGCTGTTCACCCGTCAGCTGTGCGTGGGTGGTCGATGCGGGGTGGATGACGAGCGACTTCGCGTCACCGATATTCGCGAGGTGCGACAGCAGGTTGACGTTCTCGATGAACGCGCGACCGCGGGCTCGGGCGACGTCGTCGTTCGGCGCGGCGATGGTGAACCCGAACACCGAACCAGGTCCCTTGGGGAGGTACTTCTGGGCACGCTCGTAGTGCTCGTGGCTGGGAAGGCCCGCCCAGTTGACCGACGCGACGCGCTTGTCGGTGGCGAGCCATTCGGCGACGCGACGGGCGTTGTCGACGTGGGCCTGCATGCGGAAACCGAGCGTCTCGACGCCCTGTGCGAGCAGGAACGCCGAGTGCGGGGAGAGCGCGGGGCCGAAGTCGCGCAGTCCCTCGGCGCGCAGGCGCGTAAGGAATGCGTACTCGCCGAAGTTTCCTGCCCACGTCAAGCCGCCGTAGTGCTCGACGGTTTCGTGGAAGAGCGGGAATTTGTCGTGGTCGAAGTGGAAACGACCGGCTTCCGCGACGACGCCACCGAGGGTGGTTCCGTGTCCGCCGAGGAACTTCGTCGCCGAGTGAGTAACGATGTCGGCGCCCCATTCGATCGGGCGGCTGAGGTACGGGGTGGCAACGGTCGAGTCGACGATGAGCGGGATGTGGTGCGAGTGCGCGAGGTCGGCCAGTGCCTCTATATCGGCGACCTTTCCCGACGGATTGGCGACGGTCTCGGTAAAAATCGCCTTGGTTTTGTCGGTGATGGCAGCGGCGTAGTCGTCGATTGAATCGCCGGCAACGAACGTGGTCTCGACACCGAAACGGCGCAGGCTCACGTCGAGCTGGGTGACCGTTCCGCCATACAGGTTCGACGCAGACACGATGTGGTCGCCAGCCTGGGCGAGCGATGCGAAGACGAGGAATTGTGCGGACAGACCGGAGGAGGTGGCGACGGCACCGAGAGCGTTCTCGAGAGACGCGATGCGCTCTTCGAAAGCGGCAACCGTCGGGTTCGCGAGTCGCGAGTAGATGTTGCCGTACTTCTGCAGGGCAAATCGCGCTGCGGCGTCCTCGGTGTTGTCGAACACGAACGCGCTCGACTGATAAATGGGGAGAGCTCGGGCTCCGTGAGTGGAGTCTGGAATGTTTCCCGCGTGGATAGCGCGGGTGTTGAATCCGTATTCGCGATCGGCCATGACTTCGAGGTTACGGCACCTGACGAGGTGCAAAATGCGACCTTGACATAGTGCGCAACATTAGATCCAGCTGGGGAACCAGTAGTGCAGTGAGGCGAACCAGACCGGGATGGGCATCCCCATCCACACAGGCAAGAAGAACGCGGCGACCGCTACTCCCGCGACGACGAGCCCCGTCACGAGAGATTCCCACCCGGCACGCCACAAACGCGCGAACAACCAGACGGCGGCGAGCGCGAGGAATGGGACGAGTGTCACCGTGTAGAACTGGAACACAGTCCTGTGGGCGAAGAAGAGCCATGGCAGATACGTCGCCGCAACGCCGACGAGGACGGGCACGCCCCATGTCGAGCGAGTGCGGATCGTGTGGACAACGAGCCAGGCGAGTGCGACGACACCGAAGTACCAGAAGATGGGGTTCGCGACGCTCGTGACGTATTCGGCACAACCGTCACCGCACGCTGTCTCGTAATAGAACGCGGTCGGGCGAATCATGAGCAACCAACCGAACGGGTTCGCTGCGTACCCGTGCTCGGCGACGAGGTTGATGTTGTAGTCGAAAATCGCCTGATGGAAATGCCATAGGGACGCGAGAGCCGAGGCGATCGGATTGCCGACGACATTGACGGCGTTGCGGTCGTATCCGGTCGTCGATGCAAACCACCCGCCCCAACTGGCGAGGTAAACGGCGACTGCGACGGGAACCGCGAGGAGTAGTGCTCGCACGATCGGCCACACCGCACGCCAGGATTTCGCACGGACAATCGCGTCGGCCGCGATCCATACGCCGAACGCGGCGAAGGCGTAGAGGCCACTCCACTTCACCGCGGTCGCGGCACCGAGTAACGCACCGGCAAGAATGAGCCACTGCCCCCAACCCGGTCGTTCACGGTGGCGCAGGATGGCGAGGAACGCGGCGAGGATGAACATCGCCAACAACCCGTCGAGAAGCGCGGTGCGGCTCATTGTGATGGCGACGCCGTCAAGAGCGATGATGAGTCCAGCGATGGATGCCGCGATCCGGGAACTGAACAGGCGACGGGCGATGAAGATTGTCAAGAGAACGACGACGATGCCCGCGATGGCTGTCGAAAACCGCCATCCACAAGAGTTCTCGGGTCCGAACAGTGCGATGCCCGCACCGATTAACCACTTTCCGAGAGGCGGGTGCGCGATGAACGCAGCGTCCGAGAGATAGTCGGCGCTTCCGCCGTTCGTGAAATCAACCCCCTCGGGCCATTGGGATTCGTAACCGAGGTTCCACGTGGTCCATCCGTCGCGAACGTAGTAGACCTCGTCAAAGACAAGCGCGCGGGGATTGCCCAGGTTGACGAGACGGACGAGAGCCGCGATGACGAGCACCGGTGCGTACAGTACCCACGCCTGAACCGTCGGGGTCAGTGCTTGCACACGGTCGCGCGCGGAATAGACGCGGTCCATGAGGCTCATGCCTCAACGGTACGCGAGAATGGGAACGTGCTCATCCTTGCGGCGACCCCCATCGGGAACCTCGGCGACGCTAGTCCGCGTCTGCGCGAGGCGCTCGCCAATGCCGATATCATCGCGGCCGAGGACACCCGAACCACACACCATCTGCTCTCCGCGCTGGGGCTGACGACGGACGCGAAACTCGTTGCCCTGCACGACCACAACGAACAATCCAAAGCAGCCGAGATCGCCGAGTTGGCGCGCGACCGTGACGTCGTTCTCGTGTCGGACGCGGGAATGCCCGGCATTTCAGACCCCGGTTTCGGTGTTGTCCGTGCCGCACACGAACTGGGAGTCACCGTCACTATCGTCCCGGGGCCTTCCGCTGGCATTGCGGCGCTCGCGGTGTCGGGTCAACCGACGGACCGATTCGCGTTCGAGGGATTCGTCCCACGCAAGGGGCAGGCACGTTTCTTCGCGGATCTGGCGCGCGAACCACGGACCCTCGTGTTTTACGAATCGCCACATCGACTGTCCGAATCCCTCGTCGCCGCACGTGAGGCGTTCGGCTCCGACCGCCCCGCCACGGTGGTTCGCGAACTGACGAAACTGCACGAAGAGGTCGCCACAGGAACCCTGGCGGAATTGGCGGAACGGTTCGCGGGCGAGAATCGCGGTGAGATCGTTCTCGTGGTCGCAGGCGCGACCGTCACCGCGATGTCGCTTGAGGACGCTCTCGCGGACGTGCACGCCCGAGTTGCCTCGGGCGAGAGGCTCAAGGACGCGTGCCGCGAAGTGGCAGACGTGACCGGCATCCCCAGTCGCGACCTATACGCGGCCGCCATCGAGCGCCCGCGCCTCCCGTAAACTAGGACGGTTATGGCGAACGCGGACAACTACTTCATTACGACCCCCATCTTCTACGTGAACGATGTGCCCCACATCGGTCACGCGTACACGGAGGTCGCCGCTGACGTACTCGCGCGCTGGAACCGTCAGAACGGGAAAGACACCTGGCTGCTGACGGGAACCGACGAACACGGCCAGAAGATTTTGCGCACGTCGGTCGCGAATGGCGTTTCCCCCAAGGAATGGGCGGACAAGCTCGTTGCCGAGGCGTGGAAGCCGCTGCTCGAGACGATCGACATCGCTAACGACGACTTCATCCGCACCACCGACGAGCGCCACGAACTCGCAGTTCAGAAGTTCCTACAGCACCTCAAGGACACTGGGTTCATTTATTCGGGCGAATACGAGGGGTATTACTGCGTCGGCTGTGAGGAATACAAGCAGCCCACCGACCTGCTCGACGGCGGTGAAGACTTCCCCGGTGACAAGGTGTGCGCGATCCACACCCGCCCGGTCGAAATCCTCAAGGAATCGAACTACTTCTTCCGCATGAGCGACTTCCAGCAGAAACTGTTGGACCTGTACGAATCGCAGCCTGACTTCATTCAGCCCGAGTCCGTCCGGAACGAAATCATCTCGTTCGTCAAGCGCGGCCTTGACGACCTCTCCATCTCGCGTGCGTCCTTCGATTGGGGCGTCAAGATTCCGTGGGACGACAGCCATGTCGTCTACGTGTGGTTCGACGCGTTGCTCAACTACGTCACCGCGACCGGATGGGGTCAAGACGACGCCGAGTTCGAACGCCGCTGGCCCGCGATTCACATCGTGGGTAAGGACATCGCCCGATTCCACGCCGTCATCTGGCCCGCGATGCTCATGGCCGCAGGACTTCAGCCCCCGCGTCGCGTTTACGGCCACGGCTGGTTGCTGGTCGGTGGCGAAAAGATGTCGAAGTCCAAGCTGACGGGTATCGCACCTCACCAGATCACCGATGTGTTCGGGTCGGACGCGTTCCGCTACTACTTCATGTCCGCCATCAACTTCGGGCAGGACGGGTCGTTCTCGTGGGAGGACCTGTCGGCGCGCTACCAGGCGGAACTCGCGAACGGGTTCGGAAACCTCGCCAGCCGCGTCATCGCGATGGTGTCCCGTTACTTCGAGGACATTGTGCCGAGCGCGAACGAGATGAACGACGCCGACGCGGTCATCGTCGACACCGTCGCGAAGGCGTTCGAGAACGCGAACTCGGCCATAGAAAAGCTCGCGATTCACGACGCCATCAAGTCGATGTGGACGATCGTGGACGCGCTCAACCTGTACATCACCGAGCAGGAGCCGTGGGTTCTCGCGAAGGATGACGCCGATCGTGCTCGACTCGAGACCGTTCTGTACACCGCGGTCGAAGGCCTTCGCGCCATCGCCGTCGGCCTCTCGCCGATCATGCCGGACGCCACCCAGAAGCTCTGGTCGGCACTTGGCGTTGGTGAAGCGCTCGGAAACCTGCGCGACCAGCACCTGTCGCGAGCGGGTGCGTGGGGCCAGACCCCCGGTGGAATTCGTGTTTCGGCGCTTGACGCGCTGTTCCCCCGCATCGAGGACTAGTCCGTGTCGGAACCGTTGCGCGCGCGCAGTTCGAAAGAGGGTGACGTCACGCGCGACCTGACGTTCCCGCCAGCGCCCGAGCCGCTCACCGTTCCGTTGTACGACAACCATACGCACCTCGAGATTGCTGACGGCGAGAACCCGTTGCCGCCCGAGGAGAGTCTCGCGATGGCGACCGCTGTTGGGATTGCCGGCGTTGTTCAGGTTGGCACCGACCTCGAAACCTCAATATGGAGTGCCGACCTCGCCGACCGTGACCCGCGCGTTCTCGCTGCGGTCGCCATTCACCCCAACGAAGCACCCCGCCTCCACGAGCGCGGAGTGCTCGACGAACACATCGAGGGCATCGCCGATCTCGCGGGCCGGGACCGCGTTCGCGTCGTCGGCGAGACGGGTCTCGACTTTTTCCGTACTGACGAGGACGGGCGCGCACCGCAGTTGCACTCGTTCGAAGCGCACATCGACATCGCGAAGCGCAACGATATCGCGATGCAGATTCACGACCGGGACGCGCACGGCGACGTCATCGACACGTTGTTGCGCGTGGGCGCTCCGGCAAAGACCGTGTTGCACTGTTTCTCGGGGGACGCCGAATTCGCGCGCATCTGTGCCGACAACGGCTGGTATCTGTCCTTTGCGGGGACGGTGACGTTCGGCAATGCGAAGGGAATCCGCGAGGCGCTGTCCATCGCCCCGCGCGAACTAATTCTCATCGAAACGGACGCGCCGTTCCTCACACCGACCCCGTTCCGCGGCCGACCCAACGCGTCCTACATGATCCCGTACACGCTGCGATTCATGGCGGAACATCTCGCAGTCGACCCGAACGAACTCGCCGCCGACATCGCCCGCAACACCGAAACGGTCTACGGCCAGTGGTGATGCTGCTCGGTGCGAGCGACATTCGCGCGCTCGCGTTGGAACTCGACGTCACGCCCACCAAGAAGTGGGGTCAGAACTTCGTGCACGACGCGAACACAGTCCGCAAGATTGTGTCGACCGCGGCGCTTCTGCCCGGCGAACCGGTGCTCGAGGTCGGTCCCGGTCTCGGGTCCCTGACCCTCGGACTGATCGAGGCGGGACACCGCGTCACCGCAATCGAGATCGACCCGCGACTTGCCGAGCGTCTTCCGCGAACCGTCGCCGAACGCGGCGGACAGCCAGGCGACCTCACCGTCGTGTTGTCCGACGCGTTGCTTGTTACCGAACTGCCCGAGCCGCCGACCGCGCTCGTCGCGAACCTGCCATACAACGTGTCGGTGCCGGTCCTCATCCACCTGCTCGAGAGATTCCCGACCATCCGCCGTGTGCTCGTCATGGTGCAAGCCGAGGTCGGGCAGCGTCTCGCCGCCGGTCCCGGCTCGAAAATGTACGGAGTCCCCAGCCTCAAAGTCGCGTGGTGGGGGGACTGGGCCCTCGAGGGAACCGTCAGCCGCCGCGTGTTCTGGCCAGAGCCCAACGTCGACTCGGTTCTCGTTGGGATGAACGCGCATGAAACCCCGGCGGACGACTCGGTTCGTCGACGTGTCTTCGCCCTCGTCGACGGAGCTTTCGGTCAGCGCCGCAAAACGCTGCGTCAGGCACTCAGTGGTGTGGCGGGTTCGACCTCCGCCGCTGAAGAACTCTGTGTCGCCGCCGGAATCGACCCTGGTGCTCGCGGTGAGCAACTTGAACTCGGCGCTTTCCTCCGTCTTGCACAGGCGTAAAACGGACCACTCGACAGCGTTTAGGGTTTAGTCATGGCAGCACGATCGGTCACGGCGACAGCCCCGGGCAAGATCAACGTTTCCATGCGAGTCGGCCCGCTGCGGGAAGACGGTTATCACGACGTCGCCACCGTCTATCAAGCGGTCTCTCTTCTCGAGGAAGTCACGGCGACCGAGGCCGACGGTTTCTCTGTCTCGTTCTCCGGCCCCATCGACACCTCGGGAATCCCGCTCGGCGAATCGAACCTCGCGATTCGTGCAGCGAAGGCGGTTGCCGCCGAGGCCGGAATCACGGCCGGTGCTGCAATCCACATCGTCAAAAACGTGCCCGTCGCGGGTGGCATGGGCGGCGGTTCTGCCGATGCCGCCGCGACCCTCGTTGCCGTTGATGCACTGTGGGGGACGAACCTCGGTTCCAAGAAACTCCACGATTTAGCCGCCGATCTCGGCGCGGACGTTCCATTCGCCCTGCACGGTGGCACCGCCATCGGTCTCGGCCGCGGGGACATCCTCTCGCCCGTCCTCGCGACCGGCCATTTTGAATGGGTGCTCGTCACCTGCGACAAAGGACTGTCGACGCCCGAGGTGTTCACGCAGTTGGACCGACACCGCACGGAACACTCGATCGACATCGAGACGGTTCCGGTCGACCCCGAGATCGAGCCCGAACTTCTCCACGCACTACGTGCCGGAGACGCGGCTGCGCTCGCGGAATACGTTCGCAACGACTTGCAGGCGGCCGCTCTTCAGCTCAAGCCGGAACTGGGTGACGTGCTCGAATTCGGCGAGACGCACGGTGCGCTCGCGGGGATAGTGTCAGGCAGCGGCCCGACGGTCGCATTCCTCGCATCAGACGACACCGACGCATTGACCCTTGTCGACGCGTTCACCCGTGAACGCCGAACCGCGATGCGGGTTATTTCACCGGTTCACGGTGCGCGGGTTCACTAAACGGAATACCGATCATCGTCAGCAGGACCGCACCGATGGCGGCCGCGACGAGCGCGATGTCCGCGATGTTGCCGACGAACAGTCCGCCGTAGTTGAGAAAGTCGACGATATGGCCGTTCGCGAACTCGGGTCCGCGCAGAAGTCGGTCATAGAAGTGGGAGATGGCACCGCCGAGCATTGACCCGACGACGAGCGCCCACGTCATGCGGTGAACGCGAAGGGCGAAGACGGTGAGTCCGACGACGACAACGCCGGCGATGACCGTGAGAATCCAGGTGTACCCGGTTCCCAGACCGAAGGCGGCGCCCGGGTTATAGACGAGTCGCAACTCAAACCAGTTGCCCAGCAGCGGGTGGGGTTTGCCCAGTTCGAGAAAGGTTTCGGCCAGGTATTTCGACACCTGGTCGAGAACAATCCACAGCGCGGCGAGGACGAAGGTGAAGATGACGAGCGCGCGACGGGACATGACTTCATTCTCCCAGACAATGAATCCCTAAACTTACCGAGTGAACCTCGTCGGCCTTGAGAACATCTCGCACGAATACCCCAATCGGGTCGTGCTCGCCGACCTCACGATCGGTGTTCATGCGGGAGACCGCATTGGAGTCGTCGGGCGCAACGGTGACGGCAAGTCGACGTTGCTGTCGATCATCGGTGGGACTCTCGTTCCCGACTCGGGTCGAGTCACGATGCGTGGAGGAACTCGAATCGGAATTCTGACCCAGGACGACCGTTTCGACGACTCCGCAACGGTCGCGCAAACCGTAGTCGGAGAAGGACCCGAGCATGAATGGGCGAGCAACCCGCTGATCCGCGGCGTGCTCGCGGGGCTGTTGTCGGATGTGGACACCGACGCGACGATCGGGTCGCTGTCCGGTGGTCAACGTCGACGCACGGCGCTTGCGAAGCTGCTCGTCGGAGAATGGGATGTTCTACTGCTGGACGAGCCCACCAACCACCTCGACGTCACGGGTGTGTCCTGGCTGGCCGAACACCTCAATCGCCGGTGGAAGTCGGGCGACGGAGCGCTCGTTGTCGTCACGCACGACCGTTGGTTCCTCGACGCGGTGTCGACCGACACGTGGGAAGTGCACGACGGAGTCGTAGACCGATTCGAGGGCGGTTACGCGGCGTACATCTTGCAGCGGGTTGAACGTCAGCGCCAGGCAGCCACCATGGAGGAGCGTCGCCAGAACCTGTTGCGTAAGGAACTCGCCTGGTTGCGCCGAGGCGCCCCCGCCCGGACGAGTAAACCCAAGTTCCGTATCGATGCTGCGACCGAGCTGATCGCAGACGTTCCGGCTCCACGTGACCGCGTTGAACTGGCGAAAATGGCTACGCAGAGACTGGGTAAGGACGTTGTTGACCTGGTTGATGTGGATTACGTCATCGATGGGCGCACGATTTTGGACGATGTTGAATGGCGCATTGCACCGGGAGAGCGCACCGGCATCCTCGGTCGAAACGGCGCGGGTAAGTCGACCCTGTTGGGACTGATCGACGGAAGCCTGCTGCCGACCGACGGCCGCGTGAAGCGCGGCAAGACCGTTCACTTGCGCCGACTCGACCAGCGACTCGAAGGTCTCGAGGAGGTCATGGACGACAAGGTCCGCGACATCATCGGCCGACTCAAGACGAACTACAACGCGGGTGGAGTCGAGCTGACGCCGGGGCAACTGTTGGAGCGACTCGGGTTCAGCGCGGCGCACCTCTCGACCCCCGTCCGCGACTTGTCAGGTGGGCAGAAGCGCCGCTTGCAGATCCTGCTCATCCTGCTCGACGAACCGAACGTGTTGTTGCTGGACGAACCCACCAACGACCTCGACACCGACATGCTCGCCGCGCTCGAGGACGTTCTCGATTCCTGGCCGGGCACACTCATCGTTGTGTCGCACGACCGCTACTTGCTCGAGCGCGTCACCGACAACCAGTACGCGGTCATCGGCCACCATCTGCGTCACTTGCCGGGCGGTGTGGATGAATACCTGCGACTGGATGCGCGTATCGCGGAGCCCCTCGCCGCACCAAAGCCGGTCGCGCAGGCCACAACCCTTTCCGGTGCTGAAAAGCATGCCCTCGACAAAGAGGTCAAGTCGCTCGACCGACAGATTGAAAACCAGCGCCTGGCGATCACAAAATTGCACGACGAGTTCGCGGCACACGACCAGAGTGATTATGCGGGACTGACGACACTCAGCGCGCGACTGCGGGAAGCCGAAAACGTGCTCGACGATCTGGAAGTTCGCTGGCTTGATGCGATGGGGAAGCTCGAAGGCTAGGCGCTCCGCCTCCAGGATTCGAACCTAGACCGAACATCTCCAAAGGATGCCGTGCTGCCATTACACTAAGGCGGACCGTCCCGAGGGACACCTCTATTCTGCCCGACAGTCCAGCGGTTCGCCGTCGCGCTGGGCGTGACGAAGTGCCAGAATGGGCGTATGACCGATTCTTCCCTTGCCGTGGTGGTTCTCGCCGCGGGCGAGGGGACTCGAATGAAGTCCGCGCTTGCGAAAGTTCTGCACCCGATCGCCGGAATCCCCATGATCGGGCACGTGTTGTCGACCGCTGCCGCTCTCCAGCCGAAGCACACGGTCGCCGTCGTCCGCCACCAGCGCGATCAAGTTGCCGCTGCCATCGCGGAGCTAACTGACGGCGTTACGGTTGTGGACCAAGACGACGTACCCGGCACGGGTCGCGCGGTTGAACTCGCGCTAGACGCGCTCTCCGGTTTCGACGGTGATGTCGTTGTCGTCAGCGGCGATGTACCGCTTCTCGATGCGGACACCCTGGGCCAGCTCATCTCTGCTCACCGCGCCAACAAGCGCGCGGCATCAGTTCTCTCAGCCGTCCTTGAAGACGCCACCGGGTACGGACGCATCGTTCGAGATGACGGTTCGTTCACACGAATCGTCGAACACAAGGATGCCACCGACGAAGAGCGCGCCCTGACCGAGGTCAACTCGGGAACGTACGTATTCAGTGCCGGACCGTTGCGCGATGCTCTTGCCAAGGTCACGACCGCGAACGCGCAGGGCGAAAAGTACCTCACCGATGTCATCGAATTGCTCGTCAAGGGCGACCACACGGTTGACGCTCAGCCCGTCGCGTTCTCGTGGCTCGTCGCTGGCGTCAACGACCGCGCACAGTTGTCCGATATCGCCGCCCGACTCAACGCGATGATCGTCCGCGGCTGGCAAATGAACGGCGTCACCATCGATGACCCCGCAACCACGTGGATCGACCGCGCCGTCAGCATCGCCGCCGACGCACACATCCTTCCCGGGACTTTCCTGCACGGTGCAACGACCATCGCGGCCGGTGCGACCGTTGGCCCGCACTCGACCCTTCGTGACTGTGAAGTCGGCGAAGGCGCCAGCCTCAACCGCGTCGACGCGACTCTCGCCGTCATCTCGGCCGGTGCCAGCGTCGGCCCGTTCTCGTACCTGCGGCCCGGCACCGAACTTGGCCCGAACGGCAAGATCGGCGCGTTCGTCGAAACCAAGAATGCGAAAATCGGCGCGGGCAGCAAGGTGCCGCACCTGTCGTACATCGGTGACACGACCGTCGGCGAGGAGTCGAACATCGGCGCCGGAACAATCACCGCGAATTACGACGGTGTGAACAAGCACCACACGGTGGTCGGCTCCCACGTCCGCACCGGTTCACACAACGTCTTCGTCGCCCCCGTCACGATCGCAGACGGCGTGTACACCGCCGCCGGAACCGTCGTGCGAAAGGACATTCCTGCTGGCGCTCTCGGCATGAGCGTCGCGCCACAACGCAACCTGGCGGGATGGGTCGAGGAACATCGACCGGGAACGGCCGCAGCAGACGCGGCCAGTCGAGCACCGAAAGAATAGGGAACAGACGTGGAAACGATGGAACTGGCTGGCAAAAAGAAGCTCATCCTCATTTCCGGGCGTGCGCACCCGCAACTGGCGGTTGACATCGCCAGTGAACTCGGCATCGGCCTCCTCCCGACGGACGCACGCACCTTCGCGAACGGTGAAATCTACGCTCGATTCGACGAGTCCGTCCGAGGTACCGACGCTTTCGTCATCCAGTCACACTGTTCGCCCATCAACGAGTGGTTGATGGAGCAGTTGATTATGGTCGACGCGCTCAAGCGTGCGAGCGCGAAGCGCATCACTGTCGTTGCCCCGTTCTACCCCTACGCCCGTCAGGACAAGAAGGGCCGCGGTCGCGAACCGATTTCGGCCCGTCTCATTGCAGACCTGTTCAAGACCGCCGGCGCTGACCGCATCATGTCGGTCGACATTCACGCTTCGCAGATTCAGGGTTTCTTTGACGGTCCGTTTGACCACCTCTTCGCGATGCCCGTATTGCTCGAGCACTTCCGCGCGCAGTTAGACCCGTCGACGCTGACGGTCGTCAGCCCCGACATGGGACGAGTTCGTGTCGCCGACGTCTGGTCGGACAAGCTCGGTGCGCCGCTGGCCATCATTCACAAGCGCCGCGACCCGCTCATCCCGAACCAGGTTTCCGTTCACGAAATTGTCGGTGAAGTCGAGGGACGCGTGTGCCTCATCGTCGACGACCTCATTGACACCGGTCGCACGATCGTCAAGGCCGCCGAGGCACTGAAGAACGCGGGTGCCGCCGGCGTTGTCGTCGCCGCGACTCACGCTGTGTTCTCGGATCCGGCGACGGAAATCCTGCAGTCCGACTTCATCGACAAGGTTGTCGTCACCGACACTCTGCCGATCCCCGAGGACAAGCGCTGGGACCGACTCGAGATTCTGTCTATCGCGCCGACCATCGCGTCGGCAATTCGCGAGGTGTTCGGCGAGGGATCCGTCACCGGCATGTTCGACGGCGCCGCATAACTCGTGACGTCATCCCGTTCGGGGTTGTGGTGGGGGTTCTTCGGAGTCGCCCTCTTCGCGTTGAGCGTTCCGTTGACTCGGTCGGCCGTCGACCACATGAGCCCGGTATTTATCACGTCGGGTCGCGCGGTTGGCGCCGCAATTCTCGCCGTTCTGTTCTTGTACTTCCGTAAGCAACCCATCCCCAACGCCAAACAGCTGGGTCGCCTGTTCGCCATTGGTGGGGGAGTCGTCGTCGGGTTCCCGTTGTTCACGGGGCTCGCGCTTCAGACCGTTCCGGCCGCACACGCTGCCGTTGTGGTTGGCCTGCTGCCGGCCGCGACCGCGGTCATCAGTGTCCTTCGCACAGGCGAGAGACCGCCGTTTCGCTTCTGGGTCTTCGCGTTGGCGGGAGCGATCGCAGTCGTCGTATTCACCGCTACATCGCACGGTGGATTCGAACCGTTGCAGCTGGAAGACCTGTATCTGCTCGCAGCGGTCGTCGTCACCGCCTACGGATACGCCGAGGGTGCGCTCGTTTCTCGAGAAATCGGGTCGTGGCAGACGATCTCGTGGGCGCTCGTCGTGTGGGCGCCGGTTCTTCTTGGCGTCACCATCTGGTCACTAGTGAACCAACCGTTCACTCCGGACCTCACCGACTGGGGTGCATTCGCGTACCTGACCGCCGTCTCTATGTTTTTCGGTTTCTTCGCCTGGTATCGCGGACTCGCCATCGGCCCGGTCCCCAGCGTCAGTCAAGTTCAGTTGACGCAGCCCGTCATGAGCATCCTCTGGTCCGCGGTTCTCCTCGGTGAAGCAATCACGCCCGAGATCCTCATTGGCGGAACAGTCGTTATCGCCTGCGCGTTGTTTGCGGTGCGCACGCGACTTTTACCGGCGACGTAGACGGAAGATCCCCGTAATCGCGCCGAGAGCGGCCAAACACATGCCCGTGAGTGCAATCGGCAATGTGTTGACGCCGGTTCCGGCGAGGCTTTCGTCCGATGCGGATGGATCGGCAGGACCAATCAAGATTGCATCGGTTCCCCACCCGTCGCCACTCTCAAGTCGAAGGTCGTTGGTGTACAAGTCGTAGTTCCCCGTTTCGGGGTCGACTGTTCCGACGAGGACCGTGTCATCCCAATCGATGAACCAGAGCGAAGACTCGTCGTGTGTGTACGCGAGAGAGTGGATGTTGTCTAGGTCGAGACTGCCAAGGGCCGAACCACCGAATCCATCGTAGAAAGTTCCGTCGGTTGGATAGTTGCCGTGGTACGTGACCGTATCTCCGGTGGATGAAGAGTACGCAGCAGCTTTGTAGCTAATGTCGATGCTCTGAACCGATTCGCGCACGCCAGTTACCTTGTCAAAATATGCCACGGATAATGTGCCGTTGAAATCTTCAGTGATCGCGATCTGTGAATCGACCACTGTCATCGCATCGCAATACATGTCGCCGACGTCGCCGTCCTGACGAGCATCCCAAAGATGCGTGAATACGCCCGTTGACAAATCAACTTCCCAGATTTCACAGGAACCTCCTCCGGCATCGCCATGAGCAAGCAAATATGCGGTTCCCGATTCCCAGTCGTAATTTGCATCGCGAACACTGAAAATATCTGCCGATGCTTCACCGATGGGCGAAACGACTCCGTCAACTCCCATCTTTCCGAGCTGTGTATTGCCTCCCTCGCTGTCATGGCGAACCGTGTACAACGCCTCGCCTGAAGGCATTGTCGGAGCGGCTGATGCGGGGGTGGCGCTCAGAGCGAGCAGAGTGGTGGCCGTGATGCAAGCGGCGATTGAACGAACAGACATTTCTCTCCTCGAAGGGCGGGTGGCTCTGAGTTTAGTCTCCTCGTTTCGCACGAAAAGCGGTGAGATCCTGAAACTTCTACTAGTGCGTGTCTACCGCTTCGATCTCGGAGCGGTCGCCCGACCACAGCGTGTGGAACGTGCCGGCCTTGTCGGTGCGCTTGTAGGTGTGTGCCCCGAAGAAGTCACGCTGGCCCTGAACGAGTGCGGCGGGCAGACGGTCGGCACGAAGCCCGTCGTAGTACGACAGTGACGAACCGAATGCAGGCGCAGGGATTCCGGCCTGCGTCGCAGCGATGACGACTCGACGCCACGCTTCCTGAGCGCCCGATACTGCCTTCGCGAAGTACGGGGCCGCCATCAAGAGTGCGAGCGACTCGTCCGCGCGGTACGCGTCGGTGATGCGGTTGAGGAACTGTGCGCGAATGATGCAGCCACCGCGCCAGATGCGCGCGACCTCGCCCAAGTTGATGTTCCAGTTGTATTCGG
>JBDLPW010000012.1:0-2683 GCA_039800905.1 Actinomycetota bacterium | reverse complement strand
GCCATGTTCCAGGCGGTCAGCGCTGTTCAGGCGAAGGGCGCGAGCGGCGACGTCGCCACCGCGTTCAACGCGCGTCGCAACGAGTTGCTTGCCGCATACGCCGAGGCCAAGAAGGACGCCGAGTCGGCTGACCTCAAGGCTCTGCTCGACACGGGGCTCAATACGGACGCGAAGATGTACTACGACTTGGGTGCAGCGACGGACGCGCAAATTCAGACCGCGCTGCAGACCGTCGAACAAATCGTCGCAACGTGCAAGATCAAGGGTGTCGACGTCTCGACCGTTTTCGGCTCGGGGAATTGAACCACTACTTCGATCCCGGTGACGGCGCGTGGGAATCGCGCACCATCACGGTTCGACTCGCGGGCCGAGACGTCGTCGTCGAGACGGCCGGTGGCACGTTCAGTCCCGAACACCTCGATACGGGTACCCGCATCTTGTTGGAGACCGTTGCCGAACCAGAGGGTCGGATTCTCGACGTCGGATGTGGCTGGGGACCGATTGCTCTCGCTGCGGCCCTGGAAAATCCCGCCGCAGACGTGTGGGCGATCGACGTCAACGAACGCGCGCTCGAGTTGACTACGCGAAACGCCGAACGCCACGGGTGCACGAACATTCACGCGGTCTCTCCAGCTAATGTCCCGACCGACCTCGAATTCGATGCAATCTGGTCGAACCCACCGATTCGCGTCGGCAAAGAGGAACTACACGCCATTCTCGAGACGTGGATTCCGCGTTTGCGAGCCGGTGGAACCGCGTGGCTGGTCGTCGCCAAACAACTCGGCGCTGAATCGCTGATGAGGTGGCTGCGAGCCAAGTGGCCCGATGCGGACGTCTCGAAGGCCGAAAACTCGAAGGGCTTCTGGGTTATCGAGTTCGTCGCGCCGTAATTAGACGGCGATGATTCCGCTGAACACGAGTTCGGCGGGACCGCTGAGCGAGACGTGTTCGCCGTCTTCGGTCGGGAACATTTGCACACCGAGTGTTCCGCCAGGAACCTCGACTCGCCAATTATGAGGCGCGCCGGCACCGGCCCAGTGGCGCGTGGCGAGCGCGGCTGCAACCGCGCCTGTTCCGCATGACAGTGTTTCGCCGACTCCGCGCTCGTGGACGCGCATCGAGATGCGACCGATGCCGTCATCGACGAGCGGTTCAGCGGGAACAACAAACTCGACGTTCACACCGGCGTCGAAGGCCGGTTCGAGAACCGGCGCGAAAGTCAGATCTAGGCCCGACAACTCTGATTCGTTCGCGAGCGCGACGACCGCGTGCGGGTTTCCGACCGAGATGCCCAGTGCGGGACGCGCGACGTCGAGTCCGCGTGCGGCGACGACTGCGTCTCGTGGTGCGAGTGAACCCTCGCCCATCTTCCAACGCCCCATGTCGACACGGAACGTGCCGTTCGCGCCGACCTGCAGATCTTTGACGCCGGCGCGGGTTCCGATTGCGATGCGGTCACCCTGTTTGAGCGTCACGAGCCCCTCTGCCATCAAATACGCGACGTACACGCGAACGCCGTTGCCGCACATTTCCGCCTTGGATCCGTCCGCGTTTCGGTAATCCATGAACCACTCGGCGTCGGGGTCCTCGTCCAGCAGGTGCGCGCCTTCGGCGATATTCGCGGTGCGAACCGCACGGATGACACCGTCGCCACCGACACCGAAGTTGCGGTCGGCGAGGAGCGCATAGTCGCGATCGGCGAGGTCGAGCTCTCCATCAGGGTCGCTGATGAGCACGAAATCGTTACCCGTCCCGTTTCCCTTGGTGAACTTCAACGCGCGCGTCATGAGTCAAGCCTAACGAGTACATGTGCAGGGCCGGCGGGAGCGTCAAACCACAGAATGTCGTCGTTGCGTGTAAACCACGACACCTGGCGACGCGCGTAACGGCGGGTCAGGGCGGCGGTGTCGTCAATGGCGTCCTCCACCGACGACGTCCCGTGGATGACGCCAAGCGCCTGCTGGTATCCAATCGAGCGGCTTGCGGTCAGTCCACGTTCGATGCCGAGCGGGATGAGCCCGCGTACTTCATCGACAAGTCCGTTGTCAAACATCGCTCGTGCACGCGCGTCGAGACGGGCAGTGAGTTCGTCGCGATCCACTCGCAGCCCCACCATCGTGTGCGGTCGCCACGGACGGTTCTCGGCTCCGAGACCCGAACCGAATGGCTTGCCCGTCATCTCAATGACTTCAAGCGCACGAACAAGCCGGCGGCCGTTGCGAACATCGATCGCGGCAAACGCGTCGGGGTCCTTGTCGCGCAATTCGTCGGCGAGGACCGCAGTTCCCTCCGTATTCAATCGGTGTTCGAGCCGTTCGCGGATACCCGAGTCGGTTCCGGGGAACTCGAAGTCGAACAGGACGGACCAGACATAGAGTCCCGAACCGCCAACGAGGATCGCCGTGGCACCGCGGGCAGCGATATCGTCGATCACGGCGCGCGCCTCCGTTTGGTAGCGAGCGACGGAGGCTTCGGCGGTGACGTCGAGCACATCGAACAGGTGGTGCGGAATGCCACGGCGTTCGGCCTCGGGGACCTTCGCGGTCCCGATGTCCATGCCTCGGTACAACTGTGACGCGTCAGCATTGACGATTTCCGCCGGTTGACCGCGGGCGATGAGCAGTTCAGCGAGGTCGAGTGCGAGGTCGGACTTTCCCGTTCCCGTCGCCCCGACGATGGCGAT
>JBDLPW010000011.1:0-5579 GCA_039800905.1 Actinomycetota bacterium | reverse complement strand
TCGAGTAGTGAGACAGCTTCTCCTTCGGGTGTTCGAACAGGCGAAGGTTCTCGGGGTTGATGCCGAGGTCGGTGTACCAGGCGAAACGCTGGTCAATCCAGTACTGGTGCCATTCTTCGTCCGTTCCCGGCTCGACGAAGAATTCCATCTCCATCTGTTCGAATTCGCGCGTGCGGAAGATGAAGTTTCCTGGCGTGATTTCGTTACGGAACGACTTTCCAATCTGGCCGATGCCGAACGGGGGCTTCTGTCGTGCTGCCCCGACAACGTTGTTGAAGTTGACGAAGATTCCCTGAGCCGTTTCGGGGCGCAGGTAGTGCATTCCCTCTTCGTCGGCGACGGGACCGAGGTACGTCTTGAGCAGTCCCGAGAACTCCTTGGGCTCGGTCCACTGGCCGCGGGTTCCACAGAAACCACACGCGATCTCTGACAGTCCGTCCTTGGGTGCGCGACCCTTCTTCCCCTCGAATTCCTCTTCGAGGTGGTCGGCGCGGAAACGCTTGTGGCACGACAGGCACTCGACGAGTGGGTCGCTGAAGACCTCGACGTGACCGGACGCTTCCCAGACCTGGCGCGGCAGGATGACCGACGAGTCAAGTCCTACGACGTCCTGACGGCTCTGGACCATCGTCTTCCACCACTGGCGCTTGATGTTTTCCTTGAGCTCAACACCGAGGGGGCCGTAATCCCACGCCGAGCGGCTTCCGCCGTAGATTTCGCCGGCTTGGAAGACGAATCCGCGTCGCTTGGCGAGCGAAATGACGGAATCGAGACGACTGGGTTGTGCCACGAAGGACCTCCTGAAAGCGGGCGTCAGGCTAGTTTATCGGGCAGTCGGCTTGTCGACGGCACCGCCGAAGCGTCTGTCGCGACCGATGTACGATTCGACGGCATCCCACAGATTGCGGCGCGAATAGTCCGGCCACAGCGTGTTCTGGAACACCATCTCGGAATACGAGCTCTGCCACAGCAGGAAATTGCTCGTGCGCTGTTCCCCGCTGGAGCGAATGAACAGGTCCACATCGGGCAGTTCCGGGACATACAGGTGCTGGGCGATGGTCTTCTCGCTGATCCGGTCGGGATTCATCTTTCCCGCCGCAGCGTCCTCGGCGATCTGCCGAACGGCATCGACGAGCTCGAGCCGACCACCATAGTTGACGCACATCTGCAGGGTCATCGTGCGATTCTTCTTCGTCATCTCTTCCGCGTCTCGCAGTTCCGTGATGACGCTCGACCACAGTTTCGGGGTACGACCGACCCAGCGAACCTTGACTCCCCAGTTATTGAGCTGGTCGCGGCGACGGCGAAGCACCTCGCGATTGAACCCCATGAGAAACTTCACCTCCTCGGGGCTGCGTTTCCAGTTCTCGGTCGAGAAGGCGTAGACGGACAGGTGTTCGATGCCAATCTCGATGGCGCCGGCGACAACGTCGAGCAGGGCGGCTTCGCCGGCACGGTGGCCTTCGACTCGTGTCAACCCACGCTGATTCGCCCAACGACCATTCCCGTCCATGACGATAGCGACGTGTTTGGGGACTGCACCGCGCTCAAACACTGGTGGCGTGAGCCCCGTGTAATCAAGCGGCAGGAATTCGGTCATGACGTCGTTTCGATGTGGCTGAGCGACTTGATGGACCGCTCGAGATGGAACTGCAGATACGCGGCGACGATACCACGCGCCTCGCGACGGGTTGCGGGTTGGGATGAGTCCGCGACAGCCCAATCCCCAGCGAGCAGCGCGACGAGCAGCCGAATGGTGTCGGGGTGCAGGCGCGGTGTTCCAGGAGGTGCCGCTGTGTCAGAAACGACCCCACCCGCGGTGATGAGGAAGTGAGTGTGATGGCCCTCTTCTCCCGTCAACACGCATGTGGTCAGTTCCGGCGTCCATCCCGCGATGGACAATGCGCGCAGGATGTACGAATCGACGATGAGTTCGGTGGCGTGGGCACCGCCGGCCAGCGCCTTCAATCCGCCAAGCAGCAACTGGTACTGCGCCGGCGAATGGTCATGGTCGGTCAGCCTGTCGGCGGTCTCGACCATCGCCGTGGCGGTGGTGTAGCGGTCGTAATCGGCCGCAATGGTGCTCGACAACATGGTGATGGTTTCGACCTGTTGGACGGTGTCGAGGGTGCGGCCCTCGTAGAACTGGACGTCGGCAACGTTGAACGGTTCGAGCCTGGACCCGATCTTGCTGCCCGTCTTGCGGACACCCTTGGCCACCGCGCGGATCTTGCCGTGTGTCTTTCCGATCATCGTGACGATACGGTCGGCCTCGCCCAACTTGTGGGTGCGGAGGACGATCACCTCGTCACGGTACGACGGCATGTTCCCATTCTCGCGGTGCGTGCCCCTGCTCGCCCGCAGGCGCGAGAGAATGGTGTCATGGACTCGCAGTTCGTCATCCCGCTCTGGCTCGACCTCGTCGCCGTTGCGATTGGTGCGTTCCAGGGCGCAATGTTCGCGTCGAGGTTCCGTAGCGTCGAACTCGACCTGCTCGGAGTGGCCCTCATCGGAATTGTGTCCGGTTTCGGTGGCGGTATCGTCCGTGACATCTTTTTGTCGACCGACATCGCCGCGTTCCACTCAGACGGCTATTTGATCACCGCGACGGTCGCCGCTCTGGTCGGCATGCTCATTGCGCGATTCCTGCACAAGATTGAGATGGTCATCACCCTGTTCGATGCGCTGACCATCGGCATCTTCGGCGCGATTGGCACAACGAAGGCTCTCTCTTTTGGCCTGCCCGTCATTCCCAGCCTCTTCATCGGCGTTGCTGCGGCCGTAGGCGGTTCGATTATGCGGGACGTGCTGTTGGCACAGCCCATTCAGTTGATGCAGGTTGGTTCGCTGTACGCGGTCGCTGCCGGTATCGGCGGGGTGACCATCGTGTCTCTCCTTGGACTCGGTCAAGACGTCACCATCGCGAGCATCGCAGGTGTAGCGGTGACGACAACGATTCGCATGTTGTCGGTGACACTCGGATGGAAGCTGCCTGCTCAACGTGAGGTGCCGACGGTGACGACCGTGATCCGCACCATTCGCAAGAAGAACTGATTTCACGTGTCCACCGTTGTGCCATCCGCGATGTCGGCGTTGCGAACCGTGGCCGACCTTCCCATCGCAGCGGTTCTTGAGCGGCAACAGTCCTCCGCACAGGGGCTTGACTCACACGAAGCGCAATCGCGACTTACCCGATTTGGGCCGAACGCCATTTCCACGCGACACGTCCGGTGGTGGCAGATTCTGGTGCGACAGTTCAGAAACCCGATTCTGTGGCTCCTCAGCGTCGTCGTCATCATTTCGGCTGCGTTGGGCGACACTGGAAACTCGGCCGTAATCGGACTGATTGTGGTCATGTCCGTCGGCCTTAGTTTCGTCACGGAATTTCGGGCAGAAAAAGCGGCAGCAGCACTCCACGCGCGCGTCAGCCACAGCGTCACCGTCGTGCGCGATGGCACCGACACCTCGATCAGCATCACCAACCTAGTGCCTGGGGACGTCGTGCGATTGGGCATGGGTGCCATCGTGCCCGCCGACATCAGACTTCTCTCCGTCAATGCACTGGAATGCGACGAAAGCATCATTTCGGGCGAGTCGCAAGCGGTAGTGAAGACCATCGATCCGGATACGGACGGGTTTCGAAATTGCGCACTGATGGGCACAATCGTTCGGTCGGGCACGGGAACGGGGGTTGTCGTTGCGACTGGGCCCGCAACCGAATTCGGGCAGATTGCCGAACAACTCAGCTCCGCTGAACCGGAAACCTATTTCCAAGTCGGCTTGCGGAGATTCTCGAATTTCTTGTTGGTCGTCGCCCTCATCCTGACGGTAGCCGTCATCATCGGAAACCTGGTTCTCGGCAGGCCGCTGCTGGGAGCCATTCTGTTTGCCCTCGCTCTCGCTGTCGGGATGACACCGCAACTGCTGCCCGCCATCCTCAGCAGCAGCTTGGCGATGGGGTCTCGTCAACTCGCGAAGCAGGGTGTGCTCGTCAAGCGACTCATCAGCATCGAAGACCTCGGCGACATTGACATGCTCGTCACCGACAAGACAGGCACGTTGACGACCGGTGTCATCGAGTACGACCGAACGGTACCACTTGGGAAGACCGATCCACTGGGGTTGGGGCTTCTCGTCATCGACCTTGATTACGCGGTCGCTGCACGCAGCACCGCCGCACTCAGTGCGCTCGATGCGGCGATGTGGTCGACTGAGAATTCACGGGCAGTATTTGGCGCTCTCGGACACGTCACCAAGATCGCGTCGCTGCCGTTTGACCACCAACGCAGACTCGCGTCGGTTGTCGCAACCGTTGGAACCCAAAAAATGCTGGTGACGAAGGGTTCCCCCGACGATTTACTCCCTCGTTGTAACGGCGAAATGACCGAGGCGACGAAAGTTCTCAATGAGCTGTATTCCCAAGGGTCACGTGTCATTGCAGTTGCCAGCAAACCTCATTCATCAGACACGGTGACCGGTGACGATGAAAAGGATCTGACACTGATCGGGTTCCTCTGCTTTACCGACCAAGTCAAACCCGATGCCAAAAAGTCTCTTCAGGCACTCGCGAACCTCGGGATCGACGTCAAGATCGCGACGGGCGACAGTGCCGTGGCCGCATCTGCCCTGTGTCGCCAATTGGGCATCGACATGGGCGAACCACTCACGGGGGTGGAAATCGATTCACTCACCGACGCAGAACTCGTTCACGCGGTCGAATCACGCGCCATCTTCGCGCGCGTTTCACCCGAGCAAAAGTCGCGCATCATCAAGGCACTTCAACGCGACGGTCGCGCGGTCGGATTCCTCGGCGACGGAGTCAACGACTCGATTGCACTTCACGAATCCGACGTGGGGATTTCTGTCGATTCGGCCACGGACGTCGCAAAGGACGCCGCCGATGTCGTTCTTCTCGAGAAAGACCTGACGGTTCTCGCCAACGGAATTGAACTTGGACGCCGAGTCTTCAACAACACCATCAAGTACTTGTTAATGGGAACGTCCGGCGATTTCGGGAACATGTTCAGCGCAGCAATCGGTTCGGTGTTACTGCCGTTCCTGCCCATGACGCCGAGCCAGGTTCTGCTTCAAGACCTCATGTACGACAGCAGCCAACTCGCGATTCCCTCTGACCGCGTTGACGCCGAGCAACTTGTTCGTCCGTCACACTGGAACATCGGGTTGATTCGTCGGTTCATGTTGGTGTTCGGGCCCATCTCGTCGATTTTTGATCTCGCCACGTTCGGATTGATGGCCTGGGGTTTCCATGCGAACGAAGCCGAGTTCCAGACCGGTTGGTTCGTCGAGTCACTTGCGACTGCCACCCTCATCGCTTTGGTGATTCGCACGCGTCGCGTTCCGTTTTTCAGAAGCAGCCCGTCTCGCTTCATGATGCTGAGCATTCTGGGAATCGTCGTCGCTGGAGCAGTTCTCCCCTACAGTCCACTCGCGATTGACTTGGGATTCACGCCGTTGCCTCTGCCGTTCTTCGCCGCCCTCGCGGGGATGATCGTCGCGTACTTGTGTCTCGTCGAGTTCGCGAAGTTCCTGTTCTTCCGCAAATCGCACACGTACACGTC
>JBDLPW010000010.1:0-13843 GCA_039800905.1 Actinomycetota bacterium | reverse complement strand
TTGTGGCGTTACGGCGCTTGGGGCTCGATCCGTCTCCATCGACGAGTTCAGCCTTGGTGTAGGTGTCCTTTGAGTCTACCGTTTTTGACCCATTCCAGCCACGACCGTCGACATACGCGCTTGGTTCGCCACCAGTGTGACGACGTCGCTGCACGAAGCAGATTGCGAGACCGAGAACGACGGCGACGACGGCAGCCCACACGTTGACGCGAATGCCGAAGATTGTTTCGCTCGGGTCAAGACGAATCGTTTCGATTGCGACACGTCCGACGCCGTACCAGATGAGGTAGATGCCGAATTGGCGACCCCACTGCAACTGGAATCGACGAGCGACGACGACGATGACAATGGCGCCGATGACATTCCAAATTGCTTCGTAGATGAAAACGGGGTGGAACAGTTCCCCGGCGGGGAGCCCGGCCGGGTATGCGGGGTTCGACGAATCGATAGGGAGACCCCACGGAAGATCTGTCGGAATGCCGAAAAGCTCTTGGTTGAACCAGTTCCCGAAACGACCAAAGGCCTGTGCAACGAGAAGTCCGGGTGCGATGGCGTCGAGGAACGTGACGAAACGCAGTCCAACGAGGCGGGTACCTATGTATGCGCCGACCGCTCCGAGGATGAGTGCGCCGAAAATCGCCATGCCACCCTCCCAGACGTACAGGATCGTCATAGGGTCTTGGCCGGCGAAATAGTCGGCGGGGTGAGTGAGGACGTGGTACAGACGTCCACCGATGATTCCCAGTGGTACTGCGAGTAGCGCGACGTCGAGAACGAGCCACGGTTCTACTCCACGCGCGACAAGGCGGCGGTTCGTGATGACGAGACCCACGATGATTCCGACGAGGATGCACAGCGCGTACGCGTGAATCGACACGTCCCAGGTGGCCCACGTTGCGCCCCAGCCTCGCAGAATCGCACCGAGGTTAATGACCTGCCAATCGGCGGGCGGAGTGGGGAAACTAGCGAGAATCACGTGGGGTCCTTTCAACGAGTTCTAAGCCTACGATGTCTAACCGTGAGCACCCGCAGCCAGCGCCGCGGTCACATTACGAACAGCGTCGACACCCTCATCCGCCAGAGTCTTGACGAGCAGCGAACCAACAATCGCACCATCGGCGTATTCGCAGACGGACGCAACTTGTTCGGCGTTGGAGATTCCGACACCGACACACACACTGTCGGCTCCGACGGCTCGAAGGCGTTCGACGAGCGCACGCGCGGCGGCGTCCAGGTCATCGCGGGTGCCCGTGATGCCCATTGTCGAAACGGCGTAGACGAAACCACGCGACGCGGTGACGGTTGCGGCAAGTCGTTCGTCGGTCGAGGACGGTGCGGCGAGGAATACACGATCGAGACCGTGGGCGTCCGAAGCGCTTATCCACTCGGCCGCTTCATCTGGGATGAGGTCGGGCGTGATTAGTCCTGCTCCCCCGGCCGCAGCGAGGTCGGTCGCGAAACGTTCAACCCCGTATTGAACGACGGGGTTCCAGTAGGTCATAACGAGAATAGGGACATTCACGCGTGCGGTCACGGCGCTGATGATGGTGAAAACGTCACGGACGCGGAATCCGTTCTCTAGCGCCTCGTTCGTCGCGCGCTGGATGACTACGCCGTCCATGACAGGATCGGAATACGGAACACCGAGTTCGATGATGTCGGCGCCACCTTCGGCGAGCGCAATGACAGCCTCGATCGAGTCATCCACGGTGGGAAAACCTGCCGGCAAATAGCCGACCAGGACTCCGCGACCTTCCGCAGTTGCCTCGGCGATGACCGTGCGCACGCGGCTCATCGGTTGACGTCCTTGAGGAATCCGAAGTAGCGACCAGCGGTCTCCATGTCCTTGTCGCCTCGACCGGACAAGTTGACGAGGATGATGTCGTCCGGTGACAACGTTGCGGCGAGTTTGAGAGCGCCGGCGAGCGCGTGGCTCGATTCGATGGCCGGGATAATTCCCTCAGTTCGGGACAAGTCGAAGAGGGCCTGCATCGCTTCGGCGTCGGTGATGCCGTGATAATCCGCACGACCCGAGTCACGCAACCACGCGTGTTCGGGTCCGACACCTGGGTAGTCAAGGCCAGCAGAGATGGAGTGTGACTCGATCGTCTGTCCGTCTTCGTCCTGGAGAACGTAAGTCTTTGCGCCGTGCAGAACACCAGGGCGGCCACGTTCGAGTGTGGCTGCGTGTTTGGGTGTGTCCACGCCGTCTCCCGCAGCTTCGTAACCGACGAGGCGAACATCGTCGTCGAGGAACGCGTGGAAGATGCCGATCGCGTTCGAACCACCGCCGACACAAGCGACAACTGCCGTCGGCAAACGCCCTTCGGTTGCCAACAGCTGCGCGCGGGCCTCGTCCCCAATGATGGAGTGGAAGTCGCGAACCATGACGGGGAACGGGTGAGGACCCGCGACCGTACCGAGCAGATAGTGCGTGTTGTCGACGTTGGTCACCCAGTCGCGCATCGCTTCATTGATTGCGTCCTTGAGGGTTCGTGAACCGTGCGTGACGGGAATCACGGTCGCGCCGAGTAGGTTCATGCGCGCAACGTTGAGTGCTTGGCGTTCCGTGTCGACCTCGCCCATGTAGACAACACACTCCATGCCGAACAGGGCAGCGGCGGTCGCGGTGGCGACGCCGTGTTGACCCGCGCCGGTCTCGGCAATCAGTCGCGTCTTGCCTAACCGTTTGGCCAGCAGCGCCTGTCCGAGCACGTTGTTGATTTTGTGTGAACCAGTGTGGTTGAGGTCTTCGCGCTTGAGGATGATGCGTGCACCGCCCGCGAGGGCTGCAAATCGAGGTGCTTCCGTGATGATAGACGGGCGACCGGTGTAGTTGCGGTGCAATTCCGCGAGTTCTGCCTGGAATACAGGGTCACTCTTCGCCGCGGTGTACGCGGCATCGAGTTCGTCCAGCGCCTTGATGAGCGACTCGGGGACGAAACGCCCGCCGTATTCGCCGAAGTAGGGACCTTGTTCGTCACGCAGGGACATCAGCTCACCTCTCGAAATTCGCTCAGTCGTTCGGCGGGATCGCCCGCGGTTACCAGTGCTTCACCCACCAGAACGACATCCGCTCCGGCTGAGCGGTACGCAACGACGTCGTCAACCCCAGCGACCGCGGATTCAGCAACGGAAATTGCCGATGGGTCTATGAGATGTTTGACCTCACCGAACAAGTTTCGGTCCAACTCAAAGGTCGAGAGGTTTCGTGCGTTGACTCCAATGATTCGGGCGCCGATGTCGTTTGCACGGCGCACTTCGTCGGCGCTGTGCGTTTCGACGAGAACCGAGAGTCCGAGTTGATGTGCGAAGTCGTGCAGGCGAGCCAGCAGAGATTGTTCGAGTGCGGCGACGATGAGGAGAACGATGTCGGCACCGTATGCGCGTGCCTCAAGGATTTGATATTCCTCGGCGATGAAGTCCTTGCGTAACAACGGTACCGAGACAGCATCGCGCACCGCCGCAAGGTCATCGAGAGAGCCACCAAACTTGCGGCTTTCCGTGAGGACGGATATGGCGTCAGCGCCGGCCCGTGCGTAGGTTTCTGCGAGTTCGGGTGCATTCGCAATCGTCGCTAGCGAGCCCTTCGACGGACTCGAACGCTTGATTTCGGCGATAACGCGAACATGAGTCGTCGGCGCGAGAGCAATATGTGCGTCACGAGGTTCGGCGGTGGCAAGCGCACGACGCTCGATATCAGTGAGGGAAACCCGTTCGCGACGGACAGCCGCATCCTCAAGGGCGCCGGCCGTCAACTGGTCCAGCACGGTTAGTGCTTGGCCTGGTATTTCGGTCCCTTGACTCCGTAGCCGGCCTTCGCGAGAATCCATCCGACAATGGGGCCGACGGCAAGAAGGGCCGCAGAGAACATAACGTTGGTGGGCTGGTCGAGCCAGAAGAACAGCGTTCCGGCAACGAAGCCGACGAGCATGATGACGATTGCGGTCCACGCAGCGGGTGAAGATCCGTGTCCGGGGTCGTGTGCAGTGTTCATGTTGAATCCTTTCCAGCAGGCTCAGTCTATCGCGCTGCGCAGCGCGTTCGCCGACGCGATCGCCCGCAACGGGGCAGCTGCCTTGTGTACCGTTTCGTCATATTCACTCTGTGGGACTGAGTCCGCTACGAGACCCGCGCCTGCCTGAACCGATGCGGTGTCCCCCACAATCACGGCGGTGCGGATGGCGATCGCGAGGTCCGTGTCCCCACCAAAACCGATGTATCCGACGACGCCGCCGTACACACCGCGGGAAGCCGGCTCGAGCTCATCGATGATTTCCAATGCACGTGGCTTCGGTGCGCCGGACAGTGTTCCCGCGGGGAACGTGGCGCGGAACACGTCGATTGGCGACTTGCCAACAGCAAGGTCACCCTCGACGCTCGACACGAGGTGCATGATGTGGGAGAAGCGCTCGATAGTCATGAACTCGGTTACCTCGACGGAACCGGGCGCACACACGCGAGAGAGATCGTTGCGTGCGAGGTCAACGAGCATGAGGTGTTCGGCACGTTCCTTCGCATCCGCGAGCAACCCGTCAGCCAACTCGACATCGAGTTCGGGGGTTGCGCCACGAGGGCGGGAGCCGGCGATGGGATGGCTGAAAACACGCCCGTTTTCGACCTTGACGAGCGCCTCTGGGCTTGAACCAACGACTTCAAACGTGGTTCCGTCCGCGCTTTCCAGTGCAAGAAGGTACATGTACGGCGACGGATTGAGAGCGCGCAACATGCGATAAACGTCAACAGAGCTGGCCGATACTTCGGTGTCAAAGCGCTGTGAGATGACGACCTGAAACACATCACCTTCGCGGATGTAGTGTTTCGACTTTTCGACCGCAGCGAGGAAATCCGTGTGTGTCGTGCGGGTCTCGTAGGCGGCGTCGGCGTGAGTCGGCGGGTCCAATGGCGCGAGGGGAACCGCGGTGTTGAGTCGCTCGATTACGCGAACGATACGTTCCTGCGCAGCTGCCCAATCTGCGTCTGCGTCGCCGCGACCGAGAACTGCGGTGCACACGTGAATAACGGAGGTGCGGTGGTCAAGGACGAGTAGATCACGAACAAACACCATCGACTGTGCAGGTACACCCGACTCGTTGATCGGCGCGTCCGGAATATTCTCGATCTCGCGAATCGTGTCCCACCCGAGGTACCCGACCAGGCCGCTCGTGAGCGGAGGCAGTTCCGTGTTGACCGGGGAAGCCCAGCGCTCGTAGAGACGGTCGAGCGCAGCCAATCGTGTTGCGGGGATGTCACCGTCGAACGCGTCCGACTGGCTCAGTCCGTAATCGAGCCACACCGATGCACCGTCACGTTCGGTCAGACAACCCCACGACGAAAGACCGATGAACGAATATCGAGACCAAATCCCACCCTGCTCGGCCGATTCCAACAAGAATGTGCCGGGAGCAGCATTCGTGAGGTGTTCGTACAGCGCGACGGGTGATACCGCATCAACGAAGACGGATCGGAGCACGGTGACGACGGGACCGGCGGCGCGTGCGGCCTCAAACTCGGCACGTGTAGTCGTCACAGGGTCACCTCGCGATCGTCGAAACACGTTCTACTTCCGGTGTGGCATGCCACTCCAGTCTGATCAACCGTGAGCAGGAGCGTATCGCCATCGCAGTCGAGTTGCATCGACACGAGTCGTTGAACGTTTCCCGACGTGTCCCCCTTGCGCCAAAACTGCTGGCGACTGCGACTCCAATAGGTGACGATACCCTCGGTCAATGTGCGTGAGACGGCTTCAGCGTTGAGCCACGCGAGCATCAAGACCTCGCCGGTGTCGACCTGCTGTACGACGGCTGGCACGAGTCCGTCCGAGTTGTAGGAGATGTCGGAGACGGTATTCATCGAACAACAATCCCTTCGTCGTGCAACGCCTGCTTGACGTCCGCAATGGTGAGTTGGTCCGCGTGGAATACGGAAGCGGCAAGTACCGCATCCGCTCCCGCTCGCACGGCGGGAGCGAAATGCTCGAGAGCTCCCGCTCCGCCCGACGCGATGAGCGGTACCGCCGCGACGGAACGCACGGCTTCAATGAGACGCAGGTCGAAGCCGTCCTTCGTGCCATCGGCATCGATTGAATTGACGAGCAACTCCCCCGCGCCGCGTTCGACGGCCTCACACGCCCACTCGAGTGCGTCGATGTCAGTCTTGGTGCGCCCGCCGTGGGTGGTGATGACCCAGCCACTCGTGGCCGTTGGCTCAGATGCGATGTCGAGCGACAACACGAGAACCTGGTTACCGAAACGGTCCGAAATCTCCGAGAGGAGCTGTGGACGTGCCACGGCGGCGGAATTCACAGAAACCTTGTCTGCGCCGTGACCCAACAGACGCGCGACGTCCTCGGCGGTGCGAACGCCACCACCGACGGTCAACGGTATGAAAAGTTGTTCCGCGGTACGTTCAACAATTTCGTACATCGTCGAACGATCATCGACAGTCGCGGTAACGTCCAGAAACGTCAGTTCGTCAGCACCTTGCTCGTAGTAGACAGTTGCACGTTCGACGGGATCGCCACTGTCGCGCAGGTTCTCGAAGTTCACGCCCTTCACCACTCGACCGTCTTTGACGTCGAGGCAGGGAATGACGCGAACGGCGACCGTCATCAGATGCGCGCTGCGTGGATGGGGCTGACAAGAATTGCGCGAGCACCAATCGCGTACAGGTCGTCCATGACGTGGTTCATTTCTGCCTTGGGGACCATCGCACGAACGGCAACCCACTCGGGGTCGCGCAGCGGGGAAACTGTCGGAGATTCGAGACCCGGAGTCACCGCACTGGCCTTTTCGAGCAAAGCGACGGGAAGGTCGTAATCCATGAGTACGTATTCGCGTGCGACCTTGACACCGGCCAGTCGGCGTCGCAGAACGTCGATACCGTCACGATCGGCGTTCGCCGAGATGAGTACTGCGGTGGACTCCAGCAGTACGGGCCCAAACACTTCGAGACCCTGGGCCTTGAGCGTCGTGCCGGTCGAAACGACGTCCGCGACAACGTCCGCAACGCCCAGTCGCACCGCGGACTCCACGGCGCCGTCAAGACGGACCAGTCGAGCGGTGACACCCTCGCGGGCAAGGAAATCCCCGACGAGCTTGGTGTAGGACGTCGCAATTCGAACGTCATTCAACGCTGAAATGGACGTGAACGCACCAGGCTTTGCCGCGAATCGGAACGTTGAGGCACCGAAACCGAGCTCATCAATCTCGGTGGCATCGGTTTCCGAGTCGAGAAGGAGATCGCGCCCGGTGATTCCGACGTCGAGAGCTCCCGAACCTACATACGTGGCGATATCGCGCGGGCGCAAATAGAAGAATTCGACATCGTTGCGCTCGTCAATGACGTGTAGTTGACGGGGATCGCGACGACCACGGTACCCCGCCTCGACGAGCATCTCGATGGCGGTATCAGACAGAGTCCCTTTGTTCGGGACGGCAACTTTGAGCATGAAAGACCTTTGGTTTAGAGGGCGTCGTACACGTCGGCGGGCGTCAAGCCCTTGGCGAGCATGAGGACTTGCAGGTGGTACAACAACTGCGAGATCTCTTCGGCTGTTTCGCGATCGCTCTGATATTCGGCGGCCATCCACACTTCGGCGGCCTCCTCGACGATCTTCTTACCGATCGCATGGATTCCGGCGTCCAATTCGGCAACCGTGCGGCTGCCAGCAGGGCGCGTGCGCTCCTTCTCAGCGAGTTCGGTGAACAGTTCGTCGAATGTCTTCACTCGACAATCTTAACCGTTTAGCGAGTGGCGAGTAGGTCGATGACGAAGATCAGCGTGCGACCAGAGAGGAAATGGCCTCCACCGGCGGGACCATACGCCCACATAGGCGGGCAGATGAGCTGCCGACGTCCACCGACCTTCATTCCGGGGATGCCTTCCTGCCAACCGCGGACGAGACCGTTGAGCGGGAATTCGATTGATTCCCCGCGGTTCCAGGAGGAATCGAATTCCTCGCCCGACTCGAAGTCGACACCGACATAGTGGACCTCGACGAACGCGCCCGGTTGTGCTTCCGCGCCGTCACCAACGATGAGGTCTTCGATGACGAGTTCGACGGGTGCGTCAGTCATCGGCGGTTCGATTTCGGGCTTCTGCATGATTCTCCTAGTGGTGGCGGTGTGCGTGAGCAAGTTTACGGAGGTTTTCGACCGCGAACGCGGGATTGTCACGCCCGTACACAGCGGACCCGGCCACGAACGTGTCCGCGCCGGCCTCGGCGGCGAGTGCGATGGTGTCCTCATCGACTCCCCCATCAACCTCGATCCAGAACGACGTCCCTGTGTCTTTTCGAAACTGCGCGACTTGGCGAACCTTCGCCATCTGGTCTGCCATGAACTTCTGCCCACCGAACCCCGGTTCGACCGTCATGACAAGAATTTGGTCAAACGAGGCGGCGATTTCTCGAACGGAATCGAACGTCGTTCCGGGTTTGAGAGCCAATCCTGCGCGCGCACCGATCTCTCGGATTCGAGTGGCGACCGCGACGGGGTCCTTCGTCGCTTCGACGTGGAACGTCACCGATTCGGCACCGAGTTCTGCGTAGCCAGCAGCCCAACGGTCATTGTCGGAAATCATGAGGTGCACGTCGAGCGGAACGGGTGAGACGGCTTTGATCCTCTCCACCATTTGCGGGCCGAAGGTCAGATTCGGTACGAAATGGTTGTCCATGACATCGACATGTGCGTAGTCCGCGTTCGAGATGTGTCCCAAATCGCGCTCCATGTTGACGAAGTCAGCGCTGAGGATGCTGGGGTTGATACGGACGGTCACGGTGTCAGGTTATCGCGTTCGTTGGAGCAGTTGAATGAACATCGCGTCCGTGCCGTGACGGTGTGGCCACAGCTGGACCGCCGTTCCACGCCCCACCTGTTTCACGTGCGACGCAAACTGCGACAGCACGTCGACGGTCTTGATGACGATGACTCCGGGTTGTTCGTCAAGCACCGTCTGAACAACATCGACTGTCTCACGCGGGTCGGGCGAACACGTGACGTAAGCGATGTACCCGCCGGGCTTCGTCGCCCTAATGGCCGCTGTGAGGAGCTCTTCCTGCAACAGTGTCAGCACGTCAAGGTCACTTTCCGACTTGCGCCAGCGCGACTCAGGGCGTCGACGAAGTGCGCCGAGCCCTGAACACGGCGCGTCGACGAGTACCCGATCGAATCGCGACGGGTTGTCACGACCGACGATACGACCGTCCTTGGTCGTTACGCGAACATGTTCGCGTAACGGGCGAACGGCGTTACGGACGAGTTCCGCTCGGTGTTCGTGAGGTTCGTTGGCAACGAGAAAACCGTTGTGCGGGCGTTGCAGCGCGGCCAGCAACGCCGTCTTCCCACCTGGTCCCGCGCACAGGTCGAGCCATTCCTCGCCGATTGCGATCGGAGCCACTTCGGCGAGAAGAAGCGCTGCAACCTGTGAGCCCTCGTCTTGAACACGCACGACACCGTCGCGAACTCCGGCAACATCCGACAACGGTCCCGGTGGCGCCACGAATGAATACGGCGACAAAGCGCCCTTTTCTGCGTCGGCAGGAACACTCGCGAGTCCGGGTAGCGCAATGAGGCTCGGGCGCGGTGCGGCATTGTCTGCTTCGATGAGTGCGTCAACTTCGGACGGCGGCAACACCGATTCAAATGAGCGCAAAATCCAGGCGGGATGGTTGGTGGTCGCTTCGATCAGTGCATCGCCGGTCAGCGTGGCGGCGAAGTGAGACTTCCATTCGTTCATCGTGCGCGTGGACACTTTACGCAGCGTTGCGTTGACGAGCCCTGACGCTCGGCGCACCAATCTTTTTGCGACTTCGACCCATTCGTTGACTATGTGCGACGGTTCGTTTCCGACGGTCAGTTCATACGTGCCCACACGAAGAACATCGAGTATGTCTCCGTCAAGATCGTTCAACGGACGTGTCACACATTCCCGCAGAACGGCGTCGATGAAGCCCTGCCACCGTGCCGTGCCGTAAGCGAGATCCGTCGCGGCGGCCGCGTCGCGAGGGTTGAGCTTCGCCGACGAAATCGCCTTCGGGAGGATGATGTTCGCGTACGCGCCATTTTCTCGAACGTCAGCGGTTACTCGCACCGCCACATCGCGTGCGTTACGCGTCACCCGAGCACCGTCTCACCGCGAAGCCCGCGTGCCCAGTCAATTGCCAACATGGTGTTTTTGCCGGCCGGCTTCACGCTGAGCAACTCGATGGTGCCGTCCCCCGTGCCGATGTACACGTGTCCGTCCTTCACGGACGCAACACCGGCGTGACCGGAATCGGCGTACGAGAGTCGAGCTTCAACAATCCCAATTCGTTGATCACCGAGCATCGTAAACGCGCCAGGCTCGGTGGTCAGAGCGCGGATGCGGTTGTAGACCGTTCGAGCGGGCAAGAGCCAGTTGATGTGCCCTTCGTCGCGGGTGAATTTTGGTGCGAACGTCGCGAGTCCCTCTTGATCGCGAGAGACGAGTTCGCCGGCGAGGATCCCGTCAACTGTCTCAACGAGATCGTCCACCGTCAACTGAGAGATGCGCGCGAGTGCTTCGGACGCGGTCTCAGTCGGTTCGAAAAAGAGTTGACGTTGGTGAAAAACAGGACCCGCGTCGAGTTCGGACACGAGTAGGAAAATCGAAATCCCGGTTGCTTCATCGCCGTTCCACAGTCCGCGTTGCACGGGCGCTGCACCACGGAGTGCGGGCAACATCGAGAAGTGCGCATTAATCCAGCCGTATGTTGGTTGATCCAGCATCGCATCGGGGACGAGCCCTCCATAGGCGACGACTACACCGAGCTCCGAGTCGGGCAGGTCAATACCGCGGAGTGAGTTGGCTTTCAGGACGGGTAGACCGAGTGCGGTCGCTTCGACAGCAATCGCGGTCGGCGTCAGTTCGCGCTTGCGTCCGACGGGTGAGTCCTCGCGGGTGATGACGGCGACGATCGTGTGCTCCGCCGCCAGCGCTCGCAAATACGGAACCGCCACCTGCGGGCTGCCTGCGAAAATAATTGACGCCATGTGACTAGTGTTTCAGTCCCCGTCGATTTCGTCGAACACTGACAGGTCGTCGCAGTGAATTCGTACCGTCGAGTTTGGCGCCTTCACCACATACGCGCGAAGAGCGGAAACGACCGTGCCGGCTTGCGCATAGTCGACGAGGATGACGATGCGGTGATTTTTCTCCACGCGGGAAGGTCCAAGAATCTTGTGACCCCGCATTTCCGGCAGTTCGCGGAGAGCGGCGAGTTCACTCAGTGCCCCGGTGACGGCGACTGATCGAGTCGCGGGCGGGAATCCCAGGGCTCGACGGTCCCGAAGTTCAGCTTCGACAACGGAATCCCATTGGTTACTCGCAAAACTCGCGGCGAACGGTCCTGTGATGTTCGCGAGAACAACGGTGCCGTCGTCGGCGCAGAACGCTGCGGCTGTCCCCCACCACCTCAAACAGTTCTCGGTGGTCCTCAGGCCGGGACGCTGAACTTCTCTATCTCCGTCCACAATGAGCACTGCTTCGTAGCCACCGTCAACGATCGGCTCCGCGCCACGAGTGGACACAACGAGCGTCTTCCCGCGTGGAATCTCTAGTAGCCGGTGTTCCGCGTCGGACACAACGACTTTGGTGCCCGCGAACGCACGACCGAGTTCATCTGCGGTGCGGACAGATCCAACGCCGGAAAACGCCAACTCGCGCCCACCACAGTGGCTGCATTCGATCCCGACCGGTTGATTTCCACACACGCGACAAATGGTCGAGCCATCGCGGGCGCCCGCCAAAGGCGAACGACAGCGCGAACAACGATGAGGCGTACGGCATGTTGCACACACCACCGCCGGCGTGAACCCTGGACGCGCGACCTGGACGAGCACGGGACCTCGTTCAAGCGCTTCCCGGACGAGTCGCCACGCGCTCGTGGGTATTCGGGCCTTGCGCGCGAACTCGTCATCGGACGGGTCATTAGCGAGGATGGTCGTCGTTCGCTTCCCCGCGGTGGTCTGCGCGGTGACGAAACCCATATCGATGAAACGCGCCAGTTCGACCGAGGGGGTGAGTGACGCGAACACGAGTTCTCCGCCCTCGACCGATTGCCGCACAATGGCGGCATCGCGAACATGCACAAACGGGGTGAGCGGTTCGTCGAGAAGTGGGTCCGATTCATTGACGACGATGGTCATACCGAGGTTTCGAACAGGTGCGTAAATCGCACTACGAGGTCCGATAACGACACGAGCGTTCCCACTGAGCACCTTGAGATATCGCGCGTAACGCTCTGAAGGCGTACCTGAGGCGTCCCACACAACGTGCGGTACATCGACTAGTGCTCGTTGTAACAAAGCGATATCGCGCCAGTCCGGAACAACGACGATGACACCTTCTGCCGTGCTTCGGACGATTTCCGCGATCTGTGAGAATGCACGCAACGTCGGACCGGTTTCGGTGGGGATGACACCAGCGTCCAGTGCTAGTGCGCGTCGCGTCCCAGGATTCGGGCTGACTTCGTCACGCGGTTCGACGACGTAGCTCTTTTCAACCCGGACAGCGCGCTTAGGGATCGCGATTCGCAAAATGTCGGCCGCGCTACCCCCATTTCGATCGGCGAGGGTTCGAACGAGATTCCACAGTGCCGGTGTGACGACGGGGACGTTACCGTGAACCGCCTCAACTTCCGCGAGGACGATTCCCTGCTGCGTCTGCTCCCCCAATTCGATGACGAATCCGTCGATGAGGCGATTCCCGCGACCCAAGGGGACGCGTACTCGAATGCCGGGTTTTACATCTGCCTTGAGGCGTTCGGGGATGGCGTAGTCCAAGAGACGGTCGAGCCGCGGAATAGGCGACTCGACCAGCACTCGGGCGACATGCATTGTCAGCTCAGTCGCGAACGCAACGAGTCGACGCGGTCGAGTCGCTCCCAGGTAAACGATTTACCGTCGCGACCAAAGTGACCGTACGCGGCCGTCGGTCGATACGACACGTTGAGTAGGTCCAGGTCCCTGATGATCGCGGCGGGACGCAAATCAAATTCCGCACGAAGCGCTTCCGTAATCTGTTCGATGGGAAATTTCTCGGTACCGAACGTCTCGACATAGAGCCCGACAGGTTCTGCGATGCCGATTGCGTAAGCAACCTGAACCTCAATGCGGTCCGCAAAGCCTGCGGCAACTGCGTTTTTAGCCACCCAGCGCATCGCATAGGCACCGGAACGGTCGACTTTGGACGGGTCTTTACCCGAGAACGCTCCACCGCCGTGGCGGGCCGCCCCGCCGTAAGTATCAACGATGATCTTTCGACCGGTCAGCCCAGCATCGGAACCCGGACCGCCGTGTTCGAATGAGCCGGACGGATTGATGATGTAGCGAACGTTCGAATAGTCGAGCCCCGATTCTGAGAGGACGGGATCGATGACGAAGTGACGGACTTCGCGCTCTAGTCGATCAGACGTCAAAGCGACACCGTCGATAGTCGGTGCGTGTTGTGTGGAGATCACGACGGTGTCAACGGTGACGGGCTTCGAGCCGTCGTATCCAATCGTCACCTGAGTCTTGCCGTCCGGGCGAAGGTACGCCACTGCTCCGCTGCGACGAACCGACTCGAGTCGTTCTGCGATTCGATGCGCAAGATAAATCGCAGCGGGCATGTACGCGGGGGTTTCACTGGTCGCGTAACCGAACATGATGCCCTGATCACCGGCGCCCTGAGATTCAACATCGTCCTTGTCAACGGCAGCGTTGATCTCCGACGACTGCTCGGCGATCGAAAGCATGATTCCGCAGGTGTGGCCATCGAAATCAACGTCCGCGGAGTCGTATCCAATTCCCACAATCGTGTCGCGCACGATTCGGTCGATGTC
>JBDLPW010000009.1:0-3220 GCA_039800905.1 Actinomycetota bacterium | reverse complement strand
TTCGACAAGGAATCCATGCAGGTGACCAAGTCCAAGACGGGCACCGGCGGTCCCGCTGACGCAGTCACCGTTTCGGTGAAATTCGGGAAGATGTGCCTCATCGGTCAGCGCTTCCTCAACTGGTCCTATTACTCATCGGTCGAGGCGGTCATGAGCACCGGCACTTGCCTCATCGGTCAAACGCGAGAGATCAACTGGTAACAACACATGGCTGAATTTATTTACACGATGATCAAGGCCCGCAAGTCGGTGGGTGACAAGTTGATCCTCGATGACGTCACGATGTCGTTCTTCCCCGGAGCAAAGATCGGTATGGTCGGCCCGAACGGTGCCGGTAAGTCGACCATCCTCAAAATCATGGCGGGGCTCGACACCCCGTCGAATGGTGAGGCGACGCTCTCCGCCGGATACACCGTCGGCATCCTCATGCAGGAGCCCGAACTGGACGAGTCCCGCACTGTCCTCGAAAACGTCCAGGACGGCGTTCGCGAGATGTACAACAAAATCGAACGCTTCAACCAGATTTCGTTGCTCATGAGCGAGCCGGACGCGGATTTCGACGCGCTGCTCGCCGAGATGGGTGAACTGCAGGAAGCGATCGACCACGCGGATGCGTGGGACCTCGACTCGCAGTTGGAACAGGCTATGGACGCGCTGCGTTGCCCGCCTTCCGACGCGTCGGTCGCGGTTCTGTCCGGTGGTGAAAAGCGCCGTGTTGCTCTGTGCAAGTTGCTGCTCGAAAAGCCCGACCTCCTCCTGCTCGATGAGCCCACCAACCACCTCGACGCTGAAAGCGTCCAGTGGCTGGAACAGCACCTGTCCAAGTACCCCGGTGCGGTCATTGCCATCACCCACGACCGTTACTTCCTCGACCACGTTGCACAGTGGATCGCCGAAGTCGACCGCGGGCGCCTTTACCCGTACGAGGGCAACTACTCGACGTACCTCGAGAAGAAGGCCGAGCGACTTGAAGTAGCTGGCAAGAAGGACGCCAAGCTCGCGAAGCGACTGGCCGAGGAACTCGACTGGGTTCGCTCGAACGCAAAGGGCCGTCAGGCAAAGTCAAAGGCTCGTCTCGCTCGATACGAAGAGATGGCGGCCGAAGCAGAGCGCACGCGCAAGTTGGACTTCGAAGAGATACAGATTCCGCCGGGACCCCGCCTCGGTTCGGTCGTACTCGAAGCCGACAAGTTGAAGAAGGGATTCGGAGACCGAGTCCTCATCGACAACCTCTCGTTCACACTTCCCCGAAACGGAATCGTCGGAATCATCGGCCCGAACGGTGTCGGAAAGTCGACCCTCTTCAAGACCATCGTCGGCCTCGAACCGCTCGATGGCGGAAACCTCAAGGTCGGCGAAACCGTCACAATCTCGTACGTCGACCAGTCGCGTGGCGGCATCGACCCCAACAAGACGCTGTGGGAGGTTGTCTCGGAAGGGCTTGACGTCATCCAAGTCGGAAATGTCGAAATCCCGTCTCGTGCGTATGTTTCGTCGTTCGGATTCAAAGGCCCCGACCAGCAGAAGAAGGCGGGCGTTCTTTCGGGTGGTGAGCGCAACCGCCTCAACCTCGCGCTGACCCTCAAGCAGGGCGGCAACCTTCTCCTCCTCGACGAGCCCACCAACGACCTCGACGTGGAAACGCTGTCGTCGCTGGAAAACGCACTGCTCGAATTCCCCGGTTGCGCCGTGGTCATCACCCACGACCGTTGGTTCCTCGACCGCATCGCGACGCACATCCTCGCGTACGAAGGTACGGACGAGAACCCCTCGGATTGGTACTGGTTCGAAGGAAACTTCGAGTCGTACGAAGAAAACAAGATTGCGCGACTCGGACCGGACGCGGCGAAGCCACACCGTTCGACGTATCGCAAGCTAACCCGCGACTAAGGATTCTCGATGACGGAACGGTTGACGCTCGCCTTCGGCGACGCCGAGTCCGTCCGCGACCTCGATACGTTCGTCGACCGAGCAGGTGCGATCGAGAACGAAGCTGTTCGCCTCAAGGCGGAGGGGGACATCCTCACAGCGTGGGTGCAGGTGCTCAGTCCGCGCGGCCTTTCCGACACCACCCCGACCGTTCTCGGTATGCGCGGTTTCGCACTGGCGATACCTGCACAGTTAGACGTCGTGGTGCCCATCGAATCGCTTCGCGCACGCCTTTCGGCCGCGGCGACGGTTGACGGAAACGTCATCGTCACCCTGCCGGCCACCGTCCCGTCGATTCGCTGGACGGTCACGCTCCCGCCTCGCGACGGGTGGGAGATAACGGGCAAGGTGAACGCATCCGACCTGGAGAAGGTCACGCGGGACGGTGTCAAGGAAATCCAGAAGAACATCCCGACGGAAGCGGAAGAGCGCGTGGTGCGATCCGTTCGCTCGCAGATTTGGGGCGCGAACATCTCCAAGAAGATCGGATTGCCTGCCGGAGTCGCGTTCGCGGCCGTCACCCTCGGGTTCCTCGGAGACAAGACACTCCCCGTATCGATTCGCGACCCCTGGATTCGTGTTTCCAGTGGCGCTGGTGACGTTGTCGCCAAACGTACTGAAGTCGTCCTCGACGACGATCCTCTAGAGCAGTGACGCTCCGCGGTCGCTCCTGTCATCGAATGAGTTAACCATCGCGTGTGCCGCACGATCCAGGTAATCCACAAGTTCTTCGCGGTCCATCGGAGAAAGTTCGAGTGATTCGACCGCAGCGGTCATGTGAAACAGCCAACGGTCGCGCGCTTCCGGGGTAATCGGAAATGCGTTGTGGCGCATGCGAAGTCGCGGGTGTCCTCGCTGCTCGGAGTACGTTCCGGGACCTCCCCAATATTGTTCGAGGAATGCGGTCAGTCGCCAGATCGCGCCGTCGAGTTCGTCGTCGGGATACATCGGGCGAAGCAGCGGGTCGCCGGCGACACCTTCGTAGAACTTGCGGACGAGCGCGTCGAAAGTCGAATGACCACCGACTCGTTCGAAGAATGACGTCATTTCTTGGGGTGCGACTTGGACGCGACGCGCTGAATCTGTCCGTTGCGAACGAACCACAGTGCGCCCTTGTCGTCACGAATTTTGGTCACGCGAATGGTGACTTCCTCGACCGTTCCGTCGACTTCGCCGAGGTTGACCTTGTCGCCGACGCCGATCTGGTCCTCGAACACCATGAAGATTCCGTTGAGGACGTCACGCACGATGTCCTGAGCGCCGACCGCGAGGCCTGCACCGAGGATTCCCG
>JBDLPW010000008.1:0-4330 GCA_039800905.1 Actinomycetota bacterium | reverse complement strand
AGACCACCGGGCTGAGTCTGATGGGTAACTTCGCTGGCGCGTGGTTGGTCCACTCGGCTTTTGCGCTTCCGCTCGCGATTTACATCCTGCGCAACTACATGATGACGTTGCCGGTCGCCCTGATCGAAGCCGCCCGCATCGATGGTGCGTCGTGGTGGCAGATCTTCTGGCGTCTGGTCATGCCGATGTCGGTGCCTGCGGTTGCCTCGTTCGCGATTTTCCAGTTCCTCTGGGTCTGGAACGACTATCTCATCGCGTTCATCTTCGTCGATTCGAAGCCGGTTATGACCTATCGACTTCTGCGACTGCTTGGTCAGTATGGTGACGGTTGGCAGAACGTCGCAGCCGGTTCATTTATCAGCCTGTTGGTTCCGATCATTGTCTTCTTCGCACTGCAGCGTTACTTCGTGCGTGGTTTGACTGCCGGTTCCGTCAAGTAAACAGACACAAACAAAGGCGCGGCCCCGTTTCGGAGCCGCGCCTTTGTCGTTGCCGCTAGAAGAGTCCGAGGACTGCTGCGAGCGAGTACGCGCCGGGGCCAGCGATTGCTACGCCGAGTGCACCGAGTGCGATGAGGAGGGGGAATTCCCATCCGCCGTTGGAGTTGAAGAAGCCCTTGCCCTTGTGAGCGGTGACGATTGCGCCGAGCATGACGATGATGACACCGGCGGCTGCGATCGGGGTGAAGAGACCGGCTGCGATGCCGAGGCCACCGAAGAACTCACCGATGCCGGCGAAGAGTGCGATAACCCATCCGTTCTTGGCGCCCATCGAGTCGAGCCATGCACCGGTGCCCTTGACGCCGTAACCGCCAAACCAGCCGAAGAGCTTCTGAGCACCGTGGGGTGCGATGGTGAGGCCCACGGCGAGGCGGAGGATGAGGAGACCGAGGTCGATGTTTTCCATTGTTGTGCTTTCTGTTCAAGATATGCTTACAAAAAGTAAGTGACTTACTCAACGTACAGTACAATCGAACCAAAGGCAAAATTGGAGGCAACATGAACGAGCGTGTCGCGGCGACTGCCGAGGTGTGCAGCGAACTCCACCAGTCCGTCGAACTCATCGGCAAGCGTTGGACCGGCGCGATTGTGTCGGTCATGTTGGGCGGCGCGAATCACGCGTGTGACATCCGAAACGCTGTCCCCGGCTTGTCCGATCGCCTCTTGACCGAACGACTTCGCGAACTCGAAGCCACGGGCATCGTCCGTCGCGACGTGACCGATGCGCGTCCTCCGATCGTTGAATATTCACTGACAGATAAAGGGGAGGCCCTCGCTCCCGTCCTCGACGCCATCTCGGTGTGGGGAAAGTCCTGGAAATAGGCGCGGACTAAAAACTGCAGGAGTAGAGTAATTTCGGACGCACGAAGGAGTCAGCATGTCCGGATTCTCGAAGACCGAAGACGTAATGGGCTTTGACGCCCTGTTCACCGCGAAAGAACTCGCGTGGCGCGACAAGGCACGTAAATTCTCGCTCGAGCGTATTGCGCCCGAGATCGATGAAGATTTTGAAATCCAGCGCCTCCGGGCGGAACTCATCGGTGAGATGGGTGACCTGAACATGCTCGGCATGCACATCGAGGGATACGGTTGTGCGGGTGCGAGCGCGGTCGAATACGGGCTCGTGTGTTACGAACTCGAAGCCGTCGACACCTCGTGGCGTACGCACGTTTCGGTGCTCGGTTCGCTCGCGATGTCGGCGATCGCCAAATTTGGCTCGGAAGAGCAGAAGCAAGAATTTCTGCCCCCGATGGCGCGCGGCGAGAAAGCCGGCTGCTTCGGGCTGACGGAACCGCACGGAGGTAGTGACCCCGCAGAGATGCGAACCACCGCTGTTCGTGACGGCGACTCGTGGGTTATCAACGGCGCCAAACGCTGGATCGGTATCGCGAACATTGCCGACCTCGCCATCATCTGGGCGATGACCGAGGACGGCGTCCGTGGCTTCATCGTGCCGACGGACACTCCCGGATACACGGCCACGCCGATCAAGGGCAAGCTGTCGATGCGCGCATCGATCCAGTGCCACATCGACCTCGAGAACGTCCGCGTTCCCGAATCGCTGCGACTGCCGAACGCGGCCGGTCTCGGTTCACCGTTCAAGTGCCTCACCGAAGCGCGCTACGGAATCATCTGGGGAGTAATGGGTGCCGCTCGTGCCGCCATTGACGTCGCCATCGACTTCTCGGCCCAGCGCGAACTGTTCGGACGTCCGATCTCGCGCACGCAGATCACGCAGACGAAGCTCGCCGATGCTTTCCTCGAATACGAGAAGGGTGTGCTGCTGTCGCACCACATTGGCAAGTTGAAGGATTCTGGAACGCTCGCGGTCGAACAGATTTCGGTTGGCAAGTTGAACAACGTTCGTGAAGCGGTCAAGATTGTCAGCACTGTCCGGTCCATCCTCGGCGGCGATGGCGTGACCTCGGAATACCCGCTCATGCGCCATATGATGAACCTCGAGTCGGTGCGCACGTACGAAGGAACCGACGAGGTGCACGCACTGGTTGTCGGTCGCGCACTGACCGGAGAGAACGCGTTCTAAGGAAACCCCATGGCCCTGCACCACGACCCGCTGTGGCCGCGCGCAGGCGCATGGACGTCTGACGCGAAATCTGTCGATTTCGGGATCATCGGTGTTCCGACATACGCAACATCAATCACGCCCGGGACGACGCATTTGACGCCCGCTGCGGTTCGCGCGGTTATCCCTCGATATTCCGAGATGACGTTCGGCCCGAACGGTGCTCGGGACGCTGCTTCACTGGAACGAGCCGACTTCGGGGACATCGTGGATCCTGACGGCGACGAAACCGGCGCAATCGCCGCCATTCGCGCTGCTGCGAACCGCGCCCGACTCCTTGTCGCAATCGGCGGTGACAACGCGTTGACGGTCCCCGTGGCGGTCGGAGCGTGGGGCGAGGAAGCCCCTACCGCCGGACTCATCACCGTCGACGCGCATCTTGACGTTCGTCACGGGCGGAGTAATGGTTCTCCCGTTCGACGTCTCGTGGACGAGTTCGGTCTCGAGCCAACCCGAATCGTTCAAATCGGTATCGCGGAATTTGCGAACTCGGTGGATTACATCGAACAGGTTCAGTCGTGGGGAGTAACCGTCATCACACGTGATGATGTGGAACGCCGCGGTGTCGACGCGGTCGTCACGCAGGCGCTCTCGATCGCCGGTTCGGCGGGTGGTCCAATCCACGTCGACCTCGATATCGATGCCTGTGACCGTTCCGTTGCGCCCGCATGTCCGGCGTCGATTCCCGGAGGTTTCACCGCGTACGAAATGCGCCGGTTCGCTCGGGGATTCGCGCGTTCGACAGCGGTTCGTACGATCGACCTCGCCGAGGTTGACGCTGGCGAGGACGCGCCTGACGGTCGAACCGTGCGCTTGACGGCACTGTGCGTTCTCGAGGCGTTAGCGGGCGTTCTCGAGCGTTAGAACGTCACCCGGCGGACCAGGTTGACGCCTGGACGATATGCGAGGTGAACGTGGCTGGGAGCGGCCAGTTCGACGAGCATGGCTCGCGCACCGACACGAATAGTGCCGACATCATCTCGATCAAGCGCCTTAGCCCCGCCCGCTGTCGCAGCCCACAGAGCCTCCGACGTTGTCATTCCCATTTCCCGCACGGCCAAAGCGATACAGAACGGCATCGACGTGGTGTACGAGGAGCCGGGGTTGCAGTTCGTCGCGATGGCGATTTGCACTCCGTTGTCGATAAGTGCCCGTGCGTCGGGAAAGGGTTGCTTCGTCGAGAATTCCGCACCGGGCAGGAGCGTGACGACCGTGGCGGAGTTCGACAGTGCGTCGACGTCTGAATCGGTCAGGAAGGTCCCGTGGTCGATGCTCGTTGCGCCGAGCGAGAGCGCCATGCGAACCGAATCGCTGGGTCCCAGCTGGGCGGCGTGGATGCGGGGACGGAGACCGGCGAGCATGCCCGATTCGAGGATGCGGCGGGATTGTGCGACGGTGAAGGCTCCCTCTTCACAGAACACGTCGATCCACTTGGCGTACGGTGCGACGGCATCCAACATCGGTCCACACACGAGGTCGACGTACGCGTCGGGGTCGTCGGCGTACTCGGGCGGGATGACGTGCCCGCCGAGGAACGTGACGTCCTCGGTGAATTCGGATGCGATGCGCGCGAGGCGCTGTTCCTGGTCAACGGTCAGCCCATAGCCGGTCTTGATCTCGACTGTACCGGTGCCCTGGTTGTGCATTTCGTCGATTCGCGACTGGACTAACGCGCGTAATTCGTCATCGCTCGCGTCCCGCGTTGCGAGAACGGTCGAGTTGATTCCTCCAGCCGCGTACGGCGTGC
>JBDLPW010000007.1:0-6399 GCA_039800905.1 Actinomycetota bacterium | reverse complement strand
TCCATCATCGGGTTGTCGCTCGGGCTCGGTGCGATTGTCCTCGCGATGCACGTTGCTCAGCGCTTTGTCGCCCGGGACGCGGATCCGCTCATATTGCCCATCGTCACACTGCTCAACGGTTTGGGCATTGCGATGATTCACCGACTCGACATCGCGCACGGCTTGACGGGATGGCAGTCACAGGCAACCCGCCAGATGGTGTGGACGGCCATCGCGACGGTCGTCGCCATCGTCGTCATCGTCGTCGTTCGCAACCACCGCGTCTTGCAGCGCTACCGCTACGTGTGGATGCTCACGGGAATTGGGCTGCTCATCATGCCGCTCATCCCATTCATCGGTGTCACTATCAACGGCGCGCGACTGTGGGTCAACCTCGGAATCGTCTCGTTCCAACCCGGTGAGATCGGCAAGATCGCACTCGCACTCTTCTTCGCTGGTTATCTCGTCACCGCACGTGATTCACTGTCGATGGTCGGCAAAAAGTTCCTCGGAGTCCGTTGGCCACAACTGAAAGACCTCGGCCCCATCCTCGTGGTCTGGGCTGTCGCGATGATGGTGCTCATCTTCCAACGCGACATGGGAACATCGCTTTTGTACTTCGGTCTGTTCCTCGTCCTCATGTACGTCGCAACCGGGCGTGCCATCTGGTTCGTTGTCGGTGGCGGACTGTTCGGAACGGGTGCACTGGTCGCGAGCCAATTCCTCACATACGTCGAGGGCCGATTCGCAGCCTGGCTCGACTCGTTCAACCCCGATGTCTATACCGCGATCGGTGGGTCGTATCAGCTGGTTCAAGGACTGTTCGGACTCGCATCGGGTGGGGTCATCGGTACCGGGCTCGGCGCCGGGCACCCTGGAATCGTCCCGCTTGCAGAATCGGACTACATCGTCGCAAGCCTCGGTGAGGAACTCGGTCTCGTCGGACTGTTCGCGATTCTCTGCCTCTACTTGCTCTTCATCTCGCGTGGCATGCGCATTGGCATCAACGGCGCCGACGACTTCGGTCGACTTCTCGCCGTCGGTTTAACCTTCGTCATTGCGCTGCAGATCTTTATCGTCATCGGTGGTGTCACCCGCGTCATCCCCGTGACGGGACTGACGACACCGTTCCTCGCCGCAGGTGGCTCATCGCTCGTTGCGAACTGGATCATCGTCGCCCTACTGCTTCGCCTCTCGGACACCGTTCGTCAACAGCGCGATGGGGGTGAGGTTGCGTGATTAAAGAACTTCGCCGCGTCAGCATCGGAATCCTCGCACTCTTCACCGCGCTCTTCGTATCGCTGACGATCATCCAGGTGTTCCAAGTCGACACTCTGCGAGTCGATCCGCGCAACGTTCGCACTCTGTACGACAGCTACTCGGCGGAGCGAGGTTCGATTATCGTCGGGAACACGTCCATCGCGGAATCGGTTCCTTCGGATGACGTGTACACCTACCAGCGCAAGTACGAGGGTGGCGGACTGTACGCCCCCATCACGGGGTACTACTCGATCAACCAGGGCATGACTGGGCTGGAAGCGGTCATGAACGACCAGCTGAGTGGACGATCGAACGCGCAGTTCTTCGACCAGGTTCTTGCCTTGGTCACGGGAACCAACCCGCGCGGCGCCTCGGTCAAACTCACCATCGACCCCAAGGTCCAGCAGGTTGCGCGAGATGCTCTTGGTGACCTCGCTGGTGCTGCTATCGCTTTCGACCCCAAGACGGGACGTATCCTCGCAATGGTGTCGACCCCGTCGTACGACCCCAACAAGTTGGCGACACACGACACCGAAGCGGCCGCCCAGACGTATCAGGGCCTCATCGACTCGAGTAAGGCCCCGCTGTCGAACCGCGCAATCGCGGGCACGCTGTACCACCCCGGTTCTGTTTTCAAGTTGGTCGTCGCATCCGCAGCACTTGACTCGGGAACCGTCACCCTTGACAGCGAATTTGCGAACCCGTCGAGCCTGACTCTGCCGCACACCACAACGGATATTCACAACGCGGGCGAAGCGAAGTGTGGCAAAGCGAAGACTGTCACCATCCAGACCGCGCTGGCGTTGTCGTGCAACATCCCGTTCGCCCAGATCGGTGCGCTGGTTGGCGAAAAGACCCTACGTGACTACGCCGAGCGATTCGGATTCGGCGCCACCATCGAAGTGCCGATGCGTGCGACACCCTCGGTGTTCCCCTCGGGTATGGACGAAGCACAACTCATGTTGTCCTCGTTCGGACAGTACAACGTGCAGGTGTCACCTTTGCAAATCGCCATGGTAACCGCGGCCATCGCCAACCACGGCACATTGATGAACCCGACCGTCGTTGATTCCGTCCTCGCCCCCGATCTGACACCGCTCTCGACGTTCGAACCGCGCGTGTTCAGCACCCCGATCTCGGAATCGACGGCTCAGACGATGGTGAGCCTCATGGTCAACGACGTCGACCATGGTGTCGCCACCAACGCCCGAATCAAGGGTGTTTCGGTCGGAGGCAAGACGGGAACCGCCGAAAACGGTGACGGTCGCCCGTACACGCTGTGGTTCACCGGGTTCGCCCCAGCGGAGGATCCGCAGGTCGTCGTCGCCGTCGTCATTGAAAACGGTGGCGGAATCGGACAGCAGGGCCGAGGAAACACGCTCGCGGCGCCGGTCGCTCGAGCAATCATGGAAGCGGTATTGAAGAAATGAAACCACAAGTAGGTCACGTATTCGGCGGACGCTACGAGCTCAAGAACCGACTTGCCATCGGTGGAATGGGCGAGGTCTGGCACGCCGTTGACACCGTGATTGAACGCAAGGTCGCAATCAAGATCCTCAAAGAGGAGTATCTCGGCGAGCAGGCTTTCCGTGAACGCTTCCGAGCAGAGGCCCGTCACGCCGCCCTCGTCAATCACGAAGGTATCGCCGGCGTTTACGACTTTGGCGAAGAAGAGGGTTCCGCGTACCTCGTCATGGAACTGGTTCCCGGCGAAGCGCTGTCCGTGATTCTCGAACGCGAGCGTATCTTGTCTCCCGAGCGAGTGCTCGACATCGTCGCTCAAACCGCATCCGCTCTTCACGCGGCTCACGAAGCGGGACTCGTTCACCGCGACATCAAGCCCGGTAACCTGCTCATCACACCGGACGGTCGAGTCAAGATCACCGACTTTGGAATCGCGCGCGCGGTTGACCAGGTCCCGTTGACCGCCACCGGTCAGGTCATGGGAACGGTTCAGTACCTGTCGCCCGAGCAGGCGTCGGGTAAGACCGCGAGCCCGCTGACCGATATTTATTCGCTTGGAATCGTCGCGTACGAGGCACTTGCCGGTCGTCGCCCGTTCACCGGTGAATCGCAGGTCGCGATTGCGATGGCACACATCAAGAATCCGCCGCCGCCACTGCCAGAAAGCATCCCGCTCGCTGTTCGCAACCTCATTCTGAGTTGCATTGCCAAGAAACCCGAACTTCGACCAGCATCGGCCCAGCACCTTGCGCGTGCGGCCGTTGCCATCTCGCGCGGACGATTCGGGGAAGCCCTCGCTCTTGTCCCTGCGGTCGACAGCGAAGACATTCCCGACGACGACAACGAGGACACGACGACACGCATCCTCCCGGTGTCGATCCCTGCGGAGGACATGCCCAAGCCTGCTCGACAGCCTCGCAAAAAGTTGCCGTGGCAGATTATCGCCCTCGCGTCGGTGCTGGTCCTAGTCATTGTCGGCACACTCATCGGGCTCATCGGGCGATTCGCGGGTCAACCGTCACCGTCCGACACCCCCAGTTCCTCGGCGTCCGCATCGCCCAGTGCATCGGCATCGTCAAACGGTCGGGTCACCGTCACCGAGGCGGACTTCATCGGGCTCACCGAGAACCAGGTGCGTGACTTGCTCGAACGACAGGGGTTGCGACTCGACGCCGTTACCGGTGAGATCCCCGATTCGGCGGATCTTGTGGGAACTGCATACCGCGTCAACCCGACCGGCTCGTTGCCCATCAACACCCTCGTCGCGGTCTACTTCTATGACGCGATTCCGACACCCGCTGCACCCGGTGCGCTGACCGTCAGCAACGGTCCATACACCGCTGGATCGACCATCACTGTTTCGTGGCCGACCTACGCACAATGCCCGGCCGGATTCCCGCTCAAGAACTACATCGTGACCGCGAACGGCGGAACCGTTGCGAACGCTGGCATTCTGTCCGCGACCGCCACGACGACATCAATCGTCATCGATAACAACACGTCGGAAGTACGCGTCTCGTACATCGTCAAGTGCGGCACCCTGTCCTCTAACCCGTCGGAAGAACTGGTGGTTCCCGTTGGCTGATTCCCCCACGCCGTCCCGCAGCGGACTCGATTCGGTATTGACGTCCGGATTCCAGTTCGCTGGCCGTTATCGCCCTGAGCACCTCATCGGTCGAGGCGGAATGGCGAACGTGTACCTGGGAACGGACACGCGATTGCAGCGACGGGTCGCCATCAAGGCGCTTCGCCCCGAGATTGCGATTGACCGCGACTCGCGTAAGCGATTCCAGCGTGAAGCGCACGCGGTCAGCACGATGGGACACCCCTCGATTGTGCGCGTGTACGACGCCGGCGAAGAGCTCATCCCGGCGGCGTCAACCGAGACGCCAATTCCGTACATCGTGATGGAGTACATCGACGGCAAGATTCTGCGCAAATTGATGGACAACGGGCCGTTCGAACCGAAGGTCGCCGTTCACATCGCGTTGGGAATCCTCGACGCGCTCGACGAGTCACACCGTGCGGGAATCATTCACCGCGACATCAAGCCCGGTAACGTCATGGTCACTCCGACCGGTTTAGTCAAGGTCTGTGACTTCGGCATCGCGCAGGCGATCGAGGACCCGACGAACGACCCCAGCGCGATCGTCGGCACGGCCCAGTATTTCTCGCCCGAGCAAGCCAAGGGAGAAATCATCGACGGGCGAAGCGACCTGTACTCAACAGCGGTCGTTCTGTTCGAGATGGTGACGGGTACTCCTTTGTTCACCGGAGACACCTCGGTTGCGGTTGCGTTCCAACACGTGACCCAGACCGCGCCCCGCGCACGCAGCCGGCGAGCTGAACTGTCACCCGAGCTGGACGTCATCATCGCGCGCGGCCTGGAGAAGGATCGGACACAGCGCTTTGCGTCCGCCGCAGACTTTGCCGCGGCACTTCGTGGAATCAAGAACCTCGTGGGGACGGCGTCCGCACCGCAATCGAGCGTTCAACCCGAAACCGTAGAATCGACAGTGAACCGCCCGGCCCAGCCGGCACCGGCTCCCGCCTCACCGCTTCGAACTCTTGGAAAGCCACCCACGATGGATTTGACTGAACTTCGCGACACCCTGTCCAGTGACACCCCGCCGCAACCGTCGACCATGAAGTGGATTCTCACCGCTGCGGCCGGAGTTGTCGTGGTCGCGTCACTCGTCGCCGGGCTCATGTTCTGGGTGTTGACCCTCGGCGGTGGAACCACCATCGGATCGGCGGCGATCGAAATCCCCGCGGTGTCACTCAAGCAGTACACCGAAGCGGAGAAGATGCTCACCGACCTCGGGCTCGAGGTCAAACACACGACTGCGGCGAGCGACACCGTCCCCGCCGGAGTCGTCATCTCGACGAGTCCCGAGGCGGGCATTCGTGTCGCCCCCGGTGAAGTCATCACCGTCGTCGAATCGACGGGTCCGGTCCTCAAAGCCGTCCCCGACTTGCTCCTCACGACACTCGACAAGGCGAAGCAACTCATCACCGATGCGGGCTTCACACTGGGTACCGTGTCCAAGGACTACTCGGCGACCGTTCCGAAGGACTCAGTCATCAGTGCAACGCCGGAACCGGGAACTGAACTTGGCGCGGGCGAACCCGTAGACCTTGTCATCTCAACCGGTCTTGTCTTGGTCCCCGACGTTGTCGGCAAGACAATCCAGAAGGCGCGCGAGCTGCTCGAAGCGGCGAACGTCCAGTACAACGTCGTCGTTCAGACGGACACGACGTGTACCGGGGCGACCGTTGCCTCTCAATCGATCCCTGCTGGCGATGGACCGCAGAACCAGTCGATCACGCTCGTGTACTGCGCGGGCTAGTTTGAGACGACGAGCGGGCTTAGCGTCCGGGCGAGGGCGCTGACTCCCGTCATGCCCGCCGTCTCGAGCCAGTTGCCGAGCATTGTGTACCCGCCCTCGGTCAGAACGGATTCGGGGTGGAACTGCACGCCCCAGAGGGGTTCCGTCACGTGTTCGAGCGCCATGATGACGCCTCCCTCTGTGCGGGCCGTCACACGCAATTCATCGGGAATCGTCCCGTCGACAACGGCCAGAGAGTGATACCGCGTCGCGGTGAAGGGATTGGGAACGCCGTCGAACATGGCGGATTCGAGGTGCGTGACCTGACTGGTCTTTCCGTGCATGAGCTCGTCCGCGTGAGTGACAA
>JBDLPW010000006.1:0-23826 GCA_039800905.1 Actinomycetota bacterium | reverse complement strand
GTCACCGACGCCGCTCGTCGTCAGTTGCTGACGATCGGGTGGGACCCGATGCTTGGTGCACGCCCGCTGCGTCGCGCCATCCAGCACGAGGTCGAAGACATGCTGTCGGAACAAATCCTGCACGGCGAACTGCACTCGGGCAGCCACGTGGTCGTCGACTTCAACGGCGACGAGTTCGTGGCGAACTCGACCGGCAAGTTGGAACTGCCGGACGTCGCCGAGGTCAGCGAAACGGTCATCCCCGACGTGTTCGAGGCTTCGACGGAGTCTTCCGCTCAGCCAGACGCCGAGTAGTCGCGCCTAGAATGGCGGAATGACCCTGACGGTTCGTCCCGCCCGAACGGACGATGTCGCCTCGATTGAGGCGCTCATCGAACCGTTCGTTCGTCAGCGCATCCTGCTGGGCAAGGACCCCGTAGTCCTCTACGAAGCGATCCAGCAGTTCGTTGTCGCCGAACAGGACGGGGTCGTTGTTGGATGTGGGGCGCTGCACGTGATGTGGCGAGACCTTGGCGAGATCCGCACCGTCGCGGTCGCCGAATCGCACCGCGGTCAGGGTGTCGGACGGGCGGTCGTCGCCGCACTCGAGGCGAACGCCCGCGAGCTGGGGCTTTCCCGACTCTTCTGCCTGACGTTCGAGACCGGGTTCTTTGGGGCACGCGGGTACGAACCGATTGGTGAGGTCGGCGACGCACCCACCGAATCGCTCGTGTCCGATGACGTGTACGCGGAACTCGTTCGCTCGCCCGACGAGGGTATCGCCGAGTTCCTCAACCTCGCGCGGGTCAAGCCGAACACTCTCGGCAACACCCGCATGCTCAAGACCCTCTAGGTCGGCGCGCCACCCGAGGGTTGTCATAGCCCCGCCGTAACCTGCTGTCATGTCTTGGATTGTGTATCCCCGTGGGCCGTTGCCCGCTCGCGTGTATCACATTCGTCGTCTCGTTGCCGTGGTGGTCCTTGCCGGGGCCGGCATCGGACTTAGCGGTGTTCTCGGGGCGATTGCCGGTGGAAACAATGCTCAGCCCACAGCAACCGGCTCGGACCAGCCAGCATCAAAGGTCGCCGCGTGCGACCCCGGCGCGATCGTCATCACGGGAAACACCGACCACGAAACGTACGCCGAGGGCGAATTGCCGAAGCTGTCGATGACGATTACGAACACCAGCGACGTCGCTTGCACCGTCGAGGTCGGCACCGACAAACAGAAGTACATCATCACGAGTGGCAGCGACCAGATTTGGGACTCGACCGTGTGCCAGGACGGCACGACGCCGTTCGTCCAGGAATTCGCTGCAGGCGAGTCCATCACGTCGACCGAGTTTGAGTGGGGACGCGCGCGTTCTGACAACTGCGACAGCGGAACACCGGCCGTCGCGGGCGGTGCGTCGTACAACTTGACGGTTCAATTGGGGGACATTAAGTCCGCCGAACCCGTCCAATTCATGCTCTATTAAGCGCGGTCAGAAACCGGGCTTCGCCGGGTCGGCCGACGCGCTGGCCTGGCGAACCGCTTCGGACAAGGTCTTGGCGCTGTGGTCGAGAACGGTCGAGTATCCGAGTCGTGAGGCTTCGGTCGCCCGTAACTGGTGAGCGGCGACGGCGCGAATGTCACCGGCAAGGCTGATCTCGCCCGTTGCAACGAGGGTCGCTGGCAGCGCGATGTCCCGAGCGGCACTAGCGAGTGCAAGCGCAATAGCGAGATCGGCACCCGGTTCGGTCACGCGAATTCCTCCAACGGTGGAGACATACACATCCGCCGCAGAGAGCGGGATGCGCGCACGACGTTCGAGAACCGCGAGCAACATCGCGACGCGTGACGAGTCGACCCCGTTGGTGACGCGACGCGGCTGCGGTGCGTTCGTGGGAACGATGAGCGCCTGAATCTCCACGGGGATCGCACGTCGACCCTCCATCGCGATGGTCGCACACGTCCCACTGACGGGGGTGCCGGTGTTCGAGCGGAAGAGTGCGGATGGGTCGGGCACTTCCTCGATGCCGGTGCCGACCATTTCAAAACAGCCGACCTCGTCGGTCGGACCGAAGCGGTTCTTGAGAGCGCGAACAAAGCGAAGAGACGTCTGACGATCGCCCTCGAATTGCACGACGACGTCGACGAGGTGCTCAAGCATGCGGGGACCCGCGATCGTGCCGTCCTTGGTGACGTGACCGACGAGGATGACGGGGATGCCGCGTTCCTTCGCCATGCGAACCAAAGTCGCTGCAACTTCTTTCACCTGTGCGACACCACCGGCGAGCCCGTCGACGGTGTCCGATGCGACTGTCTGCACCGAGTCGACGATGACAAGTGACGGTTGCACCTGGTCGACGTGGCCGAGAACTGTTCCCAAGTCCGTTTCCGCGGCAAGATACAGGGAATCGACGAGCGTTCCCGTGCGACCGGCCCGCAACCGAACCTGACCGACGGATTCCTCGGCGCTGACATAGAGGACGCGTTGACCACTTCGCGCGACGCGCCCGGCAACATCGAGAAGCAGCGTGGACTTGCCGACTCCCGGTTCACCGGACACAAGGATCGCGGCACCGGGAACAATCCCGCCACCAAGGACACGATCGAATTCGGCGATGCCCGTCGGCCGGTGCTCGGCGTCATCCACAGTGACTTCGGTGATGGGGACGGCGACCCGTGATTCCGGGACGCGGGTTGCGACGGTTCGTCCGCCCGTCGGCTCGGCGCCCGTTTCGCGTACGGTGTCCCACTGTTGGCATTCGCCGCATCGGCCGACCCACTTCGCGGTTGTCCAGCCGCACTCGGTGCAGCGGAAGGTCGCGGTGGTTTTGGCCATTTCACCAGCGTAGGCGAGGGCGGGGACAGCACTCGTTTTTCCCACAGCCGTTTCGCGTGTAAACTCGTTCACGGTGCCGTGTCCGAGCGGCCGAAGGAGCATGTCTCGAAAACATGTGTGGGTGCAAGTCCACCGTGGGTTCAAATCCCACCGGCACCGCCAGCAAAAAGCCCCCGATTTGTCGGGGGCTTTTTCGTGCCGCTAAGACATTGAGAAGACCGAAAAAGCCAAAAAAAGAAAATGTTCGCTAGAGCGAACATTTGTGTATATACTAGAAGTGACCTTTTCGAAGGGGGTCAACTGAAGCGATAGCCCAAGGTTATCGCTTCAGTTCTTTAAATGGAAGATTCCGTGTCGTTTACGGCAACAGTCGGTTCGGCCCGCGGAACAGGTACGTCGTTTCACGGATCGACGGCAGCCCCAGCAGCAACATGAGGAAACGGGCAAGACCCATTCCGAATCCACCGTGCGGGGGAACACCGTGGCGGAAGAAATCGAGATAGAAGTCGAGCTCTTCGGGGTCGAGCCCCTTGTCCTTCGCCTGGGCGATGAGGATGTCGAGTCGGTGCTCGCGCTGTGCACCGGTTGAGATCTCGGTTCCGTTGAACAGCAGGTCGTACGAGTTCGTCAGTTCAGGGTTGCCCTCGTGACGCATGTGATAGAACGGACGGATTCCGGTGAAGTAGTCGGTGACGAACACGAAGTCGTGTCCAAACTCTTCCTTGACGTAAGCGGACAACTGGCGTTCGCCCTCGGGGTCGAGGTCACCGTCGGCACGCGGAACGGTGTATCCGCGACCCTTGAGGATTTCATGCGCGTCTGCGAGCGAGATGCGCGGGAACGGCTGAGCCGGAACAGTCACCTCAATACCGAACGCCGCCTGGATGGCGTCGCCGTGCTTCTCCTTGACTGCGGTAAGTCCGGCGACGATGACGGATTCGTGCATCGCCATAACGTCTTCGTGCGATTCGACCCACGACATTTCAGCGTCAACCGAGGTGAACTCGGTCGCGTGACGCGACGTGAAAGAAGGGTCGGCGCGGAACGCCGGCCCAATCTCGAAGATCGCACCGAAACCAGCAGGCTGAGCCATTTGCTTGAAGAACTGCGGGGATTGGGCGAGGTATGCCTTCGTCTCGAAGTACTCCATCTCGAACAGTTCGGCGCGCGACTCTGAAGCACTGGCCATCAGCTTGGGGGTGTGCAGTTCGATGAATCCGTTGTCAACCCACCAGCACCGCATGGCGTGCTCGAACGTCGTCTGGACACGGAAGATGAGGTTCGCCTCGGGGCGACGCAGGTCAAGGAAACGCCAGTCGAGTCGCTTGTCGATCGACGAGTCGTCGGCAATTGGGGGCTCGGGCTCGGCTTCGGCGATGACGTCGAGCGACTGAATCTTGACCTCGAGTCCGCCCAGCTTCACGCGCTCGTCGTGGGCCAACGCGCCGGTGACCTTGATGAATGTGCCCGCGTTGAGCGTGCCAATCTTTTCGGTCAATGCCAGCTTGGCTGCCGAATTGGCGTCCTCGGCGTCGAGTTCACGAACGGCCTTGTTGACCAACTGAACGGCGCCGGTCTCGTCGCGCAGAATGACGAACTGAACCGCCTTCTGGTCGCGGACGGTGTCGACCCAACCAGCAACGACGATGTCGCCATCGGCTTGAGCGGACAGGGACGAGACAGTAGAGCGCGAGACCATTCCTTAAGCGTATCGGGCGCGAGTGCCCATAGTTTGCGCGGATACAATCGGGTTGATGACTGCCGAGCGAGTACACCTCGTACGCCACGGTGAGGTGAACAACCCCGACGGCGTTCTCTACGAGCGTTTGCCCGGCTTTGGACTGTCCGAGTACGGTCGCACACTTGTACTGTCGGCGCTCACCGCTGTCGATCGCGAACGCATCTCGGGGCTCGTTGTCAGCCCGTTGCAACGTACGCGTGAGTCCGCCCAGCCCTGGGAGGCCGCGACGGGATTGACGGCCGTCGTCGACGATCGCGTCATCGAACCGTGGAACGAATTCCGCGGTCTCAACCTGCGCGGTGGGCGAACGGTCGCCTTGAACCCGTTGTTGTGGAAGTACGTGACTAACCCGTTCACGCCGTCGTGGGGCGAACCGTACGTCGACATCGCCGACCGGATGCTCGCCGCAATGTGGACGGCCGCCGAGTCAGTTGATTCGGGCGAGGTCGTCATCGTCACTCACCAGTTGCCGATCTGGACGGTGCACCTCAAACTTGCGGGCCAGCGTCTGTGGCACAACCCGACTTCGCGCCGATGCGCGCTGTCGTCGGTGACGAGTTTCGATGTTCACCCGAACGGTTTCGTCGAAAGCGGATACTGGGCTCCACGCGATGTCGCACGCGCGACCGATTCGGGTGCTGTCTGATGCGCGCTCTCGCTCTGGTCCTCGTGACGGCCGCCGCACTGGCTCTCGGCGGGTGTGCCGCGAATGAACCGCTGGCACAGCAGTTGGGCACTGGAAACAACTTTGTGTCCGGTGACGGATCGCTCGTCGAAGTTGCGCCGGAAAACCGCGGCGACCCCATCGAATTCAAGGCGGAAACGAATCACGGTGATCCGGTTTCCAGTGACGACCTGCGTGGGTCCGTCGTCGTCGTCAACTTTTGGTACGCATCGTGCCCGCCGTGCCGTATCGAAGCGCCCGAACTTGCAAAGTACGCGAGTTCGGCACCCGACGGAGTGAGATTCCTCGGCGTCAACGTCTACGACGCAGACGCCGCGGCCAAGTCGTTCGAGGCCAAATTCGGAATTCCGTACCCCAGCGTTCTCGATGTGGCCACCGGGTCGGTACGACTCGCGTTCGCGGGTTCGCTGCCCCCGAACGCCGTCCCCGTCACCATCGTGCTCGACCGCGAGGGTCGTGTGGCCGCACGCATCTCAGGTGTCATCGCCGATATCACCGTTCTCACGGACATGGTCGACAAGGTTCGGGACGAACAGTGAACGTCGGCGAAATAGTTTTCTCTGGTTCGCTCGTCGCCGCGCTGCCCCTCGCGTTTGCCGCCGGGTTGCTCGCGTTCTTGTCGCCGTGTGTTCTGCCCCTCATCCCCGGGTACCTTGCGTACATTGGAGGTTTCGGTCTTAACGCCCAACCGACCCGAGCAGATCGCGCTCGACTGTTGGTCGGCATGGCGGGTTTTGTTTCCGGATTCGGCGTCGTTTTCATTTCGTTGTCGGTGTTGTTTGGTGCGCTCGGTTTGGCATTGTTGCCGTTCCTTGACCTCATCCTCCGAATTTCGGGCGCCGTCCTCATCGTCATGGGCGTCGTCTTCATGGGCGGGATTCGCGGGATGCAGCGGGACGTCCTGCCGAAGTGGCGCACACGCGCTGGTGTCTGGGGCGCACCGTTCCTCGGAATCGTCTTCGCGCTCGGGTGGGTTCCGTGCGTCGGGCCGACCATCATCGCGGTACAGACTCTCGCCCTCGACACCGGTGACCTCGGCCGCGCGCTCGCACTCGGTATTGCTTATTGGTTGGGGCTCGCGGTGCCGTTCGTCCTGGTCGCGCTGCTATTGGGGCGAATCGTCCCGGCGCTTGACTGGGCTAAACGCAACATCCGCGCGATCAACGTCACCGGCGGAATCGTCCTCGTCGCCATCGGCGTTCTCATGGTCGCCGGCCTCTGGCGGCCGTTCCTGTCATGGTTGGGGGTGATTGTCAGTGGTTTCACGCCAGCCCTCTAAGCCGTACCAGCCCGACGGCATCCACGAATCGGTCGAGCCGTTCGACGCACCGAACGCTCCCGTGAAGAACCGCATGGACGAGCCCGTTCGCGGACCGAAGCTGGGACCGTTCGAATTCCTCCGTTTCGCGTGGCGACTGCTGACATCGATGCGCACCGCGATCGTGTTGCTCGTCCTTGTTGCGGTTGCCGCGATTCCCGGGTCGATCGTCCCCCAGCGTCTCGCCGACCCGAACGGCGTCAGCAACCTCAAGGCGTCCGACCCAAACCTGTACAACATTTACGAGTCGCTGCAGTTGTTCGACGTTTTCACCTCGGTGTGGTTTTCGGCTATCTACGTGCTCCTCTTCATTTCACTAATCGGGTGCATTCTTCCGCGCATCCGTCACCACTGGACGGTGTTGCGCTCGGCTCCCGCCGAGACGCCGCGCACGTGGACGCGACTTCCGTTCCGCGACAAGACGGCGTTGGTGGGGTCAGTCGACGAGTCGCTCGACCGTGCCGCCGCCGTGTTGCGTTCCGCCAGGTACCGAGTCGTCCGTGACGGCAACACCATCCGGGCCGAGTTCGGGTATCTGCGCGAAACCGGCAACCTCACCTTCCATATCGCGCTCGTCGGAATTCTTGCGACCCTCGCGTTCGCGGGTGGATTCAGCTGGCACGGTCAGCGTGCACTCATCGAGGGTCAATCGTTCACGAACCAGCTGTCGTCGTACGACACGTTCAACAAGGGCCGCTGGTTCGCCGACTCGCAGATGTCCCCGTACGCGGTGGGGTTGACGAAATTCACCCCGAAGTACGTCAAGGACGAAACCAAGGGCACGTGGATGCCCATCGACTTCACCGCTGACATGACGGTGACCGAAAATGGGACAACCGAAGCCAAAACATTGAAGGTCAACCAACCGCTGCACGTCGGCGGTTCGGAAATCTATCTGCTCGGCAACGGGTTCGCACCAATCATCACCGTGCGCAACCCTGCGGGTGAGATCGTCTTTAGCCAACCGGTGCCGTTCATTTCGCAGGATGCGAACCTGACGAGCGTCGGTGTCGTGAAGGTCCCCGACGGTCTTGCAGAGCAGGTCGGCATGCAGGGGTTCTTCTACCCCAGCGCGGTCAAGCTCGACTCTGGCGCACTGTCCTCGGACAATCCCGAACCGACGAAGCCGACCGTGACGTTCAACATCTATAAAGGTGACCTCGGGCTGGACGATGGCTCCAGCGGTAACGTCTTCCAACTTCCCATCGACAAGTTGACCCAGTTGGCCGGTCGTCACACCGGCAAGACCGTTGTGCTCGAACCGGGCGACACGTTCGCGATCCCTGAAGGGCTGGGAACCGTCGAGTTCACCGGGTTGACTCGATACGTCGGCCTCGAGATTCGACACGACGCGACGCAACTGGGCGTTGGCCTCTCGGCCGCTTTCCTCGTCGCCGGTTTGCTGGCCTCGCTTGCGACCCGTCGCCGTCGCGTGTGGGTGCGCGTGAGTGGAACGGGAGCGTCTCGATCGCTCGAATGGGGTGCCCAATCCCGAGGCGACGACCCCGGTCTCGATGCCGCGGTCGGACGATTGCTCACCAAGTTTTCGGGCACAGGTTCGCCCGATAAAATCGGACGCACATGAGCGACTTGGCAACAATCTCCCTCATCGCGACCTATTCCGCGATGGCTGTTTACACGTTCGCATTTGTTCTCTTCACTGTGGACCTGGCCGGTCGCACCGCGACCGACGGTGAGTCGAAGCCAACCCGATGGCTGCGTTCGGCGATGGCGCTGACGTGGCTCGGGTGGATCATCCACTTCGCGGCCGACATCATGCGCGGGATCGCCGCGCATCGCGTTCCATGGGCGAACATGTTCGAGTTCGGACTCACCGCAACCCTCGCTCTCGTCGGCGTCTATCTCGGGGTATCGCTATTCCGTGATGTCCGATTTGTCGGTTCGTTCATCACCGGCTTCGCGATCCTCGCACTCGGGATTGTCGCAACCAACTTCTATGTCGCGGTCACGCCGCTGCCGCCGGCACTTCAGGACTACTGGCTCGTCATCCACGTGTTTGTCGCCGTCCTCGGCACCGGATTCTTCGCCACCGGCGCAGCTCTGTCATCGGCGCAGCTTTTCCAATCGCGTCGCGAAGCCGGGAAACTCAACGGGCGCAACTGGCGCTTCCTCACCGCTTTCCCGCACGCCGAATCTCTCGAGGCTCTCGCCTACCGACTCAATGTCATCGGCTTTGTGTTCTGGACATTCACCGTAATCGCTGGCGCGATCTGGGCCGAGCACGCCTGGGGTCGTTACTGGGGTTGGGACACCAAGGAAGTGTGGTCGTTCGTTATTTGGGTTCTCTTCGCGGGATACATTCACGCACGTGCAACCCGCGGGTGGCGCGGGAACCCCGCCGCGATCCTCAACCTCATTGGGTTCGCCGCGGTCGTCTTCAACTTCACGATTGTCAACCTCTTCTTCAAGGGACTGCACGTTTATTCGGGTCTCTAGAGCAACGCGAGACAGCGGGTCGCGCGTTCGCGCCACCACGTTTCGCGCGCGGGGCTGACCGCCCGTTCCTCACCCGTGAACAGCACGTCCGTGGCCAGTCCACAGTCGAACGGCAGTTCCGGAAGTCGGCGGGCAAGATCGAAACTGGCGCGAAGCCCGACGGGGGACTCGAGTGCGCTCGAGACGACAACCGGAAGTCCCGCTTGGGCAACGATGTCGAGGGCGGCCCTCACCCCACCGAGTGGGGACACCTTGATGACGAGCACGTCGGCAGCGCCCGCGCGCGCAACCGCGAGGGGGTCTTCTGCCTTTCGCACGCTTTCATCCGCCGCGATAAGAATGCCCATACGGTGAACGCGGTCACGAACGTCCGCCAGTTCCTCGACGGTTGCGCAAGGCTGTTCGACATATTCGAGGTCGAATTTTTCGAGGGCACGAATCGCGTGTTCGGCTTCGTCGACGTTCCACCCGCCATTGGCGTCGATGCGGATTCTCCCTGCGTCGCCGATAAACGCTCGTGCGGCGGAAACGCGTGCGATGTCGTCCTCAAGCGTCTGCCCTGATTCGGCCACCTTGATTTTGACCGTGCGGAAGTCGCCGAATCGTTCAAGGATTGCGGGCACGTCGGTGGCGGAGACTGCCGGCAGTGTCGCATTGACCGGAACCACATCACGGCGAATGCGCCACTCGGAATCTGTCGGGCCGAGCCCCCACGCTTGTTCGATGGCGGTTGCAAGCCAGGGCGCCGATTCCTCGTCGTCGTACTCGGTGAATGCGGCGAACTCGCCCGAACCGGCTGGCCCATCGATGATCATCGTTTCGCGAACGTCTAAACCTCGGAATCGCGTGTGCAGTGGCAGGGAGATCACCCGCGCGTGAGCGAGCAACCCATCGGCGCTCGGAAGTCTCATGAAACAAACCTAGCCGTGGAGTAATAGCCTGAATACATGACACAAAAGGTGAGCGAACTGTTCGATGCCGGTTTCTGGGAGACAGTCCCCGGCTTTGACCACCTCACTGATGTCACGTACCACCTGTCGCGCGATGGGCGCATCGCTCGAGTCGCGTTTGACCGTCCCGAAGTGCGCAATGCGTTCCGTCCACACACCGTCGACGAACTCGCCCATGTTTTCGACCACGTTCGTCTGAACCCCGCCGTGGGTGTCGTCCTGCTGACCGGAAACGGACCCAGCCCGAAGGACGGTGGCTGGGCCTTCTGCTCCGGCGGCGACCAGCGCGTCCGCGGCGCAGACGGATACAAGTACGCCGATGGCGAAACGCGCGACACGATTGACGCCGCCCGCGGCGGTCGCCTTCACATCCTCGAGATTCAGCGACTTATCCGATTTATGCCCAAGGTCGTCATCGCGCTCGTTCCTGGTTGGGCTGCCGGCGGCGGGCACTCGCTGCACGTCGTCTGCGACCTGACGATTGCCAGTCGCGAACATGCCCGATTCAAGCAGACGGACGCGACCGTCGGATCGTTCGACGCAGGGTATGGATCGGCGTATTTCGCCCGCCAGGTCGGCCAAAAGTTCGCCCGCGAGGTGTTCTTCCTCGCCGACGAATACGACGCGGAGCGCGCCTATGACATGGGTGCGGTCAATGCGGTTGTCGCGCACTCCGAACTGGAGCTAACTGGAATTGACTGGGCGGAACGCATTCTCGCGCAGAGCCCGACCGCGATCCGCATGCTCAAGTTCGCTTTCAATGCTGTCGACGACGGACTGGTCGGCCAGCAGGTGTTCGCGGGCGAAGCAACGCGACTCGCCTACGGCACCCCCGAAGCAGCCGAAGGTCGCGACGCATTCCTTGACAAGCGCGACGCCGACTGGTCCGCATTCCCATGGCAGATCTGACGCACTGACGTCGTTCGGTTGAGTAGAACACTGTCATTTGCTAATCTGACAATGTCTGACAAGGTCCCCTTTGGGCTTCAGTTGACCCCTTCGAGAGGATGACGTGAAAAAGATTGCAATCGCCGCACTCGCTGCTGTCGCTGCACTGATTGGTGCGACCCCCGCGAACGCGGCACTGACGACCGCTCCGGGTAACGATCGCCCGCTCTACCTGCAGTCGGAATACACGGGCGACATCTCGCTCTTCGACTTTTCGACCAACACCGCTAGCCTTGCATGTTCGTCAGAATTCGAATCGGAGTCGGCAATCGTCGCTTCCGAATATGTCCCGGCAGACGGCCTGTACTTCTGGGTCCGCAACGGCAGCACTGACCACGCGTCGATTGTTTCACTCAACCCCGTCACCTGCGAACAAAGCGAGCTGCCGATCAACGCACTTGAACGCGGCGACTCCTCGCAACTTGAAGTCATTTCACTGTTGGCTGTCGACGGAGAACTTCGTGTGTACGCGCTCGACCATGCAAACTTCGACAACTTCCTGTTCATGTCTGCAACGCCGGCGGACGCCGAGTGGCAATTGACGGAATCGGAAAGCTTGGGGAACGAAAGTTCAATCCGTGACATCGCCGTCGACCCTGCCAATGGCGACATGTACGTCTTCTTCCCGTATGGGCTCTTGTTGACCTACCCTGGTTACCAAGCGATCGCTGACTACTCTGGACTCACGTACTCCGACTTCTCCAGCGTCAACATCGATGCGGGCGGTCGAGTGTGGTTTACCTCCGGTTCGACCGGTTACCTCAACTCCGACACGCTCTCTTACCCGGGTGCGGATTTCCAAACCCTCGACGCGCAACTTCCGGACACCGTATTCGGCGAAGAGTTCTTCTTCGGGCCGACTCCCGATGAAGCCGCCGACATTCTTGCGCGTGAAAACAACGCCGGCAGCGGACTCGCCGGAACCGGTGGTGACCTGAGCCTCGGAACGTTCTTCGCGACGGCGGGACTGTTTTTCGCCGCATCGGCTGCGTTCCTTTATCGCTTTCGCCGCAGCCGTTACTAGGGAATAGCCTGAGAGGGTGAAGCCCCTCAACGTCATCACCCCCGGGGACACCTCGGGGGTGATTCGTTCTCTGCGGGCGGCTCTCGCTGGTGGTGACTCAGTCTGTGTTAGCGCCGATCCCGTTTCCGACGGTTTGGTGCCCGACGACTGCGCGCTCGTGGTCCTGACCAGTGGGTCGACAGCGAACCCGAAACAGGTGACCCTATCTGCGAACGCGTTGGTGGCTTCCGCACGCGCCACTGCCGAGGCGATCGGCATCGGTCGCTGGGTGCTGGCACTGCCGCTCACCTATATCGCCGGACTCATGGTCGTCGTCCGCTCGATCGAGTCTGGGACGGAGCTTGTTTCCTACTACGAATCAACGTTTGACCCCGAATCGTTTGTGACCCTCGTCAACGCGTTGCCGGAGGACACCTGGTTCACGTCACTAGTGCCCGCACAACTTGCGCGGCTCGTCGACCACGCTGAGGCGAGCGAGGACAGTGTTGCCGCGCTGACGAAATTCCGTGCGATCCTCGTCGGAGGTCAGGCGATTCCGACTGGGCTTGTCGACCGAGCAACTGCACTCGGGGCGAACGTCATTCGCACCTATGGTTCGGCAGAAACCGCGGGAGGGGTGGTCTACGACGGCAAGCCCATCGGTGATACGGAACTACGAATCCCCGAGGACGGCGTTCTCGAAATCCGTTCCTCTAGTCTCGCCAACGGTTACCTCGGTGATGACATCCGCACGCGCGAAACGTTCGTCAACGGTTGGTATCGAACTAGCGATATCGCGCATCTTGATAACGGTCGACTCGTCATCGACGGGCGCGTTGACGACATCATTGTGACCGGTGGGGTCAAAGTCTCGTTGGCGGACATTGAACGTGTACTTGCCGCTCGAGGAATTTCCGCCGTCGCAAGTTGGTACCCCGACGACCAATGGGGCCAAGTTCCGGCGCTCGTGTCCACCGACAATCTCGACCGAGACGAAGTACGGGCGATCATCGCGGGCGAGTTGGGCAAGGCCGCGCGCCCCTATCGAATCGTGCTCGTCGAGACCGTTCCGATGCTGTCGTCCGGCAAGGTCGACCGAGCCGCCGTACGCGAAATCGTTCTCAACTCACGACCGTAGAATCAACTCGTGGCTACGAAGAAGAACACCAGGAAGAAGTCCAACCGCAACTCGAGCGGTCGCCCAGGCGCCCACAAACTTGTCGCGCACGGCGCAACGACCGCGGTTGCACAGCGCCCCGTGGGTCTTGGTGATTGGATTCGCGCGGCTCGCCCTGCAACTCTCGGCCTCGCGATTGCCCCCGTTATCGCCGGTTGGGGAATCGCGATGTCAAACCTCGCGGTGCTCGGCGAACACCGCGCAACGGTCGCCGTTCAAGGGCCAGCAGTTCTCGCGATGCTCGTCGCGGTCTTCCTGCAGATTGGCGTCAATTTCGCAAACGATTATTCCGACGGTATTCGCGGTACGGATGCACAACGCGTCGGTCCGGTTCGACTGACAGCATCGGGTCGCGTCGCACCGAAATTGGTCCGTACCATCGCCTTCGTTTTCTTCGGACTCGCCGCGGTCGCTGGCCTCGCAATTACGGTTTGGACCTCAATCTGGTGGCTTCCCCTCATCGGGATCGCGTGCGTCGCCGCGGCCTGGTTCTACACGGGTGGAAAGCGCCCCTACGGATACATGGGTCTCGGAGAACTCTCGGTTTTTGTTTTCTTCGGCCTCGTTGAAGTCATCGGCACGACCTACATCCTCGTTCACTCAATTTGGCTAGAACCCGTTTTGCTCGGCGTCGCACAGGGTTTCTTCGCGTGCGCCGTTCTGCTCATTAACAACGTGCGCGACCGCGCCACCGACATCGTCGCCGGCAAACGCACTCTCGCGACCCGCCTCCCGATGCTGGTGAACAAGATCCTCTTCGGGTTCTACCTGGTGGCGCCGTTTGTCATTCTGACGTGGTTCGCGCTGACGACTCTCAACGCGTGGTGGGCGTACTTTGCGCTCTGCCTCGCACTGCCGGCCGCGCTCATCGGCATCACCGCAAAGACGGCCCCCGAGTACGTCCTCGCCCTCAAGCTGTCGGTGTGGACAAGCCTCGCCTTCGCGACCATCGTCGCGTGGTCGCTCGCGTTCTAGCTCAACACTCGACGACGTTGACGGCGAGACCGCCGGTCGAGGTCTCCTTGTATTTGGACGACATGTCGATACCCGTCTGACGCATCGTTTCGATGACGGTGTCCAACGAAATTTTGTGTGAGCCGTCACCGGCGAGAGCAAGACGCACTGCGGCGACCGCGGTACCCGCGGCAATTGCGTTGCGCTCGATACACGGCATCTGCACATAGCCGCCGACCGGGTCGCACGTCAGCCCGAGGTTATGTTCCATCGCGATCTCGGCTGCATTTTCGATTTGGCGCGGGGTTCCTCCGAGAACTGCGGCCAATCCGCCAGCCGCCATGGAACACGCGGAGCCGACCTCGCCCTGGCATCCGGCCTCGGCACCCGAGATGGATGCGTTGCGTTTGTAGAGGGTGCCGATGGCACCTGCCGTCAGGAGATAGTCGCGCTCGATTATTTCGACAGGCACGCGTTTGAACGCGACGGCGAAATAGCCGACGGCAGGAATGATTCCTGCTGCGCCGTTCGTTGGCGCAGTGACAACTCGCATGCCGGACGCATTTTCTTCGTTGACTGCAATGGCGTAGGCCTGGAGCCACTCGTTAGACAGTTCCGTGGCCGGCTCGCCGGCCGCTTCGCGATCGGTGAGGTGGCGCGCGATGTTCGCAGCACGTCTTTCCACGTTCAGTGTTCCCGGCAGCATCCCGGTGTTGACGAGTCCGTCCTCGACGCAATCGGTCATCGTCGACCAGATGGCGTGCAGGCTGGCGGTGACGGCTGCCCCGTTAGACACGGCCGCGCAATTCTCGAACGCGATGTCTGCAATCGACTTGCCCGTAGCCTCGCACAGTCCGATAAGTTCCGCCGCATTGGAATACGTGTGCGGCAAGACGATGCCCGTTTCGCGTAACGCCCGACCGTATTCGTCGTCGGACTCTACGAAACCGCCGCCGACGGAAAAGTACACGCGGGACATCAGGGTGGCACCTGCCCCGTCGAACGCGTCGAACTGCATCGCGTTCGAGTGTTGCGGCATCCGCGTCAGCGGTCGCAGCGCGATGTCGTTAGGCGAGAAAGGAATGGTTCGTTCGCCGAGCCGCCACGCTCCGGCCGAGAGTGCGTCGTCGTGGGCGATCGCTACTTGGGACGGATTGCATGATTCGGGCGTATTTCCAGCGAGTCCAGCCACGAGGGCGTTCGTCGTGCCGTGGCCAACCCCGGTAGCGCCCAGTGAACCGAATAGCGAAATTTGCACTCGGTCGACCGAAGCGAAGTGGGCTTCTGCGCGCAACTCGGCGACGAAGCGCGAAGCCGCTCGCATCGGCCCAACCGTGTGGGAACTCGACGGGCCAATCCCGATGGTGAAAAGGTCAAGTGGCGTGAGCGTGGACACGGTTTTGTCGGCTATTCGTTTCCTCGGGAGAGCTGCTCGTCTTCGACCGACGCGTCCTCATCCTTTTCGGGTTTTTCGACACGATTGCGGATTCCGTCGGCTACCTTCTGTCGCAGTCCGCCGAGGAACAGCACACTGAGAGCGAGCGAGATGCCGGTCGCAAAAATCGTGCCCATAATCCAGCCGGTCCCAACCAACAACAGAATGACGAGAGTGCCGACGAACAAACCCAATCGAGCACCCGTGTAGACAACCCACGGCTTCATACCTCTCATCGTAGGCGTGCTGCTGGCGTTTAGACTTTGGAGCATGACCCGCGCAATCCTCATCGCTGTCGTCGTGCTCATCGCACTCGACATTTATGCGCTGGCGGACGTCTTCATGACCGCGCGCGAACGGTTCCGTTCGTTGAATCGTGTCGCGTGGGCGGCGATCGTGCTCCTCTTCACGCCGATCGGGGCGATCTTGTGGTTGACCATGGGAAAGGCACATAGGTACCGTTCGGGCGAAATTTTCCGCGCCCCCGACGATGACCCGAACTTCCGCGTCCCCGAAACCGAAAGCCCGGATGAGCGAATTGCACGACTCGAAGAAGAGCTGCGCAAACTTGATGAAGAAGGCGACAACCCGCCCGGACTGACCCGTGATTGACGCGTCGGTTGCGCCGTCGAGCGCGTGGTCGTTCGCGTTTCTGCAGGGTCTTGTCGAACGCGGCGTGCGTGATCTGGTTCTTTCTCCCGGGTCTCGTTCGCAGGCGCTCGCGTTGGTGGCGGCGGCTTTCGCCGACCGACAACTGCTCAATGTTCACGTGGTGATTGACGAGCGCGTCGCCGCGTTCATGGCACTCGGAATCGCCGTCGAGACGAAGAAGCCCGTCGCCATCGTTGTGACGTCCGGTACCGCGGTTGCGAACTTGCACCCCGGAGTGCTCGAGGCACATCACTCCGGCGTCCCATTGATCGTCATCACCGCGGACCGTCCCGCGGTCTTGCGGACCACCGGCGCGAACCAAACGACAGTCCAGATTGGTGCCTTTGGCGTGGCGGCACGGAAGAGCGTCGACATTCCGCCACCAGGGTCTGACGCCCGTGAATCGGGAACCCAGTGGGCGCACGAAGTTGTCGCGGCCGCTGTTTCCGAATCTGGGCCCATTCACGTCAACGTCCAGTTCGTCGAACCGTTGTCGTCCCCGATTGATTCGCGCGCATACGACGCCGTGAAGCCCGGCGAATTGCCGGTGATCCCCGAACCACAGAATTCTGTCGGAGTCGTCGCGGCGCCGGGGACTGTCGTCGTCGCGGGACAGGGAGCCGGTCCGCGTGCGGAGAAGTGGGCACGCGAGCTCGGTGCGCCGTTGATTGCTGAAGTGTCCAGCGGCGCGCACTTCGGTCCGCACCTCGTGACCGATTATCGACGCCTGTTGGAGCGCACCGAATTTGCGGACGCTATCCAATCGGTCATTGTTGTGGGTCGCCCGACGTTGTCTCGAACTATCGACATGTTGTGCGCCCGTCCGAATGTCGATGTCATCGTCGTCCGTGGACCCGAGGCTCACCCGTATCGCCCGAACCCTCGCGCGCTCGTCGTCGACACCATCACCGTCGACGGTGACGGCGAGTTCTATGCCCAGAAGTGGGCTCTTCCCTGGTCGCGACTGTCACGCATGATGATTGATGAGGACTTGGCGGAGCCTGCTGCGGATGTCGCCGGCAGCATGGCCGAAAACCACGCGGAGCGGGCCGATTTCGCACGGCACGAAATGGAGATTCAGCGCCAACCCGTCACACCCGAAATGCTGGTGCGCGCGGTGTGGGACATGACGTGGCCACACGACCGTCTCGTCTTTGGTGCCTCGCGGCTCATCCGCGTTGCGGACTCGATCCTGCCGGGTAAGCCTCTGCGGGTTCATTCGAACCGCGGGTTGTCGGGAATCGACGGGACGATTGCGACTGCGCAGGGCATCGCGGTGTCGGCGCAGTCGAACCCCATCGCGACCCAGAACGGTGTGACGCGAGTCGTACTCGGTGACCTCGCCGCGCAACACGACATCGGTGCCCTGGCAACTCTGCGGGGCAAAGTGCAGATCATCGTAGGCAATGACGGTGGTGGCAGAATTTTCGACGACCTCCCCGTCGCCGAGACCGCCAACCGTACGCACTTCGACCGAGTGATGCGTACCCCACAGAACATCGACTTCGAGGGCGTCGCGCGCGCGTTCGGCCTCGGCTTCCACCGCGTCACGACGCGTGGCGAACTGACCGCCGCGCTCTCCGAGGTGAACCGACCGGTCCTCGTCGAAGTTGTTCTGCCGCGAACCTAGCCGGCGAGAGCGTCGCGAATCGGGCGGAATTTCAGTTCAGTTTCCTCGAATTCGGAATCGGGGTCTGAGCCTTCGATGATTCCTGCACCCGCGTGCGCGACGATCGACGAGTCGTGCCACTGCGCACAGCGAAGTGCGATTGCCCATTCACCGTTTCCGGCCCCGTCGACCCACCCGATCGGTCCCGCGTAGTTTTCGCGCGGAATCGCTTCGACCTCGGCGATGGTGTGCAAAGCGCGGTCGGTGGGAACCCCCGCGACGGCGGCCGTGGGGTGTAACGAATCGATGAGGTCGAACATCGTCGAGGTGCTTCCCAGCACGCCGGCGACATCGCTGGCGAGGTGCCACACGTTGGCGAGACGGAGTGTAAACGGGACTGCCGCGCCCACGACCGATCGACAGTGGGGAGCGAGAGCGCCCGTCACCGACTGAACGGCGTAGGCGTGTTCCTCGCGGTCCTTCGTGCTTGCGAGGAGCGCCGCGGCTGCGGCCGAGTCCGTCGCGGAATCCCATCCGCGAGCCGCCGAGCCTGCGAGGACGCGGGCAGACACGCGACGTCGATCCACTCGGACCAGAGTTTCGGGGGATGCGCCCCATAGTCCGTCCAACGCAAAGATGTGGGTGTCGGGGTATTCGGCTGTCAGCTTGTGAAGCGGCGCACGCTCATCTCCCGCGGTGGTGACCTGACCCGTGATAGCGCGAGCGACAACGACTTTGCCGAACCCTGAATCCAGTCGAGACAGCGCCGCACGAACCCGATCGCGGTAGACGGAGTCGATGTGCGGCCATTCGACCTTGGGCGCCGCGCCGAGCGACCGTCGCGTCGGTTCGGTGTCACCCTGGCCGATTGACACAATAGAAACTTCGCGACCGCGACGAACAATCGCGGTGCGGGGAACGACGAGGTGCGCTTCACCATTCGGATCAAATGAACCGCTCCCCAGCGCAACGACCTGCGAGCGCAGCGCCGGCGCCACCGAGGCGAGGGCGTGAGTCAACTGTTCGCCCAGAGCGGCGAAACGGCCCGATCCGCTCGCAGTCCACCGAGCGTGCTCGCCGATTCCCACGATTTCGATGTCACCGTGACGGTAATACATCGGACGGTGCGCGGACGCGAATTCGATCAACGAACCAAATCGTGCGGTCGGCATCGATTCAACGACCACGGGTTCGTGCGGGGCTAACGTCACTCATCAAGGCTACGCCCGCGCGGATAGACTTGTGAACCGTGACGAGTGCTGACCTGGGCAAAGACCCCAACGAAGTCGCAGCGATGTTTGATGACGTCGCCCCGCGATACGACGTGACGAACGCGCTTCTGTCGCTGGGCTCTGATTCGCTGTGGCGAATTGCGACCGTTCGCGCGCTGGGCATCCAAGCGGGCGATCGTGTTCTGGACATTGCTGCCGGAACGGGGACATCATCGGCGGCTCTCGCTCGCGCTGGTGCCCGCGTCACCGCCCTCGATTTTTCGCCCGGCATGGTCGCCGTTGGTCGCCAGCGCCACCCCGAAATCGAATTCGTTGAGGGCGATGCGCAGCAGCTCCCGTTCGACGACGCGTCCTTCGAGGCCGTCACGATTTCCTTCGGCTTGCGCAACGTCAAAGATCCGCATCGAGCACTCGCCGAGATGCGACGCGTTCTCGTCCCCGGTGGTCGCGTTGTCATCTGTGAGTTCACGACCCCACCGAACGGGCTGATTCGTGCCGCGTACTCCCTGTATCTCAACAAGGTGATGCCGGGCGTTGCCAAGTTGGCGAGTTCCAACCCCGCCGCCTACACGTACCTCATGAAGTCGATTGAGGATTGGCCCGTGCAGGGCGTCCTGTCCGGGTGGCTGCGCGAAGCCGGTTTCGTTGACGTCGGGTACCGCAATCTCAGCCTGGGCGTGGTTGCGTTGCACCGCGGCCGAGCACCGTTAGGAGCCGGCCAGTGAGCCACGTTTCAACAATCGCCAAAAACTTTGGACTGGGTGCCGCGATGTCGGCGACCAAAGAGGAGCGCGATCTCGTTGCCCGTCTCGATAAAGGGCTTCAGGCGATCGAGGCCGGACTTGCCGAGAACCTGCACTTTGGAGACCAGTACACGAACACCGTCGCACGGTATCTTCTCGAGGCTGGGGGCAAGCGCGTTCGACCTCTGCTCGCTCTGCTCACGGCCGAGCTCGGTGATTCGCAGTGTGAGGAGGTTCTGCTCGCTGCTCAGGTCGTGGAACTGATCCACCTCGCCACGCTGTACCACGACGACGTCATGGACGACGCTGACCTTCGACGCGGTGTTCCCACCGCACACACCCAGTTCGGAAACTCGATTGCCATCATCACGGGTGATCTCCTGCTCGCGCGTGCGAGCACGTTGGCATCAACGCTCGGCGACGAAATGGTCCGCCTGCATGCCTCGACGTTCGAGCGTCTGTGCCTGGGGCAGTTGCACGAAACGACGGGACCGGCCGATGGGGTCGACCCCATCGCTCACTACCTCCAGGTCCTCGCCGACAAGACCGGTTCACTCATCGCGGCCAGTGCGATGGTCGGCGTGATGACATCGAACGCTCCCGCCGAATACAGCGAACCGCTTCGTGAGTTCGGCGAAAAGATTGGTGTCGCTTTCCAGATCATCGACGACGTGCTCGACCTTGATGGTGGAGAGACCGGCAAGGTGAAGGGAACTGACGTTCGTCACGGTGTTGCGACACTTCCGGTTCTCTACATGCGTCAATCCGGCGACGAGGACGCGCGTGCGCTGGATGCGGGACTCCGCGAGGCAGCCGAAGCCGGCGATGACGTTCGCTTTGAGAAGCTTGTCGACGAACTTCGCGCCAGCCGCTTCACCGAGCGGACGATTGCGGAAGCTCAGAAGTGGGGAGGCGAGGCCGTTGCGGCGCTCGATGCACTCCCCGACGGTTTGACGAAGCAGGCGCTCGTTCGCTTCGCTTCCCGAGTGGTGGAAAGGTCCCACTAAATGACCACGTTACGACTTGCGATTGTTGGAGCCGGACCAGCCGGCATTTATGCCGCTGACATCCTGCGCAAGCACGAGCGACCGTTTGACGTCAGCATCGACCTCTTCGATCGACTCCCCGCTCCTTACGGTTTGGTTCGCTACGGTGTCGCCCCCGACCACCCTCGAATCAAGGGGATCATCACCGCGCTCCGGGACGTACTCGACTCGGGAGGTATTCGCGTTTTCGGAAACGTCAATTTCGGCACCGACCTAACCCTGGACGATCTCAAGCGGCATTACAACGCCGTCATTTTTTCGACCGGCGCCTTCAAGGACGCATCACTCGATATCCCCGGTATCGACCTCGACGGTTCGTACGGCGCAGCGGACTTCGTCAGTTGGTTTGACGGTCACCCCGACGTGCCGCGCGAATGGCCGTTGACGGCAAAGCAGGTCGCTGTCATCGGAAACGGAAACGTTGCACTCGATGTTGCGCGCATGTTGGCCAAGCGCGCTGACGATCTGCTGCCGACCGAAATCCCCGACAACGTGTACGCGGGACTCAAGTCCAGCCCCGTCACCGATGTTCATGTCTTTGGACGTCGTGGCCCGATGCAGGTGAAGTTCACACCACTCGAACTGCGCGAACTTGGCGAGCTCAATGATGTCGACATGATCGTGTACGACGAGGACTTCGACTATGACGACGCTTCACGCGCGGCGATCGAATCGAACAAGCAGGTTTTCGTTATCGACAAGGTGTTCAACCAGTGGCGTGAACGCGAGACCGGCAAGGCCAGTCGCCGCCTCCACCTGCACTTTTACGCAAAGCCCGTCGAGGTCGTCGGCGAGGAAGGCGAGGTAACCGCGTTCCGATATGAACGAACCGAGTCGGACGGTGCCGGTGGAGTGCGCGGAACCGGCGAAATTCGCGAGGTGCCGGTCCAGGCGATTTATCGAGCCGTCGGATATTTCGGTTCGGAACTCGACGGTGTCCCCTACGACGCCGTTCGCGGGGTCATCCCCAACCACGAGGGTCAGGTCGTCGACGCCGACAACATCGTCGTCCCCGGTGTCTATGCGACGGGTTGGATCAAGCGCGGTCCGGTCGGACTCATCGGTCACACCAAATCCGACGCGATGGAAACCGTCTCGCACCTGGTGAAGGATCAGCGTTCGTGGTGGTCGCCCGCTCACCCCGAGGAATCGGCGATCGTTGAACTGCTCGAGTCGCGCGGTGTCGCCTTCACGAACCTTGACGGATGGCACCGACTCGACGACTGGGAGAAGACCCTCGGCGAAGCCGCAGGTCGCGAACGAATCAAGGTCGTTCCGCGCGACGACATGATCGCTATCTCGCGCGGCGAGAGTGTCTAATTCGTAATTGTCACCGTTTTCGCACTGACCTTAATGGCCTGGCGGTAAGAACCCTTGGTCGCGATGACTCGGAACTGAATCTTGTGGCCGACGTCGGCCGCGGTCAGCACGTAGGTTTTCGAAGTTGCACCTGAAATAACAACGCCGTCACGCAGCCACTGTCGAACGAACGCGGTGCCCGACGTCCACGTTCCATACGCACCTGTGAGTGTCTTGCCCTTGCGCTTCGTTCCCGAGATCGTGGGCGTGCCCTTTGTCGGGATCGTCGATGCGCTTGGCGTGCGCGTCTTAATAGAGTAGGCCCCAAGACTGCCGTAATCGGAGTATGCCCCCGATCGACCGACGCCCTCGAGTTTGATGTAGTACGTGCCGTTCGGTAGATCTGCGTTGAGGACACCGTCCATTCCCGAAACTGGCCACCCACCGATTCCGTTTGAGTCCTCCGTCATGACACTGAGCGCATCGGTGGAGAACAACGTCTTGAAGTTGCTATCAAGAAGGGTCAGTTTGGTATCGAGGTTTGAATAGTCAGTGGGGGAATACGAATAAATGCCGACCACCCCGCCACTGATAGCGACCTTGAAAACGTCAACGTCCGAACTTGAATTGATGACACCATCAATCGCGGTAGCCGAAATCACGCTAGCAGTGGCCTTTGAGATGTTCGATTCATCGTTGAGTAGGGGAGCCCCCGCGGCGCTAATGAGCGCTATATCGTTTTGGTCTTGCGTTGCGCCTTCATAGTCACCATCTGACCACTGGACAACCCCGTTGTAATAGCCGCCGCCCATGATTGGGGCCCAATTTTTTCCATCATCTATCCCGAGAAAGTATTCCCCGTCTGAGCTTGAGCCATCGTGGTCCAGATTGAGGTTGTGTCCGACCTCGTGAGAAGCGACGTCGGCAATCAGCTTTCCATCGAAGTTCGAAACAGATTGGTAATCGCTAGATACGAACACAAAAGCAGGTTGTCCAAAACTCATTCCAAACACATCTCCATAGGCGATGCCGCCACATGCGCAAATGTTTGCATCCCAGCTATTTATGCCTTCGGTAACGAGCGCACGTGTCCCATACACCTCGTCATTGAGGTCACTGCGGTTGATTGCATCGTCCCCCGGATCTTGGGTCGTGACGTTGACGTCGAAGATTGCGTAATCCTCTGAAACGGCAGACCAGGCATCGATGATTGCGCGCTTCTCCGCGTCACTGAAAGATCCGTCTCCGTCGAGCGTGAACGCCGGATACGTGCCGGCGACGAGCGGGTTTCCACCATTTCCGTAAGTCGGATCGTCCCAGGCGGTATCGGCCGGAACGGTGTGCCCATCGAAGTCAAGGAAAATCGTCCGATCTGAGCCAGGACGACTGTTCAAACTGAGGAAGTCGTTGAGCGAGATGTTGCTCACGTTGGTCGGGATTTTCTGCGGCAGACCGTCGGGCACCGCGATTTTCCTGTCGACGTAGAGCAGTTTTCCCGTGGGTCCGATGTGGGCTGTCGGGTCTTGAGCAAGTTCAGTTGCGCGCGCGGCGGTGATTGTGGGGTTCTGCCGGTGAAACGCGCTGAAGCCTTGTTCAGCCAGGGCAGACTTCAAGGAGTGAAATTTGACGTCGAATGCCCGTGTGGTTCGAGCCTCGGCCGCCGACACTACTCCGCCCGCGAGAGCGACGGCCGTCAACGTGACGACCCCGAGCGCGCGGGAGAATTTCATGAATTACCGGAAGTTGACGAACTGAATATCGAGGGGCAGTT
>JBDLPW010000005.1:0-13088 GCA_039800905.1 Actinomycetota bacterium | reverse complement strand
GCAGGATTTGTTCCGACAGCATGTCTTCGACCTCGTGCTGGATGGCGCGACGCAGCGGGCGTGCACCAAGCATCGGGTCCCACCCGATCGTCAGCAACTGACGACGAGCGGCGTCGGTGACATCGAGGGTCATGTCGCGGTCGAGCATGCGCTCGCGCAGTCGACGAACAAACAGGTCGACAATCTGTAGCAGTTCGTCCTGTGACAGCTGCGGGAAGACGATCGTCTCGTCGACGCGGTTGAGGAATTCGGGCTTGAAGTGCTTCTTGAGTTCTTCGACGACCTTCGCACGCATCGCCTTGTACGACTGCTCCGAGTTGCCTTCGACAACGAATCCGACGGGACCGCCGGTGATGTCCTTGGTTCCCAGGTTCGTCGTCATGATGATGACCGTGTTCTTGAAGTCGACGACGCGTCCCTGACCGTCGGTCAGGCGGCCTTCCTCCAGCACCTGCAACAGCGAGTTGAAGATGTCGGGGTGAGCTTTTTCGATTTCGTCAAAAAGGACAACTGAGAACGGCTTGCGACGAACTCGTTCGGTCAACTGACCGCCTTCTTCGAACCCGACGTACCCGGGAGGGGCGCCGAACAGGCGTGACGCGGTGTGCTTCTCGCCGTACTCGGACATGTCGAGCGAAATGAGTGCGTCCTCGTCGTCGAACAAGAATTCGGCGAGAGCCTTTGCCAACTCGGTCTTTCCGACACCGGTCGGACCTGCGAAGATGAACGAACCGGCGGGACGCTTCGGGTCCTTGAGCCCGGCGCGCGTGCGTCGGATGGTCTTCGCCAGAACCGAGATCGCCTCTTCCTGACCGATGACGCGCTGGTGCAGCGCCTTTTCCATCATGAGCAGGCGTGCGCTTTCCTCTTCGGTCAGCTTGAAGACGGGGATGCCGGTTGCCTGCGCGAGGACCTCGGCGACGATGCCTTCGTCGACCTTGCCGGTCTCGCCCTTTTCGCCCTTGCGCCATTCCTTTTCGAGGCGCAGGCGCTCTCCGAGCAACTGCTTTTCTTCGTCGCGGAACTGGGCTGCCTTTTCGTAGTCCTGTTCCTCGATCGCGGCTTCCTTCTTGGCGCGGACCTCTGCGATTTTGTCATCAAATTCACGCAACTCGGGCGGGGACGACAGAATCGACAGGCGCAGTCGGGCACCGGCTTCGTCAATGAGGTCGATCGCCTTGTCCGGCAGGAAGCGGTCCTGCACGTATCGATCGGCGAGGGTCGCGGCGGCGACAATCGCGTCGTCCGTGATCGACACCTTGTGGAACGCTTCGTAACGGTCACGCAGTCCCTTGAGGATGTTGATCGTGTGAGCAACTGATGGCTGGTTCACCGTGACGGGCTGGAAACGGCGTTCGAGCGCCGCGTCCTTTTCAAAATACTTGCGGTATTCGTCGAGCGTCGTTGCACCGATGGTCTGCAGTTCACCTCGGGCGAGCATCGGCTTGAGGATGCTGGCCGCGTCGACCGCACCTTCGGCGGCACCGGCACCAACCAGTGCGTGGATCTCGTCGATGAAGACGATGATGTCGCCGCGATTGCGGATTTCCTTCGTCACTTTCTTGAGGCGCTCTTCGAAGTCACCGCGGTAGCGGCTACCGGCAATGAGCGAACCCAAATCTAGCGTGTACAGCTGCTTGTCCTTGAGCGTTTCGGGAACCTCACCCTTGACGATCGCCTGGGCCAGGCCCTCGACGACGGCCGTCTTACCAACGCCAGGTTCGCCGACGAGGACGGGGTTGTTCTTGGTGCGGCGGGAAAGGATCTGCATGACGCGTTCCATTTCCTTTTCGCGACCGATGACCGGGTCCAACTTTCCGTCGCGCGCGGCTTGGGTCAGGTTGCGACCGAACTGGTCGAGAACCTGCGAGCCCTTGACGTCGGCAGCTGCTTCGGAACCGCCGACCGTCGCCGACTCTTTTCCGCCCTGGTAACCGGACAGCAACTGGATGACCGTCTGACGGACTCGGGTCAAATCAGCGCCGAGCTTGACGAGAACCGTCGCGGCAACTCCTTCACCCTCTCGGATGAGCCCGAGCAGGATGTGTTCGGTGCCGATGTAGTTGTGTCCCAACTGCAGCGCTTCGCGCAGGCTGAGTTCGAGAACTTTCTTGGCGCGGGGAGTGAACGGGATGTGACCCGACGGTGCCTGCTGGCCCTGGCCGATGATTTCCTGAACTTGTTCGCGCACGCTGTCGATTGAAATGTTGAGTTCGGCGAGCGCCTTCGCGGCGATGCCGTCACCCTCTTTGATCAACCCGAGCAGGATGTGTTCGGTGCCGATGTAGTTGTGGTTGAGCCCCTTGGCTTCTTCCTGGGCAAGCACAACAACGCGCCGTGCGCGGTCTGTGAATCGTTCAAACATTGCATTCTCCTTAGCGAGCGTCCTCGCGATACCTCAACGGTAACGGCATGCGTTTGTTCCGGCAGGGGTTTTCGCTCACGGCAAAAACGCCGTTTCGCGCCTAGTCCTTGGGGTCGAGACCGCGGCGGGCACGCTCTTCGCGCTCGTACTTGTCGAGTTCGTTGCGTTCGGTGCGGTCGGCGCGAAGGATGGCGCGCATGACAAACCAGAAAATGAGTCCGATGATGATCGTCGGGGTGACCGAGTAGACGGCGTTGGCCCAGAAGTCGGTGATCACGGTTTCAGCCTAAGGCGGTTACTTGACGAGCGGGAACAGAATCGTTTCGCGGATACCGAGACCGGTCAGGGCCATGAGCAGTCGGTCGATTCCCATCCCCTGGCCGCCGCACGGGGGCATGCCGTGTTCGAGCGCCTTGAGGAACTCCTCGTCGAGCGGCATCGCCTCGTCGTCACCGCGCCCCGCGAGTTTCGCCTGTTCAATGAATCGTTCGCGTTGGATGACGGGGTCGACCAACTCGGAATATCCCGTCGCGAGTTCGAATCCACGCACGTACAGGTCCCACTTTTCGACGACGCCCTTCTTGTCGCGGTGTTCGCGAACGAGCGGGCTGGTGTCGAGCGGGAAGTCCATGACGAACGTCGGCTTGTCGAGGTCGCCCTTGACGTGGTGCTCCCACAATTCCTCGACGTACTTGCCGTGGATGGGATGCTTGACCTCGATGTCGACGGCCTTCGCCATCTTCTCAAGGACGGAGATCGGGGTTTCGGGGGTGATTTCCTGCCCGACCGCGGTGCTGAGCGATTCGAACATCGAGATGCGAGCCCAGTCGCCGCCCAGGTCGTACTCGGTGCCGTCGTTCCACGTGACGACGTGCGAACCGGCGACCGCCATCGCCGCGTTCTGGATGAGTTCCTGGGTCAGGTTCGCGACCGAGTTGTAGTCGCCATATGCCTGATAGAACTCGAGCATCGCGAATTCGGGGCTGTGAGTCGAGTCAGCGCCTTCGTTGCGGAAGTTGCGGTTGATCTCGAAGACTCGTTCGAGCCCGCCAACGACGGCGCGCTTGAGGAACAGTTCCGGCGCGATACGCAGGTAGAGGTCCATGTCGAACGCGTTCGAACGAGTGACGAACGGGCGGGCCGCAGCGCCACCGTGCAGCGTCTGCAGCATGGGGGTTTCAACTTCAAGGAAGCCGTGGCTGCGGAACGTGTCCCGCAGCGACGCGAGTGCGGTCGCGCGGGTGACGACGTTGGTGCGGGCCTGGTCGCGGACGATGAGGTCGAGGTAGCGCTGGCGAACGCGCGTCTCTTCGCTCAGTTCGCTGTGCAGGTTTGGCAAGGGCAGAAGCGCCTTGGCCGCCATCTGCCAGGTGGACACAAGGATCGAGAGTTCGCCGCGCTTGGAGGTGATGACCTCGCCTTCAACGAATACGTGGTCGCCGAGGTCGACGAGTTCCTTCCAACGCTCCAGCGACTCTTCGCCGACCTGGTCGAGGGAGAGCATCGCCTGGATACGTTCGCCGTCGCCCGACTGAAGGGCGGCGAAGCAAAGCTTTCCGGTGTTACGCGAGTGAACGATTCGTCCCGCAAGACCGACGGTGACGCCCGTCGCGACATCGGCGTCGAGGCCAGTGTGTTCAGCACGGACTGCGGCGATCGTCGAGGTGACGGGGACGGCGACGGGGTACGCCTCACCTTCGACGAGAAGACGGTCGCGCTTGGCGAGTCGAACGGCCTTCTGCTCGACGATATCGTCGGCGGAGAGTTCGGTCTCGTCAGTCATTCGGGCCCCTTCAGGTAACTCCTCAAGGTTACCGTTTCGACTAGTAGCGAACGCTCAAGTTATCGATGAGGCGGGTGGTTCCGACGCGGACGGCGATGATGGCTCGTGCTGGGGCGGTGCCGCGGGTTGGTTCGAGAGTGACGGGGTCAACAACGTCGAGATAGTCGAGGACGATTCCCGCGTGATCGAGTTTCGCGGATGCTTGCACGATGGATTCATCCGTTCCGCCGGCCGCCGCTATGTCCCGAAGTGCCGCGGGAATCAGCGCGGCGGTTTCTCGTTCGGCTGGCGAAAGGTATCGATTGCGCGACGACATCGCGAGTCCATCGGGTTCGCGAACGGTCGGGACTCCGACAATCTGAATTTCGGGGTGATGCATTGCCGCCATCGCCCGAATCAACGCCAGTTGCTGCCAGTCCTTTTCACCGAACACCGCAAAATCGGGCTGGACCAAGTCAAACAGCCGATTAACGACGGTGAGGACGCCGTCGAAGTGCCCGGGACGACTAACTCCCTCCCACACCGAACCGAGCGGCCCGGCGGGGATGACCGCGGGCGGGTTGTCGGTCGGATAGACCTCGTCCACGGTCGGCGTGAACACGGTCGCCCGGTGGCCGAGCAAGGCACGGTCAGCTTCCAGCGTGCGCGGATAGCGGTCGAAGTCATCCCCCGCGCCGAACTGGGTCGGGTTCACGAAGATCGACACGACGACCTCGTCCGCGAGTTCCCGTGCACGGTCGACCAGAGCGAGATGGCCGGCGTGCAACGCGCCCATCGTCGGGACGAGTGCTTTAGTCATCGTCCTCTGTGGTGTCGTCCAACCACGCTTCGACCGGGTCAACCGCGCCGTCGGCGGACCGACGAAGCGATTCGTCGACGGCCGAGTGCGCGAGTGCGCGAAGTACTTCGCCCGGTCGTTCCACACCGATTTCGGTCAAGCGGAACGTCGACTGGTCGATGATGGCGCGCGAGAACGTGGCGACAGTGTCGACAACTTCGGCATACGCAGCGCGATCGGATTCTTCGACGACGAACGGTTCACCACCCATCTCGACGACGAGTGCCTGCGCGATCGGCATCACCGTCGCGGGTGCGGTCACAGCGAAGTACGCGTCCTTGAGTCGCTGCACATCGAGCGATGTTCCCGTGAAGTGCAGAACGGGGTGAATCGCCAGCGTGATTGCACCAGCGGCGCGTGCGGGTTCGAGAACGTCGATTCCATGACCGGGGTCAGTGTGGAAGACGATTTGTCCCGCCTTCCATCCGTCGGCAATGTCGGCGACGAGAGACTCGACGGTTTCGCCCTCGCCCGGCGCGATGACGACCAGGTCACTTCCCTGCACGACCTCGTCCGCGGATCGAATCGTCACGCCGCGAAGTTGCGCGAGCGACGTTTCGCGGGCATCCGGAGCTGGCTCGGTCATGAACCACGGAATGTGACCTGCGCCTGCCAACGCGAGACCGATGACAGGAATTTCACGGGCGGTTCCCACCAACCCGACGTCGAGTCGACCGGGAGTCATCATGCTGGTTCCCCTTCCGATTCACTGGGCGGAATGCGACACATGTGCTCGGCAATCAACGATCCGACGATAAGGACGAGCGATGCCACCAACGCCGCGACGGCGCTGGGGAAGAGGTCTGTTGTGACGACAGGACGCGTGGCGGTGAAGACGATGATGCCGACGATTCCACCGAGCATCAATGCTCCACCCACCGAGGATGCCTTGGCCAGTGTCAGAATTTGCACCGCGAGAATCGGGTCAATGCGACGGCCGGGCTTGGGCTGCGTCGCCCAACGGACGCGGGCACCGAGGAACAGAATCACACCCGTCAGGACAACCGTCGTGATTGAGAGTGTCCACGGAACCCGGATCGCCGACATCCCGCGAGCAACGAACGCCCAGTCGACAAGGAAACCGGCGGCGAATCCGAACGGAGTCAGACCGAGCAGGACGAGCGGGTTGGTGCGCTTCATGCGAGCACCCCCACAAGGTCGCGCACGAATCCGCGGCCGGGGATGACGGCGTCGGGGTCGACGGAGAGCCACGGCTCCAACACGAATCGTCGCTCGTGAGCGCGCGGGTGCGGAACAACGAGATTGCCGTCTTCGATGAGGTCGCCGTAGACGATCAGATCGAGGTCGAGAGTGCGGTCACCCCAGCGCTCAGCGCGGACGCGGCCGTGGCGTTGTTCGATGTCGTGCAACATGGCCAGGAGCGTGTGGGCCGAAATTGTGGTCTCGATGACGACAACCCCGTTGAGGTACGCGGGGTGCGTTTCGTCCGGGCCGGATTCGGTCACTGCGACGGTCGACACGAGCGGTGATTCTGCGATGACGTCCACCCCGTCGATTGCGGCAAGCTCAGCAACGGCCTCGGCGATCGTCGCCTCGCGGTCGCCGAGATTCGCACCGAGGGCGATGACCGCGCGGGTCACGAGCGTGACCTTTCGATGACGACGGACACGTCGTCGAACGGAACGGTGATGGGGGCGGACGGTTTGTGCACCTCGACGCGAACCGAGTGCGCGCCGGCGTCAAGCACAACACCCGCGATGCGTTCGGCGACGGTCTCAATCAGGTCGACCGGGTCGCGTTCGACCGCGACGACGATGGATTCCGCGAGAGTCCCGTAATGAATCGTGTTATCGATGTCGTCGGCGACGTTGCCCAGAGGAATGCGGACGTCGACGTCGATGATGAACTCTTGCCCGTTTTCACGTTCAAAGTCGAAGACACCATGGTGGGCGAATGCGCGCAGTCCGCGCAGGCGAATCTCGTCGGTCATCGCTCCCCCTGCCATGCGGCGCGCACCGCGAGAGCGCGAGCAGTTCCAATGACGTCGTGCACGCGCACGGCGGATGCGCCGGCTTCGGCGGCGAGCAGCGAAATGGCAGCCGTCGCGTCATCGCGATCAGCCGGTCGCGCACCGAACTGTTCGAGGAACCTCTTGCGCGACGCACCAATTAACACGGGATACCCCAGCGCGACAAGGTCGGGCAGGTTTCGCAACAGTTCCCAGTTGTGGTCCGGCTTCTTGGCGAATCCCAAGCCCGGGTCCAACCACAAACGGTTCGGTTCCAGCCCCGCGTCCATGATGCGCTCGACGCGCTCCTCGAGTTCGGCGATGACATCCCGCGTGACGTTCTCGTACACGGCGAGGTCGTCCATCACGGAACTGGCCCCGCGCCAATGCATCGCGATATAGGTCGCTGGCGAGTGCGTGACGGCGGTGACCATGTCGGGGTCGAAGAGCCCGCCCGATACGTCGTTGACGTATGTCGCCCCCAGCGAGATTGCCGCGGTCGCGGTCGCCGCGCGCATGGTGTCGACGGAGACGACAATTCCGTCGTCGCACAGTGCACGAATCACGGGCAGGACTCGGCGTTGTTCCTCGTCTGCGTCAATCGGCGCCGCACCGGGACGAGTCGATTCGCCACCGACATCGATGACGTCCGCACCGCCCGCGACCATCGCTCGTGCATGGTCAACGGCTTTGTCAGGGTTCTCCCACAGACCCCCGTCGCTGAACGAATCCGGAGTCACGTTGAGGATCCCGAACACGAGCGGCTGGCTAGCCATCGCCGCGTCCGATCAGTCCGAGGAGTGCAGAGCGCATCGGTTCGACAGCGCAGTCTCCGACCGCAGTCACCGTCACCGCACTGGCGTTGTCCTGGCGGGCGCCACGAGCGGACACACATTCGTGACGGGCGTCGAGCACGACGAGGACGCCGGCCGCGTCGGCACCGCGTGTGATGGCGTCCGCGACATCGAGGCCGAGTCGTTCCTGAACCTGGGGACGCGACGACACGACCTCGACAACGCGGGCGATGTGACCGAGCCCGAGAACGGTGGTCGTCGGTACATAGGCGACGTGCGCGGTCCCACTGAACGGCAGTAGGTGGTGTTCACACATCGAACGGAATGCGATGTCGCGAACGATGACGGGGTCCGTCGATTCGACGTCAGCTGTTGAGCCGGCCTCACGCAACCCAATCGCCGCATCGACACCGACGCCCGAGAACAACTCGGCGAAGGAATCGGCAACACGGTCGGGGGTGACATCCAGTCCAGGTCGGGTCGGGTCATCGCCGATCGCGTCGAGAATCTCTCGAACCGCGGCCGCGATGCGTCCCTTGTCGACCGTCATGGATTACTCGGCCGTCTTCGGCTTTCGGGGACGTGTGACCTTTTTCGACTCGGCCGACACCTTCGCGGGCATCGCGATTGGTCCCTTGGTCGACACGGGTCGCTTGGGGTTCGACTTCCACACCGGACGCTCGGGCAACTTCTTGACCTTCGCAAAGATCTTTTCGAGCTGGTTGTGGTCGAGCGTTTCCTTCTCGAGCAGTTCCTTGGCCAGCTGGTCGAGGATGGCACGGTTCGCAGTCAACACCTTCCACGCTTCGTCGTGGGCCTGGTCGATGAGGGCGCGAACTTCGCGGTCGACGTTCTCGGCTACACCCTCGGAATAGTCGCGCTGGTGTCCCATGTCACGACCGAGGAACATCTCGCCCGAACTTGATCCGAGCTTGACCGATCCAACCGTCGCGCTCATACCGAACTCGGTGACCATGCGGCGAGCGATGCCCGTCGCCTTTTCGATGTCGTTCGAGGCACCGGTCGTCGGGTCCTGGAACACGATTTCTTCGGCAACGCGGCCACCCATTGCGTAGGTCAACTGGTCGAGCAGTTCATTACGCGTGATCGAATACTTGTCGTCAATCGGAACGACCATTGTGTACCCCAGCGCACGTCCGCGCGGAAGGATGGTGACCTTCGTGACGGGGTCGGTGTTGCGCATCGCCGCGGCCGCGAGCGCGTGCCCGCCCTCGTGGTACGCCGTAATGAGTCGTTCCTTGTCCTTCATGACGCGCGAACGCTTCTGCGGTCCCGCCATGACACGGTCAACGGCCTCGTCGAGCAGTTCGTTCGTGATTTCGGTCTTGCCCTGACGTGCGGTGAGAAGCGCCGCTTCGTTCACGACGTTCGCGAGGTCGGCACCCGTGTATCCGGGGGTCTTGCGCGCGAGCACCTCGAGGTCGACGTCCTTCGCGAGCGGCTTTCCCTTCGAGTGAACGGCGAGGATTGTCGCGCGTCCCTTCGAATCGGGGGCGTCCACCTGAATCTGACGGTCGAAACGACCAGGACGCAGAAGTGCCGGGTCAAGAATGTCGGGACGGTTCGTCGCGGCAATCATGATGACGTTCGTCTTGGGGTCGAATCCGTCCATCTCAACAAGCAACTGGTTCAGAGTTTGTTCGCGCTCGTCATGGCCACCGCCCATACCGGCACCACGGTGACGACCGACGGCGTCGATCTCGTCGATGAAGATGATCGCGGGGGCGTTCTGCTTGGCGACCTCGAACAGGTCGCGAACGCGGCTGGCGCCGACACCGACGAACATCTCGACGAAGTCGGAACCGGAAATCGAATAGAACGGAACGCCCGCTTCGCCCGCGACGGCTCGAGCGAGCAGCGTCTTACCCGTTCCGGGAGGGCCGTAAAGCAGCACACCCTTGGGGATGCGTGCGCCAACCTTTTGGAACTTCTCGGGCTCCTGCAGGAACTCCTTGATTTCCTGAAGTTCCTCGACGGCTTCGTCGGCACCCGCAACGTCCTCGAACGTGACCTGCGGAGATTCCTTCGAGAACTGCTTGGCGCGGGACTTGCCGAACTGCATCGCCCCGCGCGAACCGCCGGCCGACGACATGATGAACCAGAACGCCAGACCGATGATGAGGAACGGGAGGATGTATCCCAGAAGCGAGACGAACCACGATTCCTTGGGGATTTCGTCGTTGAACTTGGCGGGGTTCGCCGCGTTGACCGCCGCGATGACCTCGGACCCGCGCGGGGTCGTGTAATAGAACTGGACGTGATCGCCGTAGGTCTTGTCGGCTTCGGTCAGAACGATGTCGACGCGCTGTTCGATGTCGACGATCGTGACCTCTTTGGCCTTGTGGTCGTTGATGAAGGCGAGGCCTTCCTTCGTCGACACCGGTGCGTAGTTGACCGTCGTGAGGAAAGAGAAACCCATCCACACGATCAGCAGACCGGCGGCGATGTACAGCCACGGACCCTTGAGGAAATTCTTCATACGGGAAGCGCTCCTAGACGAATAGTTACGTCCTGCCAGCGTACCCGCCCGCGGGCGACGATTTTCGGGCTATTCGCTGACGGCGTAGACGTGAGGTGAAAGAACGGCGACGTCACGCAGGTGGCGGTAACGCTCGGCGTAGTCGAGTCCGAAACCCACAACGAACTTGTTGGGGATGTCGAACCCGAGATAGTCGGGGATAACGTCGGACACAACGGCGTCGGGCTTGCGCAGGGCGGCGAGGATCTTGACGCTCGCGGCACCACGCGACAACAGGTTTTCGCGCAACCACGCGAGGGTCAGTCCGGTGTCGATGATGTCTTCAACAATGAGCACGTGGCGACCGGCAACATCGGTGTCGAGGTCCTTGAGGATGCGGACGACACCGCTCGACTGGGTGGTGTTCCCGTATGACGAAACCGCCATCCAGTCCATCGTGACAGGTGTGTGCATCGCGCGGGCGAAGTCGGCCATGACCATGACCGCGCCCTTGAGAACACCGACGAGAAGCGGTACCTCGTCGCCATAGTCAGCCTCGACCTGGCGAGCGAGCTCGTCGAGGCGCGCCGTCATTTGCTCCTCAGTGACCAGAACCTCGTCGAGTTGATCTGCAACATCCGAATACCGCATTTACTACGCCTCACTACGTGGCCGGAAAATCAGCCGACCGTCTTGTCTGACAACACTACCGCCGCTGACGTCGATGGGCCCCTGCCCGTGCCAGTCGACGAGCAGCGCATCGACGGCGACGGTTTGCACGTGGGACAGCGTGGTGAGGAACGCCTCTGTTGCGGCCAGTCGAATGAGTCGGCTGCGCAGTGCGCGCGGTTTCGCGGCAGTTTGGTCGACGAGCAGTGCGACCTCGCCGTCGGTCGTCATTGCCGTTCGTGCCATTCCCGCCGCGAGCAGGTCGAGCGCGTCATCGTCATCACGAAGAAGTTCCGCGGTTCGCGCGAGTGCATCAACGATTCCCGGGCCAAGTTCGCTTTCCAGCGTCGGAAGGATTGTGTTTCGAATGCGAACCCGCGTGAACGACGGGTCGTCGTTGTGCGGGTCGTCCCACGGATCGATTCCCTCCGCCGCGCAGGCGGCCCTAGTCGTCTCGCGGGTGACATCGAGCAACGGCCGGCCGATAACCCCGTCGAATGCGGGCATCCCGCGAACACTGCCCGGACCCGACCCTCGCGTGAAACCCAGAATGACGGATTCCGCCTGATCGTTACGGGTGTGACCCGTCAGAATCATGGTCGCACCCAGTTCCGCAGCGACGCCCATCAGCCCCAGATAGCGCGCCTCGCGCGCGGCGGCTTCGGGCCCACCGTCCGTGCCGACATCAACCGTCCGCACCACAACGTCGGTAATTCCCAGACCGTTCAGCGCAGTGGCGGCACGCACCGCGACCTCTGCACTGCCCGATTGCAACCCGTGATCGATCACCGCAGCGGCCACACGCACACCACGCTTCGCGGCGACAAATCGTGTAGCGGCGGCGAGAGCCATCGAATCGGCGCCGCCACTCACCGCGACAAGTACGAGCGAATCTGACATAACGCTCTGAACGTCAAAGAAATCCGCAACCGCGTTTCGCACGGCGGCGACGGCGGGGTTCAACCGCCCGCGACCCTGATCCGCGCTCACTCGGTAAGGTTATCGAAAGAACTTACTGACCAGAGGAGTCACCATGGCCGGATACCCCGCCGTCATCGAAATCCCCAAGGGAAGCCGCAACAAGTACGAAGTCGACCACGAGACCGGTCGCGTCTTCCTCGACCGCGTGCTGTACACGACGTTCGTGTACCCGACCGACTACGGCTACTTCGAGAACACGCTCGGTCTCGACGGTGACCCCGTGGACGTCCTCGTCCTGCTCGACTACCCGTTGTTCCCCGGTGTCGGCGTCAACGTTCGCCCGGTTGCGGTCTTCAACATGACCGACGACGGCGGCAGCGACGCCAAGGTCATCGCAGTCCAGACCAAGGACCCGCGTTGGGCTCACATTCAGGACATCGACGACATCCCCGAGTACACGAAGAAGGAAATCGAACACTTCTTCGAGCACTACAAGGACCTCGAACCCGGCAAGTGGGTCAAGCTCGAAGGCTGGCAGGGTCGCGCCGAAGCCGAAAAGATTGTCGAAGAGGGCATCGCCCGCTTCGGCACCGGCCACTAACTAGCCGAGTCGCACTCCGCGGTCCCGCATGAACGGGAGCGGGTCGTGAGCGACGCCGTCAATGCGCACCTCGTAGTGAAGGTGGCAACCGGTCGACGTTCCTGTCGTACCGACCTTGGCGATACGAGTTCCCGCTGAAACCAGATCGCCGATTTTCACGACAATAGATCCCGCCTGGATGTGACCGTAGCCGGTGACCACACCATCACCGTGGCTGATGCGAACGAGATAGCCGAGCGAACGACCCGTGTTTCCGGCGTAAACGACGGTTCCCGCGTGTGCCGAATACATGGGCGAACCGCAACTTTGCGCAAGGTCGATTCCGTTGTGGCGACTTCCCGCACGAGGGCCGAAAAGGTCGGAGATGTATCCGCCCGCTGGCTTCGCCCAACCTGATGCGGCAATCCAGCCGGCTGGTGCATCGCTGCCCAAGGCGCCGCCCGATTCTTCGAGTCCCTTTTGATATTCGGCTTCGGTGTGCTTCTGGTTAGTGATCAGCGTTGCGAGCTGTGCACGCAGTGTTGCGTCGTGTGCCTGCTGTTCTTCAAGTGCGGCCTCGACCGCGGCAGCAGCGCGCTGTGCTTTCTCGAAGGTGGCTTCGGCTTCGGCACGCAGTGTTTCGCGGAGGTCTTTTGCAACAGTGGCCTGGTCCGACAGCGACTGTGCGGT
>JBDLPW010000004.1:0-7344 GCA_039800905.1 Actinomycetota bacterium | reverse complement strand
GCCAGCGACCAAGGATGACAACGGCGAGTGCGATGAAGCCCTGTCCACCAGACATTCCACGACCGAACGCGCCGACGGAACCGATGGTGAGTGCCGCGCCACCCAGGCCGGCAACCACGCCCCCGAGGGTGACCCACCAGAAACGGGTGCGAGCAACATTGATGCCTACGGTGTCAGCGGCGAGCGGGTGTTCACCGACCGCGCGGGCACGCAGTCCCAGCTTGGTCTTGAAGAGGACAAACCATAGCGCGGGGATGATGAGGAACGTCAGATACGTCGTGATGCGGCCCTCGAACAATGCCGGCCCGATGATCGGGATGCTCGACAGAACGGGGATCGGCGTGATGTCGAACGTTCCCGGGAAGTTCGAATTCTGACCATCCGATGCCAACCACTGCGAGTACAGGAAGTTTGTGATTCCGAGGACGAGCACGTTGAGGACGACTCCCACGATGATTTGATCGACGAGATAGACGATGGCGAATGCGGCCAGCACCATCGACAGCAGCGCGGCGCCAACCATCGCGGCTAGGAGCCCCAAGTACAAGTTCCCTGAAATGGTCCCGACGACCGCGGCGAGGAACGCGCCCGTGAGCAGTTGACCTTCGATGGCGATGTTGACCACGCCAACGCGCTCGCTCATGATTCCGCCCATGGCGCCGAGTGCGATGGGAACGGCGAGGACGACCGCGTTCCCGAGGATGAACGCGAAGGGCACGGAGTTGCCCGCCGCGAGCCATCCCAACAGTGCGACGACCGCGATGAGCCCGAAGACGAGAGTCAGCCACATCGGCGACTTATGCGCACCGCGAGCGCGAACGAAAACCCATGCCGAGATCGCAAACAACATCACACCGGAGACAATTCCGACGAGGTTCGATGCGACGACGAAGTCGGGGATGTGGATGAAGTCTTCCGGGTTCGACCACTGGAACGCGACGGCATCGGTCTTTCCTAGCAGCCCAAATCCGACGAGGACGATGGCGGAGAACAACGCCATCACGATCGTGGTCTTGTACGACACCGTGGCGTCAACGCGGGCGAAGGTGTCAGGGGCGGTGGTGCTCATTTCGCACCCTTCTTTCGGAGACCGGCCCACCAATCGGCGATGACCGTCGTCTTTGGGGGTGCGGGCAAACGGAAGATCGCTCGGACGAGCGGCGGTGCGGCGATAAACAGGACAATGAAGCCCTGGACCACGCCGGTCACTTCCGGGGACAACCCGATGACCTGCATCGCGGGAGCACCGGCTTTGAATGCACCGAACAGGAGTCCCGCGAGCATGACGCCAGGGCCAGTAGAAGAGCCCAGCAGAGCAACGGTGATTGCGTCGAAACCGATCGTTCCGTCGATGTCGGGGGTCAGTCCCGCGGTCGCCCCGAGTGCCTGGTTGACCGCGGCCACACCGACGAACGCACCGGACGCCGCCATCGCAAACACGAAGGTGCGGTTGACGTTGACACCCGCGGTTTTCGCTGCGTCGATGTTGTGACCAACCATGCGGAAACGGAACCCGATTGTCGAGCGTTCCATGAGCCACCAGTACACGACCACCCCGATGACGGCGAGGACGAACCCGAGGTGCAGCGTGTAGCTGTCGCCCAGAATCTTCGGCAGTTGCGCTGTGACGGCCGGTGCATCGGACTTGGGTGTTCCGCCCCCGTTCGCCTCGAGCAGCAAATAATCCTGACGGAAGAAGAACGTCAACAGGCCAGCCGCGATGTAGTTGAGCATGATGGTGACGATGACTTCGTGTGCCCCGGTCCGTGCCTTGAGGAAACCGACGAGTGCACCATAGGCGGCCGATGCGACGATGGCGACGGCTGCGGCGACGACCAGGTGAACGCCAAATGGCATCGTCATACGCGTCGACACCCAGGTCGCGGCGAGAGCGCCGAACAAAATCTGGCCGCTGGCACCAATGTTGAAAAGTCCAACGCGGAATCCGAGCGCCACACCAAGTCCAGCGGCGATGAGCGGACCGGCGAATCGGAGGGTCTCGGTGATCGGTCTCAACGCGGCGACGAGGTTGTCAGCTTCGTAGTTGTAAATGGACCCACGGAACAATGCCGAGTACCCATCGGCAATTGCCGTCCAGCCCGCGCTCAGTGCGTCGGTTGGGCGAGCGGTGAAATAGGAGACGGCCTGAAGGAAGGCTTCGTTGGAGAACACCATGAACAGTGCGCCGACGATAAATCCCAGCGCAACCGAGAGAAATGCCCGGAACGCACCGCCCGAAACGATTTCCTTGGCCGCGGTTGACCAGCGGTTGACATCGGTTTCGGTGCTCATGCGGTAACTCCTGCCATCATGCGTCCCAGTGTTTCGCGCGACGCCGACGAATCGACTATTCCGATGATGCGCCCGCGGTACATAACCGCTATACGGTCAGCGAGCGCGGTCACTTCGTCGAGTTCGGTCGAGATGATGACGACGGGCTTGCCCGAGTCACGCGTCGCGACAATTTGCTCATGGATGAATTCGATAGAACCGACGTCGACACCTCGAGTCGGTTGTGACGCGATGAGCAGGCTGAGGTCACGGCTCAGTTCACGAGCGACAACGACTTTCTGTTGGTTTCCACCACTCAACTGCTTGGCAAGTGTTTCGCGCCCAGGTGTGCGCACGTCGTACTCCGCAATCAATTCGTCTGCCAGTCGGTCGCGGTTCGCGAAATCGATCTGGACGCCTTTCGCCCACGGTGGACCGAACGACTTGTTGAGCATGAGGTTCTCGGCAATCGTGAAGTCACCGACGAGTCCGTCTTTCTTACGGTCTTCGGGGATGTAGCCCACGCCAGCATCGATGACCTCGCGCACGCTCGAGCGCGTGATGTCCAGATCGCCGAGGACGATCGTTCCCTCGGACGGGTCACGCAAGCCAACGAGTGCCTCGGCGAGTTCGGTCTGTCCGTTGCCTTGCACACCCGCGATCGCGAGCACCTCGCCCCCACGCACCTCGAACGAAACGTCATCGACAACCTTGGTGTTGCGATCGCCAACGACGGTCAATCCTTTGACGGTCAGTCCGGCGCTACCCAGCTTCGGCGCCTTCTTGTCGACGTTGAGGTCCACCTCACGACCGACCATCATCGCCGCGAGTGTCTCGGCCGAGTCACTCGGCTTTGCATCGCCGACAACGGCACCGAGTCGAATGACCGTGATGCGGTCAGCGACTGCTTGAACTTCGCGCAATTTGTGGGTGATGAAGACGATGGATGTTCCCGCCTTCGCGAGTCCCTTCATGATCCCCATGAGCTCGTCGGTTTCTTGCGGGGTGAGAACCGCGGTCGGCTCGTCGAGCACAAGGATCTTGGCGTCCCGAGCGAGTGCCTTGATGATCTCAACGCGCTGCTGGGCGCCGACCGGCAAATCTTCGACGAGCGCGTCGGGGTCAATGTCAAAGCCGAAGCGGTCGGAGATTTCGCGGACACGCGTCCGTGCCTGGTCAAGATTGAGAATGCCCGCCAGGCCGGTCGGTTCGTTTCCGAGAACCACGTTTTCGGCGACCGTAAACACGGGGATGAGCATGAAGTGCTGGTGGACCATTCCAATGCCGGCGGCCATCGCGTCGCCGGGTCCCTTGAATTTCTGGACGACGTCGTCCAGCAGAATGTCGCCTTCGTCCGCGGTGTACAGGCCGTACAGGACGTTCATGAGCGTCGACTTGCCGGCACCGTTCTCGCCGAGCAGGCTGTGGATTTCACCGGGCGTGACCACGAGATTGATGTGGTCGTTGGCAACGAGTGAACCAAAGCGCTTCGTGATGCCGCGGAGTTCCAGCTTCATTGGTGTTTCCTTGCGAGATGTGGGGAAGGGGCCGCCGAGACGTGCTCGGCGACCCCCGACTTCATGTGGCTGAAGCCTAGCCGAGCGGGTTGATCGACCCGTCGATGATGCCAGCCTTGAGCTCTTCGAGCTTGGCTTCAACATCGGCCTGCGCCTGCTTGCCCGAGTAGTTGGTGATTGCCGACAGAGCGGTTCCACCGTTTTCGAGCGTTCCGAGGTAGACGTCACCCGTGAAGGCAGTACCGTCAACCGCGATGGCCTTGATGATGTCGTAGACAGCGTTGGTCATGCGCTTCTCGGCCGAGGTGAGAACCCACTTCGAGTACTCGGGCGAGGTTGCCGCGATGTCCTTGTCAACACCGATCATGCGTCCGTCGATTCCGGCTTCGGTGATTGCTTCCGAAACTGCACCGAACTGGTCTCCACCAACGGGGAAGATCACGTCAGCGCCGGCCTGAATCTGAGCGGCAGCGATCGACTTCGAGGTTCCCGAGTTGGGGGTGAAGTCACCGATGAAGTCACCGGCCTCCTTCGCGGGGTCCCAACCGACAACCTTGACGGTTGCGCCGTTGTCCTTACCCCATGCCATTGCTCCGTAGTAGAAGCCGGTCATGAAGTCGGTGACAGCAGGAATCTGCATTCCACCGTAGGTACCGACAACCTTCGAGGTCGACTGAGCTGCTGCGAGGTAGCCAGCGAGGTACGACGACTGGTTCATCGCGTAGTTGATCGGCTTGAGGTTGGTTGCACCGTTCGACCATCCGTCAACGGTGACGAAGTTGACGTCGGGGTTGTCTTCTGCAGCCTTGTTGACGGCGTCAACGAGGTTGAACCCGACAGCGATCGTCAGGTCGCAGTTTGCGTCGATCATGGCCTGGAGGTTCGGAGCGAAGTCATCGGGCGTCTGCGACTCTGCGTCCTTGATCTGGACACCGAGCTCGTCGCGGGACTTCGTGAGTCCTTCGTATACGGACTGGTTGAACGACTTGTCGTTCCACGAACCTTCGTCCGATACACCACACGCAAGGTAGTCAAGCTGCGGAACAGCCGACTTGCTCGCGTCAGGAGCGGGGGCACAACCGGCGAGCACGAGGCTCGCGGCACCCGCCAGTGCAAGCCCGGAAAGGGCGCGCGTTGTGATTTTCTTCACAGGGGATTTCCTCTCAATGGGGTGGCCCCGTCGCGATGGCTACCGCTTCGTGAACCACTACTGTGCCCATCTTATTGAGGTGCGCCAACGACACAATCGGTTCCCTCGCTGTTTTCACGAAACAACACCCAAATCGTTACATTCGCGCGTCTGCGCAACGATTTTCGAAGGAAACGCTTACAGAACGTCGTCGGCGCCGGTGCGGCGAATCGACTCGACAATGCTCTTGACGCGCTGCGCATTTGCGGCATTGGTGACGAGCAATGCATCGTCGGTATCAACGATGACGATGTCCTTGACTCCGACGACCGAAATCAGGCGCTTGGTCTGCGAGACGACGACACCGCTTGCGCCTTCGTTGAGTACGCGCGTGTTCTCTCCCAGTGTCGCGAGCACATTGGCGCGTCCCTGATTGTGCAGTCTCGCGAGCGCCGCGAAGTCACCGACGTCGTCCCAACGGAACTCACCGGGGATGACCGCGAGTCGACCATGTTCAGCAGCCGGCTCGGCAACCGCGTAATCGATGGCGACAGCGGGAATGAGTTTCCAATTCTTGGCGAGCACGTCGTCGCGGTCGCGAGTGTCCCACGCATCCGCAATGGCCTCGATCGGTCCCGCAACGTCTGGTCGGTTCGCGCGAAGTTCGTCGAGAAGAACAGTCGCCTTGGCAATGAACATGCCCGCGTTCCACAAGTGACGGTCACCGTCCACGTATTCGGTGGCTACGTCGACCTTCGGCTTTTCCGTGAATCTAATAGCCGACCGGGCGTGCGGTGCATCCGCCACCGTCAACGCGTCACCGATTTCGATGTACCCGAAAGCGGTCGACGGTTCCGTCGGGCGAATTCCGATGGTGACGATGTATCCGTCGCGGGCGGTTGCAATCGCTTCGCGCACAGCCTTACCGAAACGTCGTTCGTCAGAAATGACGTGATCGGCCGCGAACGAACCGATGATGGCGTCCGGGTTTCGCCTCGCGATGATGGCGGCGGCCAGAGCAATCGCCGCGGTCGAATCTTTCGGGTTCGGTTCGAGCACGAGGTTGGCCTTGGCTAGATCCGGCAGCTCCCGCTTCACCGTCTTCTTGTGAACCGCCCCGCACACGACGACGATGTTCTCGCCGGCCACGGGCTCTAGTCGATTCCACGTGTCAACGAGCAGCGAGTGCCCGGTGCCGGCAAGGTCGTGAAGGAATTTGGGTTCGTCCGCACGTGACAACGGCCACAGGCGCGAGCCAATTCCTCCCGCCGGAATGACGGCGTAGAAGTCGGAGGTGGCCGATTCGGTCATGCGAACCAGCCTACGCGAGGGGACTAGACTGAGGGCAAAGTGGTAACCAAAGGAGGACCGAGTGGGCGAAACCGTCACTCGTGAATCGCGAACTGTCGTCGCGGGAACTCTCTATCGCGGACACGAAGGAATGTGGTCGTGGGTGCTTCACCGCATCACCGGTATCGCCATTTACTTCTTCTTGCTCGTGCACGTTCTTGACACGGCGACTTTGCGCATCAGCCCCGAGGTTTATAACGGCGTACTCGGCGCGTACAAGACCCCGATCATGGGACTCGGCGAAGCCGGACTCGTCGGAGCAATCGTGTTCCACGCGCTCAACGGACTTCGCATCATTCTCGTCGACGCAACGTCGTGGGGAACCCGTCACCAGAAGAAAATGTTCTACATCGTCCTCGTGTTGTGGTTCATTCTCATGGCCGGCTTCCTGCCGCGACACCTCATGAACGTTTTCGGAGGTGCAGCATGAACCGCCTCAAGTTAGAGCGACTCGGCTGGGTCTTCATGCGCGTTTCGGGGTTCTTCCTCGTCGCTCTGATTTTCACCCACCTCATCGTCAACGTCCTTCAGGACGGTGGAGTTCACGCAATCGACTTCGCCTTCGTCGCCGGCAAGCTGGCAAGCCCGATGTGGCAGTGGTTCGATGCGACTCTCCTGTGGCTCGCTGTGATCCACGGAACGAACGGCATGCGAGTCGTCATCGAGGACTACGTGTACCGCACCGGTCTCAAGCGTGTTGCACTCAGCGCTCTTTTCATTTCGACCGCGGTCCTTCTCGTCCTCGGTTCACTTGTCATCTTTACGTTCGACCCGTGCCCGACCGGCGCCGCAGCCGAATTGCTGCCGTCGTTCTGTACCGCCGGCTAAACACATATATAAGGAGTAGTTCGTGACCACGGTTCATCACCACGAGTACGACGTCGTCATCGTTGGAGCCGGAGGCGCGGGAATGCGTGCCGCCATCGAGGCGGCCCCGAACGCTAAGACCGCCGTCATCACCAAGCTGTATCCCACCCGTTCGCACACCGGCGCGGCGCAGGGTGGAATGGCGGCCGCGCTCGCCAACGTAGAAGAGGACTCGTGGGAGTGGCACACGTTCGACACCGTCAAGGGTGG
>JBDLPW010000003.1:0-32338 GCA_039800905.1 Actinomycetota bacterium | reverse complement strand
CTCCGCGACACCTCCATCGTCGAAATCATCCTCGCGACAGACCCCAACGTCGAAGGTGAGGCAACCGCGACCTATCTTGTTCGCCTCATGGAACCGCTCGGCATTCGCATCACGCGACTTGCCAGCGGTTTGCCTGTGGGCGGCGACCTCGAGTACGCGGACGAAGTCACCCTCGGTCGAGCCTTCGAACACCGCACTCGTGTCGCTGGCTCTGCTTAAGCGATAGAATTCACTGAATGGGCGGGCGATGAAGCCATCGCCCTTTCGTGTACCTAGAGCCGAAAGAAAACCGTGTCGCTTATTGTCCAAAAATTTGGCGGATCGTCCGTTGCTGATGCCGAGAGCATCAAGCGCGTGGCGCGCCGAATCGTGGCGACTAAGCAGGCCGGTCACGACGTTGTCGTTGCTGTGTCGGCGATGGGCGACACCACGGATGAATTGATTGACCTCGCACACTCGGTGACGGACAACCCGGACCCGCGCGAGATGGACATGCTTCTCACGACGGGCGAGCGTATTTCGATGGCCCTTCTCGCGATGGCGGTGAAGTCGCTCGGTGTTGACGCTCGGTCGTACACCGGTAGCCAGGCGGGCATGATCACGGATTCCCAGCACGGAGCTGCTCGAATCGTTGACGTCACCCCCGACCGCGTTCGTGAAGCGCTCGACGAGGGAGCCATCGCGATCGTCGCCGGTTTCCAGGGATTCAACCGCGATTCCAAGGACATCACGACCCTCGGTCGAGGCGGTAGCGACACCACTGCGGTTGCACTCGCCGCCGCGCTCAACGCGGATGTGTGCGAGATTTACACCGACGTCGACGGTGTCTTCACCGCCGACCCGCGAATCGTGTCCAAGGCCCACAAGGTCGACGTCGTCACGTTCGAAGAAATGTTGGAGCTCGCAGCCGCGGGCGCCAAGGTGCTTCACATCCGCGCGGTCGAATACGCGCGTCGCCACGGGGTGACGCTGCACGTTCGCTCGAGTTTCGCGGACAAAGAGGGGACGCTCGTCGTCGCCGCGAGGGGAGAGAACATGGAAGAGCCCATCATCACCGGTGTCGCCGGCGACCTCAGCGAAGGGAAGATCACCATCATCGGTGTCCCCAACGTTCCGGGCAAGGCGGCCGAAATCTTCACCATCGTCGCTGGTTCAGGTGCGAACATCGACATGATTGTCCAGAACGTGTCGGCAGCGGTCAGCGGACTCACCGACATTTCGTTCACGTTGCCCAAGTCGGACGGAGACAAGGTCCTCACCGCGCTACGCGACGCTCAGGAACGTGTCGGCTTCGCTGACCTCGCGTACGACGAGAACATCGGCAAGTTGTCGGTCGTGGGTGGCGGAATGCGCACCAACGCCGGTGTATCCGCGCAGTTGTTCACCGCGCTCTTCGAGGCGGGTGTCAACATGGAAATGATTTCCACCTCCGAGATTCGTATTTCTGTCGTCACCCGTGGCGACGAACTCAAGCACGCCATGCAGGCCGTGCACACAGCATTCGGTCTTGACGGTGACGTCGAGGCAGTCGTTTATGCAGGGACGGGTCGATAATGGGCGCTCGCATTGGTGTCGTCGGAGCAACCGGTCAGGTTGGTGCCGTTGTCCGTCAGCTTCTCGTTGACCGCAACTTTGACATCGACGAAATTCGTTTCTTTGCGTCGGCTCGAAGCGCCGGCAAGGTCATCCCGTTCAAGGGGCAGGACATCGTCGTCGAGGACGCCGAGACCGCCGACCCGTCGGGACTCGACATCGCCATCTTCTCTGCTGGAGCAACCCTGTCGAAGGCCCAGGCTCCGCGCTTCGCTGCGGCGGGCGTGACCGTCGTCGACAACTCGTCCGGCTGGCGCATGGATCCCGAGGTTCCGCTCGTCGTGTCGGAAGTGAATCCTCACGCAATCGACGAAGCCGTCAAGGGAATCATCGCGAACCCCAACTGCACCACCATGGCTGCGATGCCCGCGCTGAAGCCTCTCGATGCCGAGGCGGGCCTTGTTCGCTTGCAGGTTTCCACTTACCAGGCCGTTTCGGGCGCTGGACTTGTCGGTGGCGAGGAACTTCTTGAGCAGGCCCGCGCAGTCGTCGCACAGGACGCGATGGGCCTCGTTCACGACGGCCGAGCCGTCGACTTCCCCGCACCATCGAAGTTCCCCAAGAACATTGCATTCAACGTGATCCCGCAGGCTGGCTCGTTCGTCGACGACGGCTTAGGCGAAACGGACGAAGAGAAGAAGTTGCGCAACGAATCGCGCAAGATCCTCGAACTGCCCGCGCTCGCCGTTTCCGGCACCTGTGTTCGCGTCCCGGTTTTCACCGGTCACTCGCTGACGATTCACGCGCAGTTCGCGAACCCGCTGTCGGCGGAACGCGCGCGCGAAATCCTCGCAACCGCTCCCGGTGTTCAACTCGTTGACGTTCCGACTCCTCTCGACGCCGCCGGAATCGACCCCAGCCTTGTGGGTCGCATCCGTCAGGACCAGTCAATCGAGGACGGCACGGGAATCGTGCTCTTCATCTCGAATGACAACCTGCGCAAGGGTGCTGCGCTCAACGCGGTTCAGATCGCTGAGATCGTCGCCGAGCGCAAGGGACTTCGCTAAGTCCGATTCCGCAGCGCCCGCTGAACCTGGTTCACCACGGCGTACAGGATGAACACGGCGAGCAACGGCTGCGCCACCGCGACGGGAACGATTGTTGCCAGCCACACGCCGGCAGACGATGTGACGGATGCGGGAATTCCGAGCGCCGCGGCGTTGACCCAGTCGACTCGGCCCGCGCGTCCAGACGAAGCGGTTCCCGACACCGCCGCTGGGACCATCGCGATGAGCGACAACGCTTTCGCCGCGAGGTCGCTCACGTCGAAGAGCACGATCAGTGCGGGGACGACGATGAGGCCGCCCCCGACGCCGAGTAAACCGGCAACAAATCCCATCACTCCGCCGAGTACCACGAGCGCGAGAACGGTGACGGGGCTCCAGTGTAGTGCTGCGGAACGATCTGGCAACGTCACGAACACCATGATCGCGGCCGCAAACAATACGCCAATGAAAATCCAGCGAATGGTGGCAACGGGCCACGTTCGAAGTGCGCGGGTGCCTAGTGGCGCTGTCACCGCGGCACCGAGAGCGATGACGAGTCCGAACGCGGCCTGGTCGAGCGGTAACGTTCCGTTGCTGAGGAACGAGATGGCGCCGGTCGTCGCGATGGGGATGATGGCGGCGAGCGACGTGACGGATGCCGTCTTGTGGTCGAGACCGAGAACTGCGGTCAACAACGGAACCATGACGATCCCGCCACCGACGCCGAAGAAGCCCGAGAACACGCCGGCCAGGACACCGATGAGCGCGTACGCCCACCACACGGGGGAGTCGGACTCTGTTCTCACCCGCCCAGCCTAACGGCGAGGTTTAGGATAGGTGAGTGACCAAGGTAGTTGACGCAGTCCTCGTAGGTGGGGGCATCATGAGCGCCACCCTCGCAACTCTTCTCCACCGCCTCGAACCGAGCTGGTCGATTGAGATTTTCGAACGTGCTGGTTCTCTTGCGCCCGAATCGACGAATCCGTGGAACAACGCGGGCACCGGCCACTCGGCACTCTGCGAACTCAACTACACACCCGAACAACCCGACGGTTCCGTCTCGACAGCCAATGCGGTGAAGGTGAACCAGCAGTTCCAGTTGTCACGCGAACTGTGGTCCGCTCTGGTCGACGACGGCACCATCCCTGACCCGAGCGCATTCCTCGTCCCCGTTCCGCACATGAGTTTCGTGTGGGGCGAATCGAATGTGAAGTACCTGCGCAGGCGCTATGAGGCACTGAAGAACAACCCGCTCTTCCCCGGCGCCGAATACTCCGAAGACCCAGCGGTCATCCACTCGTGGGCGCCCCTTCTCATGCCCGGGCGATCCAAGGGCGAGCCCGTTGCGGCGTCGCGTTTCGTCGACGGCACCGACATCAACTTCGGTGCACTGACCGAACTGCTCGTCGCCCCGCTCGTCAAGGACGGGGTTGGACTGAACCTGTCCCACTCCGTCACCAAACTGCGTCGCCGTTCCGACGGATTGTGGAAGGTGTCGATCAAGCAGGAAGTCGGTAAGACACCGACCGAAGTTCTTGCCCGATTCGTGTTCGTCGGTGCCGGAGGTTACGCACTCGGGCTGCTGCAATCGTCGCGTATCCCCGAGATTCGCGGATATGCCGGATTCCCCATCTCGGGACAGTTCTACCGCTGCGACAACCCCTCGGTCGTCGCGCAGCACTCCGCGAAGGTTTACGGTCGTGCATCCGTCGGCGCACCGCCGATGTCCGTCCCACACCTGGATACTCGAGTCGTTGACGGTCAGTCGAGCCTGTTGTTCGGTCCGTACGCGGGATTCACCCCCAAGTTCCTCAAGGCGGGCAAGTTCACCGACCTTCCATTCTCAATCCGTTTCGGCAACATCATTCCGATGCTCGCTGTTGGTCTGACGAACTTCGGTCTCGTCAAGTACCTCGTCACCGAAGTCTTCGCGTCCCGTAAGGACCGTCTCGCCTCACTTCGTGAATACTTCCCGGAAGCAACCGCGGACGACTGGTACGGGTACACCGCCGGTCAGCGCGTTCAGGTCATCGCGCGCGACCCCAAGAAGGCCGGAGTTCTCAAGTTCGGTACCGAGGTCGTTGCCCACAAGGACGGATCAATTGCGGGACTTCTCGGGGCCTCGCCGGGGGCATCCACGTCCGTGGCCGCGATGCTCGACGTTCTCGACACGTGCTTCCCTCACAAGAAGAACGAGTGGTCGAAGACCCTTGCCAAGCTCGTCCCGTCATACGGCGTCGACCTCGCGTCCGACCCGAAGAAGGCTGCCGCATCACTCAAGCGCACCGCGGCGACTCTCGGAATCGCGTAGAGCTTTTTCCCAACGAGCCGAACCACAGTTGGTGGAGTCGACACCCCGACCGCATTGACGGTTGCTATACGGACGTAGACCGTCTTTCCACTCTTTGGTCGAGCGATTACAACGGAGCGCTTCGTATTCACGCCATCGTTCACAGCGGCAAAGGCGGTGCTGCCCGCGACCCTCTTGGCAATTCGGTAATCGAGAATCGGTGAGCCGCCAGAGTTCGGCGCGGTCCACGTCAACGTGTACGCAGTGCTGGTAACGCGCGAGAGTCGGATGTTGGACGGACTCAACGGCGCGGTGGCAACCGGCGGATCGGGCACGACAGGCGGATCGGGCACGACTGGCGGCTCAGGAACAATAGGCGGCTCAGGAACAATAGGCGGCTCAGGAATAACAGGTGGACCCGGAACGACAGGAGGCTCCGTAATTGTCGGAGGGTCGATGACGACTGGGGGATCGGGATTGAACGCCGGCGGCTCGACAACGGGAGGTTCCGGAACTGTTGGTGGTTCCACGACCGGTGGCGCCGGGTGAGCGAGCGGTCGCAACCACACCGTCGCGTGCGTTGATGAGCCGACTGAGTTGACCGCCTCGACGGTCACGCGGTATTCATTCGGAAAAGCGATGTCTGCGATGCGCAATTCGGGTTCGACCGTAAACCATTCCGCGACAATCATAGCTTCGCTCCACAGTGCAACCCGATATTCAACGATCGGGTCCCCTCCGTCACCCATCGGCGCCCAGGAAATCACTGACGCATCGATCTCGTCAGTGACCGTTGCCACCACCGCATCTGGGGTCGTGGCCGGGGTGCCCGTTGCCGATTCGCTCGGCGCTGAATCGCCGATCGCATTCACAGCAATCACCGAGACAGCGTACGTTTCCCCGTTCGCCAGTCCGTCAATCGTGCAGCTCGTTTCGATTGTCGAACACCCCACCGATTCCGGTTCAGTGACGACACGGTAGCCGAGTAACTGCTCGCCCCCGTCGTAAGGCGGTTCCCACTGAACGGCCAGCGAGTTTGCGCCGCGAACAACGATCGGCCGAGTGAGTGAATCGGGCGTGGTCGCGGGGACGACCAGCTCACTCGGTTCACTGTCGGACGATTGACCGATTTCGTTCAGTGCATGAACAGTGAAGCTGACACCCTGTCCATTCGGCAGTCCCTCGACAACACAGTGTGTGACAACGGTCTCGCAGACCACCGCGCCACCGAGGAGCACCTCGTATTCGGTGATCGGTTCGCCCTGGTCGTACGGTGCTACCCACGACAGTTCGGCCAGATGATTCCCTCGCTCGGCAGTCGGAGCATCAGGTTGATCGGGAACCGTGGCGGGCGTCACGGGTTGGCTCGGGATGCTGTCGAGCGAGTCACCGACAGCGTTCACTGCATGGACGGTGAACGACACCGCCGAGCCGTTGATCAGTCCCCTGATGTCGCACCGGGTCAAAACGGTTTCGCACACCACACCGTCTCTGCCGGAGACGATGTAACCCGTGATCGTTTCGCCTTGGTCGTACGGCGCCGTCCACGACAACGACACCTGCCGATCGCCGCGGAGTGCGTGAGGTGCATCGGGTTGGTCGGGAACCGTAGCGGGCACAATCGTATTGCTGGGAGTCGACGACGATGAACCAACCACGTTTGACGCCTCGACCGTGAACGCCACTGGAGTGCCGTTGGTCAAACCGCTGACCGCGCAGTTCGTCGATGTGGTGTGACACACCACGATTCCGTTGAGGCGGACGGTGTAATCAGTGACGTTCTCTCCACCGCTATCAGTGGGGGAGTTCCACGCGAGTCGTGCTGAGTGATCGCCCCGAACCGCGACAACATCGCGCGGTGCGGTCGGGGTTGTGGCTGGTCGGATTGTGGACGAAAGGCTTGCCGAGGTCGATGTCCCCCACACCGTTCGCGCAGAAACCGAGATTGAGTAGTCCGTGCCATTCACTAGACCCGTGATGTCGCAATGCGTTGACGAGGTTGTGCACGAGTGCGCACCGGGCTGAGCGACGACCGTGTAATCAAGGAGCGGCCGACCCCCACCTGCGGCCGCCTCCCACGACACGACAATGTGCCCGTCCCCGCGAACCGCAACGGGGTTGACGGGTGCCGACGGAAACGTAGCGGGAGAGGCGGAAACGGTTGCGCTCGCGGACGTCCCCGCGTAACTCGTCGCCGCGATCGAAAGCGAATAGTGGGTACCGTTCGTCAAACCCGCGATCGTGCACGTCGTCGTTGTCGTGGTGCATTCGGTCGCCGAGCCGGCGACGGTGACGTGGTACGTCACGAGCGGTTCCTCGGAAATCGACGCCGTCCAACTCAGAGTGAGGGCGCGGTCGGATTCGACCGCGGTGAAATTGGTCGGTGCGTTGGGTGCTGCCGCGGTCGTCGTCCGAATGACGGCGGTTGCCCCCCAGAACATCACGTCCACGTAGCGACCGCTGACGCTGATCGATGTCGCACCCGTGATCGCTCCGAGGTCGACCGTTCCCAATCGGACTCCATCAGAGAGCCGCAAAGCAACCAGCTGCGTGTGTCCCGCATTGACCGTCGTTGCGTAGACAAAAGTGCCGCTCGGCGCGAGGGTAATGTTTCGCAACCCGACATCGGTTGGGCCTAGAGCAAAGTTCGCTGTCACTGACTTTGTCGAGTAATCGATGGCGACGAGGCGACCGGGAGCGGTGTCCGTCCCGTACCAACCGACATTCCCCACGAGTATCGGGTCGACGAGATTCTGCGTAAGGCCTGTGAGCGTCGTCGTCGAATCGAGCCCAACCGAAGTCCCATCCTTAATGATGAACAACTTGGGGGCGCCACCTCCCGAGACAAACGCAAACTTGCTCAACCACGCCTGGCCACTTGTCACGGGTGTGCCCGTGATAGCGAAAGACCCGTTTGCGGCGCCCGTTGCGGTCGTGACGCGAGCAATCTGCGAGGACGCCGTGTTGGATCCGATGAAGAGTGACGCACCGGTCGAGTTCGATGCGATTCCTTTGGGGTTGGTGTCGGCGGCGGTCAAGTCGTAACTCGACACGCGAACGCCGGTGGTCGGGTTGATGACGACCACTCGCCCGCCCGCTCCCTGTCGCTTGGCGAGGAACGCAATGTAACCGCTGCTCGAAACGAGTCGCCCGTCGGTCGCCCCGATTTCGCCAGCGAGGGTTGGCGTCGTCGTGATGACGGCGGTAGCGAGGTCACGTCGGGCCAGCACACCAGTTCCCGCGGAATTGACGCCCAGAGCCCATGCAGTGTTTCCCGTGGCGTCCGTCACCCACGGTGAATCGATGGTGATGCCGGTCGGTGCGGAGATGGAATATGCGACGGTCGGTTGCTCCACCGTGGCGGAAGCAGGTTGTGCCGGCGTCAGCGATACGGCGCCAAGTACAACGAGGACGAGCGCGACGACTTCCGTCGCAGCAGTGAATCGAAGGCGGGGAGGGAATGAGAACATGCCCGATACCTCACCACTCACAGGAGCCGAGCGGACAGAATTTTCCACAGGCGCGGTATTTTTGGAGGAGGAGGTGACATGTCCGATCTCATCGATACAACCGAGATGTATCTCAAAGTCGTGTACGAACTCGAAGAGCAAGGCCAGCCTGCGCTGCGCGCGCGTCTCGCCGAGCGACTCGATCAGGCGATGCCCTCCGTTTCCCAGACCGTGTCACGACTCGAGCGGGACGGACTGGTCGTGCTTGATGACAATCGCATCGTCGAACTAACCGAGTCCGGTCGAGACATCGCTGTTGCCGTCATGAGAAAGCATCGCATCGCAGAACGGTTCCTGTTCGATGTCCTCGGGCTCGACTGGGCGGCGTGCCACGACGAGGCGTGTCGGTGGGAACACGTGCTCGGAGATGAAGCCGAAGCGAAGTTGGTTGCGATGTTGACCAATACGGATGTTGATCCGTACGGCAACCCCATCCCGGGCCTTTCCGACACTGCAATCGCACCGCGAATCTCGGGCGTCCCAGTGTCAAGCGTCGGTGAAGGATTCCACACACTTGTTGCGTTAGGGGAGAGCGTGCAGGCCGATCACGACCTGTTGCTCGACTGTGCACGCGCGGGAATCATGCCGGGCGCCGCCGTGACTGTCACCGGTTCGAGCGATCGCTGGAGCGTCGAAGGACCAACTGGGAACGTGGCTCTGCGTGTCCACGATGCCGCCCAAATCTTCGTCGCAGCAGACTAGAAAATCTTTCGGCGCGTCGCGCGATTGTTCACCTTCCGTTTACCTTCGAGCCATACAGTTCACATGAACACGGTCACTGAATCTGCTGTGTTCATCCCCAGCACACCCCAGCAGAAAGATTCCAGTGGAACCGATCATCATCGTTTCGCTCGTCGTCGCCATCGCGCTGTTCTTCGATTTCACGAACGGCTTCCATGACACGGCGAACGCAATGGCGACCCCCATCGCCACAGGCGCGCTCAAGCCGCGCACCGCAGTTGCCATCGCGGCAACCATGAACCTCGTCGGAGCGTTCTTGTCGACCGAAGTCGCGAAAGCCATCTCCGTCTCCCTCATCAACGAAGGCGTCGCCATCGGACCGGAAATGGTCTTCGCTGGCTTGACGGGCGCCATTCTTTGGAACCTCACCACGTGGTTCCTGGGTCTGCCGTCCTCGTCGTCGCACGCCCTCTTCGGTGGACTTATCGGTGCGGCGTTGACGTTCGCGGGTTTCGCAGCCATCAACACGGACGCGATCTTCCAGAAGGTCATCATCCCCGCGCTTGCAGCTCCGCTCATCGCGGGTATCGCGGCCTTCCTCACCACCCGCATCGCCTACCTCATCACCACGCGTAGCCAGTCGGCACGTGCGAAGACGGGCATCGGCACCGGTCGCGACACCTTCAAGATTGGTCAGATCTTCTCGTCGTCGCTGCTCGCACTGAGTCACGGAACCAACGACGCACAGAAGACGATGGGCGTCATCACCCTCGTTCTCGTTGCGGCCGGCTTCCAAGGAAGCGGTGACCACGTCGAGATTTGGGTCGTTGTTGCATCAGCACTCGCAATCGCACTCGGCACGTACTCGGGTGGATGGCGCATCATCAAGACCATGGGTACTGGTCTCGCAGAGATCAAGCCGGCACAGGGCTTCTCGGCCGAGGTTGCCTCGGGCGTCACGATCCTGTCGTCGTCCTACCTCGGTTTTGCCCTGTCGACCACCCAGGTCGCATCGGGTGCCATCATGGGTTCCGGAATGGGCCGACGCGGTGGACAGGTTCGCTGGTCGAAGGCTGGCCAGATCGTCATCGCGTGGTTCCTCACGCTTCCCGCCGCCGCAATCGTCGGCGCGCTCTCGGCAGTCCTCGTGATGCAGGGACCGGTCGGGCTAGCGGTTGACAGCATCATCACTATTGCGGTCGTCGTCACCATCTTCCAGGTTTCGCGCCGCAACAAGATCGGTTCGCACAACGTCATCTCCGAAGTTGAAGGCGCCAGTGAGGTCATCCGCACGCCGCGTCAGATCCGCCAGGCTCAGCGTGACGAGCGACAGGCCGTCAAGGACGCCGAGAAGGCATCGAAGTCGAGCTCGAAGTCGGGTTCGTCGAAGAAGTCAAACCCTAAGAAGGGAAAGAAGTAATGGAAATCGATTGGAACGCATTCTTCCTCGTCTTCGCGTCGTCGATCGGGTTCTCAACGGTCATCGTGGCAACCTTCGCATTCGGTGTTCGACTGTTCACGAACGCGCAGAGCCTCGTCAGTGCAGCCAAGAAGGGCAACCAGAAGGCGGCCGTCAGTGAAGCACTCAATCGCGCGCTGTCGTACAGCATGTTCGCGATCGCTTCGGGGGCACTGCTCTACGGCATCTACCTCATTGTCCCGTTCTTCCACCTGGACAAGTAACGAGACATAAAGCAGTCGGCGCCGCGGTAATCCGCGACGCCGACTGGTCTTTAAGGGGGCCTTAGACGTTGCCCACGACGATGATGCTGTCGCCTTCAGCCGGGGTGTACTCGGATCCCTTGGCGGGGTTGAGTACAACACCCTGTGCGGCACCGTCACGCGAGTTCGCTGCGACGCGGTAGCCGATGACCGACTCGTTGCGCGCGACGCCTGCGGCGACGAGCTGCGAGAACGCGACCTTCTTCTTGAGAGGCGCGTATTCCTCGATCGGACGCATGTTGACCGAAGCGCCGTCTGCGTCGAACAGGTCGGTGAAGACCGGAGCGAGTGCAGGGTTCTCGGAAACCTGGGCAACGACCAGTGCGGCGAGGTTGTCGCTGATGACGAGGTCGTCAACGGCAGCAACGCGAGCGAGTTCGGCTTTGCGCGAGTCAAGAATTTCGGCTACGAGTCGAGTCGGGTGAACCTTGTTCTTGCTGTCTTCGAAGAGCGTGTTCATCTGCAACATCGTCAGCATTGTCTGAGCGTCCGCTTCCGATTCGCTAATCGCATTGCGGTACCCGAGCACGATGACCTCGTCGTAGTGCTTCGCCTCCGCAGCCGCGATGAGTTCGTCGATGTCTCCTGTTGATGCCGAGAACGACACCGTGAGTCCGGGGAATTTCAGAGCCTTGAGCTCGGCGGGGTCGACGTACTTGGGGTTAGCCACGATGTGTGCGGTCGATCCCTTGGGCAGGAAGGTCGCCAATTCACTGAGAACCGAGTGCCCCATCGACGACCAGCCGATGACGAGCAGGTGCTCTGCTGGGCGAGCCGCCTTCTTCGTGGATGCGCCGGTCGGTGCCTTGGCTGAGACAACGCCGGTGTAGGTGACTTTGTCGTCGTCCTCGGCGATGGCGATGATTTCTGCACCAGCAGGGATCTTCGTCGATGCTTTGGGGTTGAGGTTAATCGCACCCTTGCCATCGCGGAACCCGATGACGGAAGCGCCGTTGAACGCGAGCAACGCGTCGCCGTAGGTCTTGCCGTCGAGAGCAGGAACTTTCGAGAAGTAGATCTCGTCGCCGTCGAAGTCGAGAAGGTCAAGGATGACGGTCGACAGTCCGGGCTGACGTGAGGCCTGCGCCGTGACGCGCGCGATGATGTCGTGCGAGTGAACGGTCTGAACCTGTCCGCGCGTTGCACTGGTCAGGGCTTCGCCCGTCTGAACGTCGTCGACTTCGGCGACGACAGGGATGGTCGTGTTCCCGACGAGCGACTTCACAGCAAGGACGGTCGAGACGACTGTGGCGTCTCCCGACTCGTCAGCGTCGAGGATGATGATCGACTTGGAGCCAGCGACATTCGCGCGAACGAGGTCGCCGGGGTTGGTGGGGTCACCCTTACGCGTGATGATGCGGAGTTTTCCGAGATCGCCAACGCGCGAGTTGATTTCGTCTTCCATGACGAGACGGTCGACGTCGGCGAAGATGACGACGGTCGGCTTGCGAAGGTTGGAACCTGCGACGGCGAGTTCCTTGAGGATCGGGAAGACGCGGTTTGACCATCCGAGGATGAGAGTGTGGCCCGTCGAAATGACGGGCGACTTTCCGGCCTTGAGGCGCTGGACCGCTCCTGAAATCGAGGTTGCTGCGAAACCGATGACAATCGCGTTGACGGCGGTGCTGGCAGCCCACGAGAAGAGGCTGAGGACACGGTCGGACCAGTTGAGTCGACCTACGTCACCGAGCACCGTCCACATGCGACGGAAGAACAGTTCCCAATAATCGGGCGCGTCGATCGCGACATTAAGCGGCGTCGACTGCAGGTAGATGCCAAGTCCGGTGTTAAAGAGTGAGAGCAAGACGAGGGCGATGAACGCGTATCCGACGAACGCACTCGCCTTCGACAACGAGTTATCGAACTGGTAGCGAAGCCACTTTCCGAAGCTGAGTCGGGTTGCGGTGGGTGCGGTCGGCTCGCCTTGCGTGCCCTGGCCGTAGCTGTCTCGAAGGTTTTCAGTCATAGGTGAAATCTTATGGAACTTTCACCGTCTGGTAAACGCTTACGGTTAATGGTGTTCGTGGAATGTCACGGTCAGTTCGGGGAACGTCGACTGTCGGAAGCGAGCCGTGAGGTCGCTGAGGCGCTGTCGTTGGGTTCCCTCAGCATCAAAGTTGCTCTCCGCGAGCCACGTTTCGTGGGCGTCCTTGAGCCCGTCGGTCCAATCGTCGATCGTGAACCCGAACCACGCGGTGTCGCGATTGTGTCCCTTGACAATGACCGCGTTGCGGAACACGCCTTCGAAACTGAACCCGAGCCTCTCCGCGGCGGCGATGGACGGCGCGTTGAGGACGTTGCATTTCCATTCGTATCGACGGAATCCGCGGTTGAACACGTTGTTCGCCATGAGGTACATCGCCTCTGTCGCAGCCGGAGTGCGTTGGAGTGCCCCCGAAAACGACAAGTAGCCGACCTCGATAACGCCGTTTGCCTCGTCGATGCGCAGGTACGACGAGATGCCGACTGCGAGGTTGGTCGTGTTGTCGACGATGGCGTAGAAGAACGGGTCCGCCGAGGTGCTGACACGCTCAATCCATTCACGCTGATCGGCCTCGGCGGCGAAAGGGCCTTGCGGCATATACGTCCACAGCGTGGTGGATTCCGTCGCAGCAAACGCGTCCCACAATGCCCGAGAGTGTTCAACGCCGAGGTGCTCCAGGTGAACTCGTCGACCGGTCAACACGGAATCATCGGGACGGTGTGCCGACACCGGTTCAACAGGAACGCCAATTCGGTTCCCCGATGAATCGAGGGTGAAGCCAATTTCCACGAACTAGCCTCTCGTCAACCAGCGAACTTCGTACGGTGCAAGCGGCATGCCGGCCCCGATGTCAAAGGTGTGTCCGGTGATGTGGTCGTGGACAGTTCCGTACAGGCCTCCGAGTTCGTTTGTATCGACGAACTGGTCTGTGTCGGACAGGTTGTACACCTGCACCAGGTGGCCAGCCGGGTGGTGACGGTCAAAGATCGCGACGCCGCGTGAACGACCGGCCCGAACTTCGGTTGCGACTGCCGCGTGAAGGCTCGGCAGAGTCTGTCGCAACGTGATGAGGTGCTGGACGCCCGATCGAATTCGGTAAGCAACCTGAGTCGACGCGGCGGAACTCGCGGTCGGCTTCTGCATCGCCTTCTCGGCGGCTGCCCACGCCATCGCCGGTCGGTGGATCCACCGGTTGTCTTCCGCTTTGGACGGGTCGGTGAGGAACGACCCGTCATTCGTCATCCCGATTTCGTCGCCCATGTACAACAGGGGGATTCCGCCGAAGCCAAACACCATCGAATACGCACACAAGTAGCGCGCAATCGCGGTCTCGAGGTGCGCCTTGTTCTTGGACGCGAGTGCGACCTCGATTCCCGCAAGAGACGCCGCTGAACCGGAGGTGCGGCGCTCGCCGGACGCTGGGTCAATCTGGAAGTCGACACCGCGAGCGTCCGAACCGGGGAACTTTCCGGTGAAATAGTCGGCGAGGAACATGCGGTGCTGGTGGCCGTTCAGCCCCAACGAACCGGCATCCGAATCATCAATCGCCCAACCGATGTCGTCGTGGCAACGCAAATACACCCCCCACGCCGTGGTGGTGGGGAGTGCGCCGAATCGCGAGAGTGAACGTTCGAGCAACTGCGAGTCGCGGCTGGCAATCGCAGCCCAAATCTGGACCATGAGACTGTTGTGATACGCGAGGTCCGACACCTTGCCAGCGCGCTTGCCTTCACCGAGGTACGCACCGACCTGCGCCGGGCCGACAATCGCTTCGGCCTTGAAGATGAGCGATGGGGCGAGGATGCGGGCGAACGTGCGCAGAGCCTGCGTGATGGCGTGGACTTCGTCCTCGTTCTGGCAGGTGGTTCCCATTCGTTTCCAGATGAACGCGATCGCATCCAGTCGGAGGCAGTCGACACCGTGGTTGGCGAGGTTCGCGATGATGTCCGCGTATTCGCAGAACACCTTGGGGTTCGACCAGTTGACATCCCACTGGTACGAGTTAAACGTCGTCCACACCCACGCGTTCATCTCGTCGTTCCACGTGAAGTTGCCTGGCGCGAAGTCGGGGAACACCTCGGGGAGGGTTCTCTCGTACTGGTCGGGGATCGTCCTGTCGTCGAACGCGTAGAAGTAGTCACGGTACTCGGGGTCACCCGAACGCGCCTTGACTGCCCATTCGTGTTCGAGTGCAACGTGGTTGAGGACGAGATCGAGAGTCAACGAGATACCCGCTGCATGAAGTTTCTCCGCCGTCGCTCGCAATTCCGCCATCGTGCCAAGGTCGTCGCGCAGCGAACGGTAATCCGCAACGGCGTAACCACCGTCATTTGCTCCCGCGCGAGGCTTGAGTACCGGCATCAGGTGTAGGTAGGTGACACCAAGTCCCTCGAGATACGGAATCTTCGTCGACAGCCCTTTGAGGTCTTTCGCGAAGAGGTCGGTGTAGCAGACGTAACCCATCATCGACGACTGCTGGAACCAGTCCGGTTCGAGCACGCGTTCGCGGTCGCGCTGGTGCAAAGCGGGGTCACGAAGTTCGTGGTTGGCGACGAGACTGTCGAGCAACGGCTCGAGAATCGTCGTCAGTCCGTAAACCTCGTCGAGTGGTTCGAGCAGGTCCGCCCCGAATCGATCGAATCGGTCGAGAAGGTCGAGGTCGTCACGGCTGGTTCCGATGCGCGCGGCGAGGCGCGCTCGAACGTCCGAAACCGAAACAGTCACCTCACACCTTCCTTTGACCGAGTGACCTGCGCGAATTACTGGGTGAGGGTGTTACGGCCGTCGGTGTCGCGGAGAAGGTCCGTTCCGCCCTCGCCGTAAAGGCGATCGTCGCCGGCTTCTCCGAACAGTGCGTCGTTGCCGTCGCCACCATAAACGTCGTCGTCACCGAGTCCACCGTGAACCTCGTCAGCACCGGTGCCCGCGTCGATGTTGTCGCGACCTTCGTTACCGTTGATGGTGTCTCCACCACCCTGGCCCCACAGCGAGTCGTTTCCGAGCCCACCGCTGATGGTGTCAGCATCGAGCTCACCAAAGACAACGTCAACACCGTCCTCCGCGTTGATGGTGTCGGTGCCGGACCCACCGTAAATGACATCGTTACCGAGTCCGCCGTAAACGGTGTCGTTCCCGTCGCCTGCCCAAATGGCGTCAACGCCCGAACCACCGCAGATGAAGTCGTTCCCAGCGTCTCCGATGATGGTGTGCGGATTTGATCCCGAGACAACGATGACGTCTGCGCCCGCGGTGCCATAGACAACGTCGGCGGTTGAGGTAATCGTCGCGGTGTGCCCCGCACAGGTAGAAACGCCCGTGCCGAACGCAGCGCCGACGGCAATCGTGGACGCGCCAACGGCGAGAACGGACGCTCCAACGATGGAGACGAGGGTGGACTTCTTCATGTTGTTTCCTTTACTTAAGGAGTTGACCAATGGCGAGCTTCGCACGGTGCAACCTCGCCACCAATTCTGTTTGGCGAATTCCCAAATCCTGACTGACATCGGACATGGTGCGCTTCTCAACGAGAAGGCCGGTTGCGACACCCTGCAAAGCGTCGGGAAGCTGCGCGATGAGGCCCGTGAGAACCGTGGAATCGAGGGTCGACAGATCCGGTTCGTCACTAACGTCATCAAACGTGACGTCGAGATCAAAATCGGTTCCCATCAGCTCAGCCTTTCAAAGAGGGGGACTTTCGATACTAACGAAATACAGGCGTTCCCGCGAGGTCGGGTGTGGACTCGTAGGCTACCTGAGTGACTTCGGAACAGGTTTTACTGATCGACGGCGGGCTGTCAACGGCGCTCGCCGACCGGGGCCACACGGTCGGGGGAGTCCTCTGGACAGGTGAATTACTCCTCACCGACCCCGACGCGATTGTGCAAGCCCACCGGGACTTTGTCGACGCCGGCGCCGATGTCCTCATCACCGGGTCGTACCAGGTGTCGTTCCTCGGTGCGCGTCAGTTGGGATGGTCAGACGACGACACTGAGCGCGCGTTGCGTAACTCGACAATCGCCGCCCGGATGGCGGCCACTGAGGGCACTCTGATTGCCGCCAGCGTCGGTCCGTACGGCGCGCACCTCGCCGACGGTTCCGAGTTCACCGGTGGTTACGGGGTTTCGCGTTCCGTCCTCCGTGATTACCACGCGCGGCGGCTCGACATCCTGCTGGATTCAGAGCCAGACCTGCTCGCGGTTGAAACGCAACCCGAACTTGAGGAAATCGATGTGATTCTCGAACTGGTGCGGGAACGCGGCAGCGCCATTCCTTTCTGGGTTTCTACCACTGTCACGCAGCCCGGACGAATCGCGGGTGGCGCACCTTGGACCGACGTTGTCTCCCGGGTCGAACAAGAAGAAAACGCGATCGCCGTGGGCATCAATTGTTCTAGAGTCGATGTCATCGCAGAGACCATCGGGTCAGCGGAATCAGAATTGCCTTTCGTGGTCTATCCGAACCTCGGGCAGGATTGGGACGCGACCACCGACAGTTGGTCAGGCCACCGCCACGAGGTCACGGATGACAACATCTCAGAGTGGGTGGCGCTCGGTGCGCGACTCATCGGCGGGTGCTGTGGATTCAGGGCGACCGATATCTCTCGCCTCCGCGAACGGGTCTAGGATTGCCTATCGTGAAAGAAAAACTGAGCAGTAAGCGCCTTCTCCTCGGCAAGCGTCTCTCCACTCGAAAGTTGGAAGGCGAGTTGCTGCGAAAGACCATCGCGCTGCCGATTTTCTCAAGCGACCCGCTCTCGTCCGTCGCCTACGGTCCGCAGGAACTTCTCATGATTCTGACCGTCGGAGCGGTCGGCGGAGTTTCTGCGCTCGTTTTCGCACCGTGGATCGCGGCGGTTGTCGTGGCCCTGCTCACCATCATCGTTCTCAGTTACCGCAAAGTCATCAAGGCTTATCCGTCTGGCGGTGGTGACTACGAAGTCGCCAAAGTTAACCTCGGGGAAACCGCGTCGCTCATCGTCGCGTGCGCACTGCTCATCGACTACGTCATGACTGTCGCGGTGTCGATTGCCTCGGGCACCGACAACCTCATTTCTGCGTTCCCGGCGCTCGCCGATTTACGCGTTGAAGTTGCCATCGCGTTTATTGTTTTCCTGCTCGCGATGAACCTCCGTGGTGTCCGCGAATCGGGCGTCGCATTCGCCATCCCGACATATCTCTTTATCGCGTCGGTGCTGGTCATGCTCGGGACCGGACTCGTCCGCATGTTCATCTTCGGCGAGGACCTGTTAGCCCCGAGCGCTGGTTACACGGTGCAGGTCGAACAAGACCTCACCACCGCACCGCTCCTCCTCGTCTTCCTGTTGCTTCGCTCATTCGCGTCAGGTTCTGCCGCGCTGACGGGTGTCGAGGCAATCGCCAACGGCGTCCCCGCATTCCGCGAACCAAAAATCAAGAACGCTAAAACCACCATGACGTGGATGGGCATCACCGCCATCACGATGTTTATCGGAATCGTATTCTTCGCACTTGCGACCGGCGTCCAGTACATCGAAGACCCCGAGCAGCAGCTCATCGGCGCCGACCTGGCCGCGTTCAACCAGGGGCCGCAATTGTCGGTCATCGCTCAGCTCGGTATCGCCATCTTCGGTAACGGCGCCATCATGTTCTTCGTCCTACAGGCCGCCACAGCGGCGGTTTTGTTGCTTGCAGCAAATACTGCTTTCAACGGATTCCCGTTGTTGGCGTCGGTGCTCGCACAAGACAAGTACGCGCCGAAGTCACTTCTCACGCGTGGTGACCGACTCGTCTACTCCAACGGCATGTTGTCTCTCACTGTGGCCGCGCTCATCATGGAGCTCATCTTCCAGGCCGATGTGACTCGATTAATTCAGTTGTACGTCCTCGGAGTATTCACGTCGTTCACCGTCGGTCAGATCGGAATGTTGCGCCACTGGAAGCGCGGACTCGCAAACGGAACTATCGAACCCGGCGAAGCACGCAGCGGCCGCATCATCAACGGAATCGGCGCGACGATGACTGCCATCGTCCTCGTCATCGTCACATTGACCAAGTTCACCGAAGGCGCCTGGATGGTTTTCGCCATCGCGGTCCCGCTCTATTGGGTTATGTGGAACACCAAGCGTTATTACGCGACGATCGAGCACGAGATCGCACTCGACGACCGCACGGTCTTCGGTGCGAAGGGCGACTACGCGGTTGTTCTCATGGACAAGCTCAACAAGCCCCAACTCAAGGCACTTGACTATGCGTTGTCGAGCAAGCACTCCAAGCTCGACGCTGTTCACGTCGCGGTCGACCCGATTCGCGCAGAGGCCTTCAAGAAGGAATGGAAGAAGTACGGGGTGAAGGTCCCACTCAAGATCATTGAGTCGCCGTTCCGCGAGTTCTCGGCGCCGCTCATCGAATACTTGGAAGACCACCGTCGTCGAAACGGCAACGAGCGCATCTCGGTATACATGCCGAAGTACATCGTTGGCCACTGGTGGGAGCACATCTTCCACAACCACCGCGCGAACCGCATGAGCCGCCGACTGTTGTACGTGCGTGGGGTGATGATCACGTTCGTTCCGTGGCGCTTGTTGTCCGCCGAAAAGTTCAACCCGTTCGACCGCAAGCCCTTGCCGGGTGACGCTCGACGCGGTGACGTGGTCCGCCCGCCGTTGCGAGCCCACCACGACAAGGCCAAGGCGCGTAACGCGACGTACGTCATCACTGCCGAAGACGACGACTAAGTCGTTCGAATTGGCTCAATCTTTGACGAGTTTTTGACGTCAGATACACACGAGCTCGGGGGCGCGAAACGTCCGGCGGGTAGAATTGCCGTGGAGGAATGTTCACGTGGCTATTCGGCAGTATTGGAAATCAATCGTCGCCGGCCTCATCGCTCTAGTGATGGTCGCCGGTGAGGCGTCCGGCGCATTCGCTTACGCCCAGACTCTCCGTGGCGCGGATTTCAACGCGGGAAATATCATCTCCGACGAGGAATTTTTCGCAACCGGCGCAATGTCGGAAACCGAGATTCAAACCTTTCTCAACCAAAAGGTCGGCACCTGCACCAACACGCGATGCCTCAAGATTTATCACATGGACACCGTCACTGTGTCCCTGCCGGAACGCCACTCAGTAACCGGGGATCGCTTCTGCACCGATTATGTCGGTGCGCCCGCAGAAAGTGCTGCACGCATCATTTACAAGGTGCAGCAGGCGTGCGGCATCAGCGCCAAGGTCATCCTCGTCACCCTGCAAAAGGAGCAGGGACTGGTGACCTCGGACTCCCCGAGCGCAAAAGCGCTCACTCGTGCTCAGGGTTACGCGTGCCCTGACGGCGGGTACAACGGTGTACCTGGAACCTGCAACCCTGCGTACGAAGGTTTCTTCAAGCAGGTCCTGTACGGCGCCCGTCAGTTCAAGCGGTACACCGACCCCGCTCTGTTCGGTGGCCGGAAAGTGGGAAAGACGGCGTGCTTGCGATTCAACCCGTCATCGACCATGCGCTCCATCCCCTTCACGCGCACATCACGTGCCGGGGCGATCGCGACCGTCACTACGGCGAGTGCTCACGGACTGCTTAACTGCCAGCCGATCACGGTATCGGGTAGTGACACCGCGTCGTTCAACGGAACTGACTTCACTGTTGGCGACGTGATCGACGCGACCCACATCACGTACACCACGACGGGCTCGGGCACCATTGCCGATCGTGCCGATGACGGTGTCATCAAGACGAACGCGTGCGGATACCGAAAGGCCACCATCGCCAACCAGGCGACTCGCGCTCTGTACATTTACACGCCGTATGCCCCAAACGATGCAGCTCTTGCCAACATCTGGGGTACGGGCGACAGCTGCTCGGCATACGGTAACCGCAACTTCTGGCGCCAGTACCGGATGTGGTTCTACCTCAAGGGTGAGTTGTACGCGCAGGTCGCCGCACTGCCCTCCGCAACCCGCGCGGCCCTGGGAACGGTGACGTCAGAAGACGGGTGCCCCGCAACCGCGAACACCTGTTCGATTGCGTATCAAACGGGCGTCGTCACAATCAACTTGTTGCCGGTTTCAAGTGCTATCTCTGTTTCATACGGAGCAATCGGCACCGCGTATAGAAATTCGGGTGGCGCGAGCGGGCCGCTCGGTGCTGTCGTCGGGTCACAAGAATCGGTCTCCGGCCCGTCATCGACAACTGGCAACCGTCAGAGGTTCACCAACGGGTACATTTACGAACTGCCTAACCACACCACCGTCGCGGTGTACAACGCTATCCACACTGCGTACGTTGCACTGGGCGGCCCTAGTGTGCTTGGTTGGCCGGCTGCGGCTCAGCGATGCATCTCAACGGCGTGTGATCAGAGGTTCGATAGCGGACTCATCCTGCCGAATTCGTCTGGAACATATGTGGCTGTTACGGGTGCCATCGCAACGTCGTACATCGCCTCGGGTGGACTGACCTCGACGTGGGGTCGCCCGGTTGGCACAACATCCACCGTGGATGGCGGCAGTTACGGCTCCGCACAGCGCCAGCAGTTCGCGACAGGTTACGCCTACTCGAACTCGAACGGGGTCACTTTCCTCGGCAACGCGCTCGTTCCTGCCTACACTGCCTCCGGTGGCGAGACTGAGCTTGGTTATCCAATCGGTCAGACGGTGGTGTCGGGAACAACGGCGTACCAAAAACTGAGCTCTGGCTGGCTTTTCGCAACGTCGAACGCAACGATTGGCCGTTTGCTCACCGACCCGCAAGCCTCGGCTTGGGTCACAGCCGGTGGCGCGACAAGCTATCTCGGCCTTTTCGCTTCGCCGATTCAAACTATCAACGATGGTCGCGGAGTTACCGGAACCGTGGCCACCTTCGCGGGCGGAGCGATTGTTTCCTACCCGGGCGGCACCTTCGCATACCCCAATGTGCTGCGAACCAAGTTCCTCGCGAACGGCGGTATCCAAGGTTCGCTGGGTTGGCCGACAAACAATGCGACCTTCACGAATTACATGTGGACGCAGTCGTACCAGAACGGTTCGCTTCGAACCTCGACCCGACCAAACGTGTCCAAGGGACAGACGAACGCGCACGTCACTTATCTTCAGAAGAAACTCAAGATCAGCCCGGTGACAGGTTTCTTCGGTAATGTCACGCTGGCGGCCGTCAGGCGTTATCAGACGGCACACGGGCTTGCCGTGACAGGTGTTGTCACGACGGCGATGTGGGACTTGCTAGGTTAGCCTCAACTTTCAATTTAGGAGGACGCTGATGTCCAGCCGCATTGTCGGGCGAATGTTGGTGGCAGTCACCGTTCTCGTCGGGCTGTTGCTATCGCCCGTCTCAGCTTCTGCGTACCCGGTCATTTCGCAACCGATAGTTCCGGAAGGAATCATTGGGGTCTCGACGGTGTCTGCTGCTTATCCGTCGGTTTATCCTTACGCCGATGGTTTCCGAGACACCGTCGTGTTCACAACGACGATTCCGTCTCAAAGCGGGCCGAGCGTGGTCGAGGATTTGCAGGCGGGGTCAAAGCTCGCGGTAAAGCTGGGCACGACCGTCGTCAAAGAATGGGCATTGACCCAGAGCGGCACACGCACCTTTTCGTGGAACGCCCTCAACGGTGGCTCGATCGTCGCGGGGACCTACACGGTTCAGCTCACGGCAATCGGTTCAGACTCCACCACCCGAACCGCATCGACGACGGTGATTGTGTCCGCAAAGAAACTCGTGAACGCAAGTTGGTCGAAAACGTACAGCGGCCATTTTTTCAACGAGATTCAAGTGGACGCCTCAGTCTTCGAATTCCTGTGCGCGCCGGCCTTAAATGGTGTGCTCAATGTCAGGGCGGTCGCAAGCCAGGGCTATTGTCAACGAACGATGAACATTACGAACGCGGACATGCGTAAGTCATATGCGAACGTCCACGCCACCGCGCAACTCACGGTGTCAGCTTTCCGCAGCGGTTCGCCTGTTGGGTATTTCTACATCGAGGGATCTTCTGGCTCCAGCAGAGGCTTCAACAAGGTCAAGACCTACAACTTTGACATGGGTTACATGCCGGCGTACGACCCACTCGAATCTGGCTCGACGTGGTCGTTGGTGCCGAGGCTTGAGGTCCCTTACGGTGCGAAATACTCCATCTCGTCGTTCACGCTTACCCTCACCTACAAAGTGCTTAAGTAGAAATTTCTTCGGCATAAAGGCCATTTGTCACTGCCATATTCCATAACCCGAAATGTTATGAATTCAGGGCTCTATCCCCGTCGAATTACTAGGTAGTTGTTGGTCGACACCCTGGAGGTCACCGTTTCAGACAGCGTGATTACACGCCTCATGCCCTTGGGCAAGAGGTTTGTTGGCTTACTCCTAGCCATCGCTGTGATCGTTGGTGGGTCGTGGTCAAACGGCGCCCAGATGGCAAGCGCTGCACCCGCCGTCGCCGTCACGTTCAACGCGAACGGTGGTACCGGCACGATGGCTGACCAAACTGCCGCTGTCGCTACGCCTCTCACGCCAAACGCCTTTACAAAATCAGGAAACTACTTCCAGAAATGGAACACTGCGGCCAACGGTTCTGGTACGTCATACAGTGATGGAGCTACGTTCCCTTTCACCACAGCAACGACGCTTTATGCGCAGTGGGTTACCACCGGGAACGTTGTGACATTCAACGCTAATGGCGGTACTGGGTACATGGGTTTCCAGACATCGCCGACGGCAGGAAGCCTGAATGCGAACCTCTTCACGAGAACTGCCTATGTTTTCTCGACGTGGAACACCGCCGCGGATGGTTCGGGAACGAGCTACGCCGATGGCGCGACCTTCCCGTTCACCGCGGGGTCGACCCTGCTCTACGCGATCTGGGTTCCAGCGCCGTCCAAGACGGTGACGTTCGATTCCAACGGCGGTTCCGGAACGATGTCGGCGCAGAGTTCGAATGTCTCCGCCGCACTGACGACAAACACATTTACGCGGACCGGATACACGTTTAACGGGTGGAACACGGCGGCGAACGGAACCGGAACGGCCTACGCGGCGGGAGCGACCTACGCGTTCACGAGCGATGCGACTCTTTACGCGCAGTGGACAATCAATACCTACACCGTCACCTTCAACACCAACGGTGGAACGGGTGGATCGACGTCGGCGCAGACGTATACCTACGGGGTGGCCGCGAATCTGTCAGCAAACGGCTTCACGAAAACAAACTATTTGTTCACCGGGTGGAATTCCGCCGCTAATGGTTCCGGAACGGCCTACACCGCGGGAACGTCGTATACCTTCTCTGCGTCGACCACCCTGTACGCGCAGTGGACGAACTCGATCACCATCACGCTTGATGCTAACGGCGGTTCGGGAACGATGACGTCCCCAACGTTCACCATCGCATCCGCGGGAACCTTGCCGGCGAACACCTACACACGAACGAACTACATGTTCACTGGGTGGAACACGAACGCTGCGGGCACGGGTACGTGGTATCTCGATGGAACGTCGGCGACGTTCAACGCAGCGACAACTCTTTACGCTCAGTGGATCGCAACCCCGCCCGGCTCGTTCGGAATCGTGTTCTATCCGAATGGTGGTTCTGGAAACATGTCCGCGCAGGTTGCGTCGACGGCGACCGCGATTAAGGCGAATACCTTTACTGTCCCCTCCGGCAAGGTGCTCAAAGGCTGGAACACCGCGCCGGACGGGTCGGGCACCGCCTATGCGCCGGGTGGAACCTTCCCCTTCACTGCGAACGCGATCCTCTACGCGCAGTGGGGTTACCAAGTCACGTTCAACGCGGGTGCTGGTACTGGCACAATGCCCGCACAGGTCGGATTCGTCACGGCAACGAACCTCAACGCGAACACATTCACCTACACGAATTACGTGTTTGTGGGTTGGACCACCTCGTCCTCGGCCGTATCAGGTACGACCTCGACGGTGTATGCCGATGGTGCGAGCCTCACTCTGACGAGCGCAACCAGCCTCTATGCGCAGTGGGCTCCGGGTACACCTGGTCAACACGCGGTCATGTTCCTGGGAAATGCCGGTTCGACACTGGCATCCAACACCGTCGTCTATCAAGCGGCGGGAACAAGTACTGCCCTCAACGCGAACCCTTTCATTTACGCGGGTAATACCTTTATGGGTTGGTCGACGACTAAGGGCGGTAGCGTCCTCTATGCGGACGGTGCAACATATTCATTCGCGACATCCACAACACTGTGGGCCTCATGGCAGAACAACAAGGTGACGTTCAACGCCAACGGTGGCACAGGAACTTTGAGTGCGCAGCAGACGACCTCGGATGCGTCTCTTTCAAACAACACTTTCACGCGTTCCGGTTATGTGTTCGCGGGTTGGAACACCGCTCCGGATGGCTCTGGTGTTGGATACGGGCAGAACGCCACGTACCCCTTCGGCGGTTCGAACACGTCGACCACTCTTTACGCACAGTGGACCGTCGTCCCCACTGGAAGCAACTATGTGCAGTTCTTCGGAAACAGCGCAAGCGGTGGATCGATGTCGCCGCAGATTGCGGCAAGCAGCCGCGCACTGACCGCAAATGCGTTCACCCGCACCGGTTACTCGTTTGGCGGTTGGAACACAAGGGCAAACGGCACCGGCACTGCCTACACCGACGGACAGACGTTCGCGTTCACCTCGAGCATCACTCTCTACGCGGTCTGGTTGCCGATACTTACCTACAAGTCGAACTTCACCGGCGGTGGCGCCGATGTCACACAAATTGTGTCGACGCCGTCCTCCCACACTTTGAACCCTTTGATGTACGCGCGTACCGGATATGTATTTGAAGGTTGGAACACCTCGGCAAATGGCACGGGGACCTGGTACTACAACGGACAGTCCGGAATCTCGACATTCACGACGACGACAACTCTTTATGCACAGTGGGTATCAGTCACCGGATCACAGCACATCGTCATTTTCTGGCCGAACTCTGCATCGGGTGGCAGTCCGACTTACCAGCTAGCCGCAACGCCAACTGCATTGACCGCAGCGGCCGCAGTCAACGGATACACATACCTGGGATGGGCGACGTCGCCTGGCGGTGTCGTCAGCTATGCAGACCGCGCGACATATTCATTCGCGAGCGACATCATTCTGTACACACTTAACGAACGTAACACCGTCATCTTCAACGCGAATGGCGGAACCGGAACGATGTCGAACCAAACGTCGACCTCTTCGAACAAGGCGTTGACGACGAACTCGTTCACGCGCACTAACTACAATTTCAGCGGTTGGAACACCAAGGCGGACGGCACGGGAACGTCCTATGCCCAGAACTTCTCATACCCATTTGGTTCCGCTGCCAACAAGTCGATTACGCTCTATGCGCAGTGGACGCCCGCCGGATATTCGGTCACATTCAACTCAAACGGAGGCACGGGTTCGATGCCGACCCAGGCGTCTGCTGTAACGGGCGCGACGATAGTTTTGTCTCCGAACCAATTCACCTACACCGGCAAGGTATTTACGGGCTGGGCGACCGCGGCCAACGGCACGGGAACGACCTATTCGGATGGCGCATCCCTGACCTCATCGGTCAACGTGACCCTGTATGCACAATGGGTGACGATTACGACGCACACGGTTCACTTCGATGCACATGGCCTGTCTGGAAGCATGGCGGATCAGTCAACATCGACGGGTTCGATGGTGCTGTCGGCGAACACGTTTACCGGTACTGGAGCAATCTTCTATGGGTGGAACACCGTTGCCGATGGTTCGGGCACGGGATACGCAGATCAGTCACGCATCACCTTGACGGCAGATGTGACGCTCTATGCCCAGTACATCACGTATTCGGTCGGCCAGGTCAGCATTATGTTCGACCCCAACGGAGGCTCGGGCACCCTCATTACTCCGCGAGTTGGATCCACTAACGCGACGACTGTCGCGCCAGCCAACACATTCGTTCGTCCCGGTTATACGTTTGGCGGATGGAACACGCGCGCGGACGGAACCGGAACGAACTATAACGCTACGTCTACGTTGACCTTTGCCGCCGACAATACGACCTATTACGCGAAGTGGATACAGTCCTGGTTTACGGTCACATTCAATAACAACGGTGGCTCGGGAACTATGACGACGCAAACGGGCAACTCTGCAACGAACCTTGACGCGAACGCATTCACGCGAACCAACTACTCGTTCTCCAACTGGGCAGTGAATGCGAATGGTTCCGGAACCACGTATTCAAACTCGGCGAGCTATCCGTTCACCGCCGATGTGACGCTCTACGCGCAGTGGACGCAGAGCATCTTCACGGTGACGTTCAATTCAAACGGCGGACTGGGAACCATGCTGGACCAGTCAGCAGCGCCGGGTACGGGAACGCTGCAGTCAAACCTCTTCACACGGAGCGGCTATGTCTTCACCGGGTGGAATACTGCATTGAACGGCACAGGAACCGCATACGCAAACGCAGCGTCGTATGGATTCGCGGCCGACCTGACACTCTACGCGCAGTGGACTCCCATTTATACGGTCACGTTCAACACGAACTTGGGAACCGGAACCATGGCCAACCAGTCGGCCAACACGTCAACGCCACTGGACGTTAGTTCGTTCACACGTTTGGGATACAACTTCATCGGTTGGAACACGGTGTCAGATGGAAGCGGAACCACCTACCTCGACGGTGCGACGTACCCATTCACCTCGTCCGTCACGCTCTACGCGCAGTGGGAACTGATTACGTACCCCGTGGTTTTCGACCCCAACGGTGGAAGCGGCTCGATGACGACCATCCACAGAATCGGTACATCGAACCTTCCGGCCAACACCTACACCCGCACGGGCTATCAGTTCCTGGGTTGGTCGCTTGCAACTGGTACACCAACTGCGTCCTACCAGAACCAAGGCCCTATCACCATTGGAAGCCCGATGACGCTTTACGCGGTGTGGCAGGCGGACCACCACGTTGTTACTTATGACACACAGGGCGGATCGACTGTTGCGTCGGGCACGTTCGACACCGATGAGACCATCGCTCTCCCGGACGCACCGACGCGATCGGGTTACACGTTCAGCGGGTGGTTCGTCGCATCGAGTAGTGGCACTGCACTGGGCACGACATACACACCGCCGGATCCCGTCGACATCACGCTCTACGCACAGTGGTCGGCGAACTCGTACACGGTGACCTACGACAGCCAAGGCGGCTCGTCGGTATCGTCAGCGACGTACACCTTCGGCAACTCGATTACTTTGGCTTCGGCTCCGACGCGCGCCGGGTACACATTCAACGGGTGGTTCGTCGCCTCGACGGGTGGATCGGCATTGGGTGCCACCCTGTCACCGGGAACCCCCGGTGACGTAACCCTCTACGCCCAGTGGTCGGCGAGCACGTACACCGTTACATATAACTCACAGGGTGGTTCGTCGGTTTCATCGTCGTCGTACACGTTCGGTAACTCGTTTACCCTGGCGTCGGCTCCGACGCGCGCCGGTTACACCTTCAACGGTTGGTTCCTCGCCACGAGTGGTGGCTCGGCATTGGGTTCGACGCTAACTCCGACGTCACCGGGAAATGTCACGCTGTATGCACAGTGGACCGTCATCACCTACTACGTCGCTTACGACAGCCAGGGTGGATCGTCCGTCTCGTCGTCACCCTTCACCTTTGGAAACTCGGTCACGCTGGCGTCTGCGCCGACCAAGTCCGGCTACACGTTCAACGGCTGGTTCGTTGCCTCGACCGGTGGCAGCGCACTTGGTTCGACATTGACGCCAGGCACACCGGGCAACGTTACGGTTTACGCACAGTGGTCTGCTGTCTCGAATACGGTCACGTATGTAGATAGCGACGCGACAACGTCGCATGTGGGCGGGGATACGTCCTATTCGACAGGTTCCTCGTTCACACTCCCGACCGCTCCAATCCGAACGGGTTACACCTTTACCGGTTGGCAAATGGTTGGTTCACACGTAACGACAGCGTCAATTGGCGCCGCGGCGACGACGTCCACTCCTTCCGGATATGGAAACGTCACGCTCACGGCGCAGTGGAGCGCCAACACCTACGTGGTCACCTATAACACGCATGGCGGCTCGGCGACGTCCTCGTCGAGCTACGTCTTCGGCGGATCGTTCACGTTGCCTTCCGCACCGACCCGGTCAGGCTACACATTCACCGGCTGGTTCGTTGCGTCGAGCGGTGGCACCGCACTGGGATCAACGCACACACCGAGCACGCCAGGGGACATCACGATCTATGCTCAGTGGACTGCCAACTCGTACACCGTCTCGTTCGATACTCAGGGTGGAACATCGGTCGACGCGCTGGGATTCGACTTCGGCGACACATTGACTTTGCCGGCTGGCCCGACGCGTAACGGCTACACCTTCGCTGGATGGTTTGCTGGCCCCAGTGGCGGATCGGCGATGGGTTCCACCCACACACCGTCCAGCCCGGGAAACTTCACGCTTTACGCGCACTGGACTGCGAACAATAACAACATCACCTACGACGACAACGGAGCGACGACGCAACACGTCGGCGCTGACTCAACCTACGCCACCGGATCGGAATTCACCTTGCCGACCGCACCGACGCGAAGCGGGTTCCTCTTCGCCGGATGGCAGATGGTCGGCGGACACATTTCGACAGCGTCAATTGATTCGCTGGCATTCACCGCAAGCCCGAACGGCTACGGGTCAATCACCCTCACAGCGCAGTGGACACCACTGAGCTACACCGTGACGTACGACGACAACTCTCCAACAACAGCTCATGTAGGGGGTGGCACCACCTACTCGACCGGTGGAACATTCACACTTCCGACACCGCCGGCTCGCAGCGGGTACACCTTCACAGGTTGGCAAATGACGGGCATGCACGTTTCCGCTACCCCTATTTCGTCACTCGCAATTTCGGTGACACCCGTGGGTTATGGCAACGTCATCCTCACAGCTGATTGGTCGGCGAATTCGTACACGGTTACCTATGACACTCAAGGCGGATCATCAGTGTCGTCGGAAACCTTCCTGTTCGGCAACGCTGTCACTCTTCCCACTGCACCGACTCGCACCGGTTATGTGTTCATCGGTTGGTACGTCACAGCCGAGGACGGCATGCCGCTCGATGCCGAGTTCACACCGAGCACGCCGGGCGATGTGACGATTTACGCGCAATGGTCAGAAGGCTCTTACAGCGTGACGTACGTTGACAACAACGCGGACACCGCACACGCTGGTGGCGACGGTACCTATTCAACGGACTCACCGTTCGCGCTACCGACTCCTCCTAGCCGGGCTGGATACGAGTTCGCCGGTTGGATCCTGACGGGCACGCACGCCCCGACACAGCACGTCGCACTCGACTCGACCACGGCGCAGACGTCTGGGTTCGGAAACATCACCTTGACCGCGCAATGGTCAGTGAATTCCTACTCCGTCAACTATGACTCGCAGGGTGGTTCCGACGTTGACCCGTCCAGCTTCGTCTACGGAACCACGGTCATGCTGGCCGACGCCCCGTCGCGAACCGGTTACAACTTCCTCGGATGGTTCGTGACCCCGACTGGCGGCACCGCTCTCAGCAGCTCGCTTACCCCGATTGTGCCCGGCGATGTCACGCTGTACGCGCAGTGGGCGATGAGCAACTACACGATCACCTATGACTCGCGCGGCGGCTCTTCGGTCGACAACACCGACTTCTACTATGGCGACACGGTCACCCTTCGCGGTGGGCCGATACGAAGCGGCTACACGTTTGACGGTTGGTTCGAGTCCGCATCGGGCGGCCAGCAGGTCGACACAGACTTCACTCCGGACGCCGCGGAAAACGTGACACTGTACGCACACTGGACCGCGAATGATTACCTCGTCATTTTCAATACCCAGGGTGGTTCGACCGTCGGTTCGATCGGCTACACCTGGGGAGAGTCCGTTAATCTGCCGGCAGCGCCGACACGCACCGGTTTCGTGTTCACCGGTTGGTATGTCGTTACCTCTGGCGGTACCGCTCTCGGCTCAACTCTGACTCCGAGCATGCCTGGCGACGTCACCCTGTATGCGCAGTGGACTCCGGTCACTTTTGCCGTTCGCTACAACGCGAACGGTGGAACTGGTCGGATTGCGAACCAGACGTTCACTTACGGCGGTTCCGCTCTGGTTGTTGCGTCTAGCCAAGCAATGTCTCGTGCGGGATACGACTTTGTTGAGTGGAACACGTCTGCGAGCGGAACTGGCGTTCCGTACGTTGCGGGCTCGCGAATTACGCCGACCACCGATGTCACGCTTTACGCGATTTGGAGTCTGACTCCAGTTCCTGTCGTACCAATCGACCCGTTGCCTACGCCGTCACCGACGCCATTGCCGACGCCGTCCGATCCGGGCGTGAACCTTGTCACGCCGTGGGCACCGGAGACGATTATCGCCGCGACGATTGACTTGGGCAATGGCGTGAAGGGTAGCTCGGGAAACGTTAGCCCTCTACAGGCAGCCTTGACCCAGGCAAGTGCCGCACGAACGGTCGACGAGATGAGCACGGAAGCTGTCGATGGCTTCAAAGCGGGAAGCTCAGTCGTCATCCGCGTATCCGGTGCGCGAACTGCAGGCCAGTTCGTGTTGAGCGATTCCAGTGCCATCGACACGGTCGCGGTTGCAGCGACTCTGGAAGAGTCAACAGCCCGCCAAGAGACGGACTTCGCAAAGATTTCAGATGTTGCCGCAGTAACTGATGTCAATTGGGACAAGGTGACGACTGGTGAAGTGACGCCTGACGCCACCGACCTGTTCAAGGCGAGCGGTCTGGGTAAACCCAAGACCCTCGGAAGTTTTGACACCGCGTCGGCCGACCATTGGGTTGAAGTTGGCGGTGACGCAGGTGGGTACGAACCTGGTTCTGTCGTTTACCTTGCCGTGACTACGGATCCGATCATCTTCGGTTCCGCACTTGTCGACAAGTACGGAAACGCTCACATCGACGGACTTCTCCCAATCGACGTGCTCGAACCCGCCGCTCACAGCATTCGAATCGTGGGGACGCGCGACTTGGGTGGGGTTCGTGTCGATTCGAACGGACAAATTCAACTTTCCGATGCAACCATGAACGCTATCCAAGAGTTCGATCAGGGCACTAACGCCGTCGTCGAGATTCTCGGAAATGGTAAGTCCGGTCCTCACGCCGCGGTACGCCTTATCCCGCTTGAGCAATTTGTCCCGTGGTGGGTTCTCTGGGTATTCCTGGCAGTCTTGCTGGCCGCATTCATCTGGCGACGTCGCCAGTCGCGGGCAAAGCGCACGTTCATCGTCTTGACGGTAACTGGTCTAGCCGGGATGGTCGTCGTGGAAATCGTGGCGTGGTTCGCTATCGCTTATGTGATGTTGCCTTGGGCACCGCTTGCCACCGCGATTGTGTTGGGCGGGGAACTGTTGATCGGTTTTATCCAGCGAGCGTCACGTCGCACGCCTCGCGCCGAGACGAAGTCGGCGGCGGTTTCCAAGCGCTGATTCCCGTTCGGCTAGATTCGCCAAACGCCTTTCAGACTATTTTTTGCTAGGTGGTCAAGGACTACTTCGACTTCGCGACGAGACCATTCGCCCATTTATCAAGCGGCGTGAAAGAGATCACAACACTGAGAGCCGCAGC
>JBDLPW010000002.1:0-3356 GCA_039800905.1 Actinomycetota bacterium | reverse complement strand
GCCGGCCCTGGCGTGACAGTCGGTATCGTCGGCATCGGTGGCCTCGGCCACATGGGAATCAAGTTCGCGAAGGCACTCGGTGCGCGCACCATCGCCATCACGACAAGCCCTGACAAGGTCGCCATGTGCCGCGAGCTGGGTGCGGACGACGTGCTCGTTTCGACTGATGTCGACACGATGAAGGCGCACGCCGAACAGTTCGACCTCATCATCTCGACCGCGCCGGGCGACCACGACGTCAACCCGTACCTTGACCTGCTCGGTCTCGACGGAAAGTACGTCATCGTCGGTGCCGTCGGTGCGCTTACCCATCCGACCGCGTTGTTCAAACTGATGCGCCGTCACCGCTCCATCGCCGGTTCGCAGATTGGGTCGATTCGCGAAACTCAGGAAATGTTGGACTTCTGTGCTGAACACAACATCGTCTGTGACGTCGAAGTCATCGGCGCGGATTACATCAACACCGCGTATGACCGCGTCGTCGCCGGTGACGTCAAGTTCCGTTTCGTCATCGACAACTCCACGATTTAGAGTGAACACATGAGCGACGACGAGAAGCCGGCCGAATACCAGCGCACCGGCGCCCCCGGTCCGGGATCACCCGAGTACGAAGCGATGGACAAGTTGGCGAAGATGTTCGAACGCCAGGTGGACGAACTACGCGGAACCGCCAAACCCGCGGACGAATCGGACTGATAGCGGTTCTGATGCGCTACATCATCTTCGTCATTGACTCGGTCTCAAACTCCGGAACGGGCGACGAAATGGCTGCGATTGATGAATTCAACGAGCGACTTCAGCGTGACGGTCACTGGGTAACCGCCGCCGGAATCGGCGCGCCGGGAACTGCAACCCTCATTGACAACCGTGATGGAGTCGGGTCAATTAGTGACGGCTCGTTGTTTGACGGTCCGGACTTCTACAGCGGATTCTGGATCATCGATGTTCCGGACGGTGGTGTAGCCGAGACGCTTGCCCTCGCCGGTTCGCGTGCGTGTAATCGCCGCGTCGAATTGCGACCATACCTTTAAGCTTCGAAAACCCACGCACGAAGTAAACGACATCGCGTGCGCACCCTCGCGGCAATGTCGGAGGTCATGTGTTGTGTTACTTTCTCGGCCCAAATGTGCGCGTCAATACCGGCCTCGCGCAGCATGATCCCGGTGGGCAGTCCAGCGACCCCTGCGCCGATAATCAAGATGCCTCCGTCGAATCGCAGTTTTGCGTGGAAATATGAACACCATGACTGATTCGAAGAGCCTCACCACCTGCCTGTGGTTCGACGGAAACGGCCGCGAGGCAGCCGAGTTTTACGTGAGCGTCTTTCCCGATAGCCGCATGGTGAGCGATTGGGTGACTCCGGTGGAAACCCCGGGGAACCAAGCCAACACCGAAGTCACGGTCGATTTCGAAATCTTCGGTCAGAAATTCATCGCGCTCAACGGCGGCCCGTTCTTCACCCACTCCGAAGCCATCTCTTTTGTCATCCCTTGCGCAGACCAAGAGGAAGTCGACTACTACTGGTCAACTCTCACCGCGAACGGCGGGGCAGAAAGCCAGTGCGGTTGGCTGAAAGACCGGTTTGGGGTTTCGTGGCAGGTCGTCCCCACAGAAATGGGCCGCTACCTCGGCGGGCCTGACGCGGAGGGGCGTGCCCGCGCAACGCGCGCAATGCTGTCGATGACGAAACTTGATATCGCTGGGCTGAAGGCCGCCTACGAGGGAGACGAATTCGAACTCACAGAGTCTGGTCTTTAGTTCTAACCCAATCGGCTCAAACTTTTTGGGCGTCGTTGCCGAAAAGCACTAAGCAAAATTGCTGTCGAAATAGCTACGAAGCCAGTACTCGCTAAGGGCAAGACATCGACACCCGTGTTCGCAAGGTTCGAGGTCGTAGAGCTGGTGCACTCGGCATTGGAAACCGTGAAATCGTTCGATCCCGCGGCTCCGCCGAAGGTCGTTCCCTCACTATCAACGACCACATCGAACGCGATGGGGTCAAGTGAAGAGGTAGTTGGGATATCTTTCATGCGCAAGAGGTATCCATTCGAGGTGCCGATGAACAATTGATCACCAGCGCGTCCCGCCCCATATGCATGGTTAGGACCTGATTCGCCGTCGCGAACGGGAATATCGATTCTGCCGACCACAGTTACGGTGTTGTCATTGCTCGTGAGTACTGGCTCGCTCGTGTTCGAATGGATTCTGACGAGCAACGGTGTCTCAGACGCTTCGGCATGCCCCGAGGCAGTATCAAAGAGGTTGTTCCAGGCGAGGATTAAGACATCACCATCGGCCATGAGGACGACATCGCCGCCCAATCCCCACGCATTGAAAACAGTTTGTTCTGCAATCGGAAATCCTGAATTCTGTCCAGCTTCGATTAGCGATTCATCCGCATCGTGCAGGTTGATCCAGTTCGTTGCTGTTCGGCTGTCCGCCAGGTCTATTTTGAGTAACTGACCACTCCAATAATCCCGGTCGATAACCATGGTGTCTTCAGCAATCACCGCACCACCCCTGGCCCAGTAATAGCCGGCCTCTAGAGCCCAGTTATCGACGAGCCACGACGCCTCGAGACGCTTAAAAGTTGTCACACCATTTTCAGTCGTTTGGTAGTCCTCATCTGGCCCGATTCGGTTACCCGTCAGGGTGAGGTCCGTGTTCTCGAGTGATTGCAGATCTGCCGGACCAGCTTCACTGTATGAATCCAAGACATCGTGGTAGTCAGAACCGGCCCAGTAGCCGTTGCTGTCAGCGGAATAGGCGATCCCGTAGAGGTGCTTACCGTCAGCACTGAGGGAGATGTCGCCGGTGAATCGCCGATAAGAATTGAATTCGAACGAGTCAAGGAGTGTGCCCTCGGTAGACCATTTCTGCATCACGCCCATCGGCTCTTCCGCGGTTGCAGCGCCGTCGTCGACAGTCCAGATGAATTGGTTGTCGCAAGTGGCCGCGGAAGATGGAATCGAATACCCAGACTGCAATGCGATAAGGACAGCGGCCGCGCAAATTGCCTTCGTCGTCGGGCGAGTAATTCCGTTCATGGAAAAATATTTTACATTGTTCGACCAACTGGTCAAGCCACGACCCCGGGCCGGCAACCACCCATTGTGCGGTCGAATTCTGCACACTGAAGCTTCGCCGCTACAAGGATTCGCTGTCTTCGTTCGCCAAAGCAAGATGTTTGAAGTGGCGCGCCCGGAGGGATTCGAACCCCCAACCGTCTGATCCGTAGTCAGATACTCTATCCGTTGAGCTACGGGCGCACGTTGCACACGGCAACCTGACGAGTCTAACAGGTCGGGCGCAGTGCCTCAAACCGAGTCGATTGCTAGCCTTACAGCGTGAGCGTT
>JBDLPW010000001.1:0-26562 GCA_039800905.1 Actinomycetota bacterium | reverse complement strand
CAAAACCGTCTTGCAACAGAATCGCTTCGCCAGCGCCCGAATCGCGACGAACGTTTCCGAGAGCGACGAGGTCGGGACCTTTGATGAACGGGTGCGTACGCGGATCCGTTTCGGCGGTGGCAACGGTGACCGTTTCGAGAGCGTCGGGTGCGGGGCGCAGGTGAAAACGGAGCAAGGCACCGTCACCGTACTCGATCGCCTCGAATCGAGGGAACCAACGACCTTCGCGGGGTATGTGGGAGAGGGCATTGGTCGCAAACGCGTGCGCGTCCATCTCGACACCTTGTGCAACGAGACCACGCGCAAAACGGTCGACGTGACGGTCTACCTCGACGACAGCACCATCCTCAACAAGAAACGAATCGGCGACGAGAACCGCACCCGGATTGGTGTCACACCACTCTTCGACGGCGAGAGCGCCGTCCGCCCAGCGATAAATCGTCGTGTCGACCATAGGGTTAAGGGTATGGCAGACGGGTTTGTTCGACGTGACGTCGGTGTTCCTGTCCGAGCCGAGGACGCGTTCCTGCAGCTCATCGCCCGCGAACCTCACGGTTTCTGGCTCGACGATTCTCTTGGGGAAACGGTCTCGTATCTCGGTCTCGGCACGCCCGTTGCCGTCACAAACGGATTCGCGGAACTCGAATCGGCAAACGATGTTCCTGTGTCTCGAGTGGGGTGGATCTCATACGGGGAGCGAGGATCGACGCTAGGTGTCTCCGTCGGCATCGAACGACACGACCGCGCCCTCATCCTCGATGTGGACATTCTTCTCGAGGTTGATCACCGCGACGGTTCGGTATCCATTTATGCAAAGGACGAATCTCGGGCCGATGCATGGGCGACGGAACTGACAAATGTCGCAGGTGCACAATCCCCGCTGCTTGAATGGCCAACGCCAGAACCTCGCGCTGCGAACTGGCGCGATTCGCCAGAAGAATATGCAGGGTTCATCGCCGAGTGCCTGCGGCACATCACCGACGGCGACGCCTATCAGTTGTGTTTGACGACGTCGATCGACGTGCCCGGTGAAATCGACCCTGTCGGGACGTACATCGCACTGCGACACGCGAGCCCGACCAGACACGGCGGCTTCATCCGTTCAGGCGATGTGTATTTGCTCAGCTCGTCACCGGAAACGTTCCTCACCGTTCGGGGTCGTGTCGCGTCGACGAAGCCCATCAAGGGAACCCGCGCGCGCAGTATGGACCCGGCCGAGGACGCCCTGTTGAAGCGCGATCTGCTCGAATCCGACAAGGAGCGCGCCGAAAACCTCATGATTGTCGACCTGTGTCGCAATGACCTGTCGAAGGTGTGCGAAACGGGCTCGGTTCACGTGCCTGCGCTGCACGTGGTCGAAACGTACTCGACCGTTCACCAGCTCGTCAGCACCGTTTCGGGAACCTTGGCTGACGGAGTAACCGCGTCTCACGCCGCCGCCGCGCTGTTCCCGGCCGGGTCGATGACGGGCGCCCCCAAACGCAGCGCCGTCGAAATCCTGAACGGCCTCGAATCGAGTGAACGTGGAATGTATTCGGGCGTGTTCGGCTTCGCCGGCAGAGGAGACCTCACGTTGGCAATGACAATTCGTTCCATCGTCATCGACAACGTTGGCGCGACCATTGGCGTCGGTGGCGGGATTACAGCCGGGTCCGATCCGCTGGCCGAAATCCGTGAGGTGGGAGTCAAGGCCGACGCTTTACTGCGGGTACTCGGCGCCTCGCCCAACTCATTCCTTTCCGCGGAATAAACTAGGGTCAGCGCGTGCTCGCGCGGGAAAGGCCGTTGTGGACGAGATCGAATACGACTTCCGACGTTTGGAAGCCAAGTGGGCCCCGATTTGGGAATCGGAGCGGCCCTTTGACGTGCCCGATCAGTCCGATGACCGTCCGCACAAGTACATCCTCGACATGTTCCCCTACCCATCGGGCGACTTGCACATGGGTCACGCCGAGGTTTACGCCTTGGGCGACGTTCTTGCGCGTTACTGGCGACTTCGCGGTTGCCGCGTCTTGCACCCGATTGGCTGGGACTCGTTCGGTCTTCCCGCTGAAAACGCGGCCATCAAGCGCGGTGTGAACCCTCGTGACTGGACGTACGAGAACATCGACCAGCAGCGCACGTCGATGAAGCGTTACGCGGCTTCCTTCGACTGGAGCCGTGTCCTGCACACGTCGGACCCCGAGTACTACAAGTGGAATCAGTGGTTGTTCCTCGAAATGTTCAAGAAGGGGCTCGCGTACCGAAAGGATTCGTGGGTCAACTGGGACCCGGTGGACCAGACCGTCCTCGCGAACGAACAGGTTCTACCCGACGGAACGAGCGATCGCAGCGGCGCGATGGTCGTCAAGAAGAAGCTCACCCAGTGGTACTTCCGCATTACTGATTACGCCGATCGACTCCTCAACGACCTCGACCGACTCGAGGCGACGTGGCCCGCGAAGGTGATCACGATGCAGCGGAACTGGATCGGTCGTTCACGCGGTGCGGAGGTTGTCTTCACGGTCGAGGGTTCCACGCGAGAGATTCCGGTCTTCACCACTCGACCTGACACCCTGTTCGGCGCAACGTTCATGGTCGTCGCCCCCGATTCCGATCTCGCCAGTGAACTTGCGGCTGGTGCGGAACCCGCCGTTCGACAGGCGTTCGCGGACTATCTCACCGAGGTGCAGAAGAAGACCGAAATCGAACGCCAGGATGCGACCCGCCCCAAGACTGGTGTGTTCCTCGGTACGCACGCGATCAACCCGTTGAACGGCGAGTCCGTTCCGGTCTGGACGGCGGATTACGTCCTCGCCGATTACGGCTCGGGTGCGATCATGGCGGTCCCCGCACACGACCAGCGTGACCTCGACTTTGCGCTCAAGTACGACCTGCCCATCCGCGTCGTTGTCGATGTGAAGTCCGACGAGCCGAACGACCCCGCAACGACGGGCATTGCGACGACGGGCGACGGTCCGCACATCAACTCTGGCCCGATGGATGGGTTGTGGAAAGCCGATGCGATTGCAAAAGCGATTGACATCCTCGAAGAGGCAGGCACGGGCAAGGGCGCGACGACGTACCGTCTGCGTGACTGGCTCATCTCGCGCCAGCGTTACTGGGGAACGCCGATTCCGATCATTCACGGTGCCGACGGCGAACTGATTCCCGTACCCGCCGACCAGTTACCGGTTGAACTGCCGCCGACTGAGGGACTCGACCTGCGTCCCAAGGGTTCGTCGCCACTCGGTGCAGCCGAGGCGTGGGTTAACGTAATCGACCCGCGTGACGGTTCACCCGCGCTGCGTGACGCCGACACGATGGACACTTTCGTCGACTCGTCGTGGTACTTCCTTCGCTTCTTGTCGCCGAACGACGACACTCAGGCATTCGACCCCGAGAAGGTCAAGCAGTGGGCTCCGGTCGACCAGTATGTCGGCGGCGTTGAGCACGCGATTCTGCACCTGCTCTATGCGCGATTCATCACCAAGGTGTTGTTCGACCTCGGTCATATCGATTTCGATGAGCCGTTTGAGGCACTCCTCAACCAGGGAATGGTCATCCTCGACGGTTCCAAGATGTCCAAGTCCAAGGGAAACATCGTCTTCTTCGGCGAGGAGCTAGACAAGTTCGGTGTCGATGCAGTCCGATTGACGATGGCGTTCGCTGGGCCGCCCGAGGATGACATCGACTGGGCTGATGTGTCGGTCACGGGTTCGCACAAGTTCCTCGCTCGCGCGTGGCGCATCGCTCACGATGTGGCGAGCGCAGTGGGGACAGATGCGTCGTCTGGTTCCGCCGCACTTCGCCGCGTAACCCACAAATTCCTCGCCGATGTCGGACCTCTTGTTGAGGCCTATAAGTTCAACGTCGTCGTCGCGCGACTAATGGACCTCGTCAACCATGTTCGCAAGGAAATTGATTCCGGTGCTGGCTCCGCGGACCCCGCTGTTCGCGAAGCCGCCGAGGTACTCGCTCTCGCGTTGTCGATGTTCGCCCCGCACGTAGCCGAAGACATGTGGGAACTACTCGGTCACGACCGTTTCGTGGGCCTGCAGACATTCCCGGCCGCGGATGAGTCGCTTCTTGTCGAGGATTCCGTCACCGCGATTGTGCAGATCAACGGCAAGGTCAAGGAACGACTCGAGGTCAGCGCCGACATTTCCGAGAAAGACCTGCTCGACGCCGCGATGGCGAGCGCGTCAATCGCCAAGACGCTGGACGGCAAGATAATTCGCACCACGATTGTCCGTCCGCCGAAACTCGTCAACATCGTCGTCGCAGACTAGTTCTCCACAGTGCACCGTCGTTGAGGCGATCGGATACCGAATTCGCCCTACCGTCGAGCCATGGGCGATTGGTATGTCAAAGCGATTCCGGACGATCCCGGTCGTCGCCGAAAGCTGGTGATTGCGGCGGGTGCGGGCGTCGCGCTGGTCGTCATCGTCGGATCACTCTTGTCCGCCGGCGCCCCGGAATCGCATGAGACAACGGTGTCACCGACTACCACCACCGTCGCACCTCCAGTCTCGACGGTGTTCGTGCACGTGGCGGGGGAAGTGGCGAAGCCGGGCGTGTACGAACTACCCGTCGATTCGCGTGTGTTCGACGCGATTGCGGCCGCGGGTGGTTTGGCCAACACAGCGGATGGAACCTCCATCAACCTCGCGCGATTAGTTCAAGATGGCGAACAAATCGTCGTCGGTGTCGCCGGCGCGACGAGTGCCGCAAGCACCGGCAAGCTCAACATCAATCGTGCGACCGCTTCGGATTTCGACACGTTGCCCCGAATCGGACCGACGTTGGCGGAGCGAATCGTGGCCTTCAGGGATGACAATGGGCCGTTCGCCAGCATCGACGATTTGGGGAATGTGCCGGGCATCGGAGATGTCACGCTCGCAGGATTTCGTGACCAATTGACCCTGTGAGATCGGTGCCGTTTGCAGCCTGGCCTGCCGCGGGTTTGTGGCTCGTGTTGTGGTTTTTCGCGCCGGTCGAGCCCTACCGCGCGCCTACGGCGCCGGACTGGGTGGTGGGGATTCGTGAACACTTTGCGACATCGATCGCCCACTTCGGCGGAGACGGTGCGACATTAGTACCTGGACTGGTGCTGGGTGACACGAGCGCGGTCTCGACGTCGCTGACGGACGCGATGCGGGTGGCGTCGCTCAGTCACCTGACGGCGGTAAGTGGTGCGAACTGTGCGGTGATCGTGTCTGTCATATTCGGACTGTCCGCGCTGGCTGGGATGACGTTGTGGTGGCGCGTGGGTATCTCGATGGTTGCGTTGGGCGTGTTCGTCGCCGTGGTCGGCGTCGAACCGAGCGTCATCCGAGCCGCCTTCATGGCGGTCATCGCACTTGTTGCGCTGGGGTCGGGTCGTCCGACGGCCGGAATCACCGCACTGTCACTCGCAACGCTCCTTTCACTCGTCATCGCTCCGTCGCTCGCGCATTCGATTGGGTTCGCGATGTCGGTCGCAGCTACCGCCGGAATTCTCGTCCTGACGCGACCACTCACCGAGATCATCGGGCGGTGGATTCCAACTCGGTTTGCGACTGTTCTCGCCATCCCAGTCGCCGCACAAATCTCGGTGCAACCGCTGCTCCTCGTGTTCGCACCGGAAATCTCCACGTACGCGATCCCCGCAAACCTCCTCGCTGACCCACTCGCTCCGATTGCGACGGTAGCGGGATTGGTCGGTCTGTTGTTGGGGTCAATCCCGTCGCTGGGATTACCGTTCCTGTGGGTCGCGTGGCTTTCGAGTTCAGCGATTGCACTCATCGCTCGCACCGTAACAACCCTGCCCAGTCCCACCATCCCGTGGCCGGGCGGTTCGGTAGGAATCACCATCGCGGTTCTGTGTACGGCATTCGTTGCATGGTCTCTTGTCACAAAACGCCCCGTTCCCGCGTTCATAGCCGGGGTTCTCACACTTGTCGCACTGTCGTCGACTATCGGCGGTCGAAGTGTTGCGTGGCTGTCGGCCCCGAACGATTGGACGATAGCGCAGTGTGACGTTGGCCAGGGCGATGCGGTCGTCTTTCGCGATTCGGGCGCGGTGATGCTCATCGATGTCGGTCGCGAGGACCGTCCCATTCGTGACTGCCTCGCGCAGTTACGCATCGACCACATTGACGTTCTTGTCCTCACTCACTTCGACATCGACCACGCGGGAGGTTATCGATCCATTGTGGGCAGGGTCGGGACCGTTATCCACGGCCCCACGGACGGTCTCGCCGACGACCTGACCTTGAGCGACCTGGCCGGCGGCGGTGCTCAGTTGGTTGACGCGGACCGTGGGATGAATGGCCAATTGGGTCGGTATTTGTGGTCAATCGCGTGGCCAGTCCATTCCATCCCGGTCGAGCCGGGGAATCCCGCGTCTGTGATCGTGTCGTTGCAACCGGGCGGGTTGTGCGATTCAACATGCATCACCTTTGTCGACCTTGGCGACTTGCCAGCAAACGAACAGAACCACCTGCTGAGTCGTGGGGGAATTGCGAAAATCGACGTGGTCAAGGTGAGTCATCACGGTTCCGCTGACCAGAGTCCCGAGCTCTATGCACGGTTGCGTGCCGATATCGGGCTCATCGGAGTTGGGGTCGACAACGACTACGGACATCCGACAGAAACTGCGCTCGCGCTTGTCGCTGGTTCGGGCGGAATCGCAATTCGTAGCGACCAACGGGGGATGGCGCTCATCTCTCGCGCCGCTGACGGGTCGCTTCGCGTGTGGACCGAACGGGCGGGGTAGCCCGCCGTACACTGACGTGAGGAGGAAAGCGTGGCTAAAGCGACTGTGGTGCCGTGGCACGGCGTGAGAGAAGCGCCGATCGTCCTCGTTACCGGTCCCGAAAGTTACCTCGCCGATCGCGTCTTCCGTGAATTGCGCGACCGGGTCCGTACGGTTACCCCCGAACTTGAAGTCACCGACCTCGACGCATCTCAATACACGCGCGGTGCACTGCTTGATTATGCAAGTCCGTCACTGTTCGGTGAGCCCCGCATGATTCGCGTGAGCAACGCTGAGTCAACCTCGGACGACTTCATGGATGACGTCATCACCTACCTCGACCGCGTCGAATCGGACGTAATCGTCATGGTTCGCCACGGCGGCGGTAATCGCGGAAAGAGAATGTTGGATGCGATTCGATCGTTCAGCGGAACGCTCGAAGTTGACTGCGCCGAATTGAAAAAGGAAGCCGAGCGAACCGCGTTCGTCACCTCCGAGTTCAAGCGCCTCGGGGTCACCGCCGAACAGGCCGCTGTCGCTGCTCTCGTTGAGGCCTTCACCGACGACTTGTCCGAACTTGCCGCAGCGTGCTCACAGATGGCGACGGACGCCCTGGGAGTCAAAATCACGAAGGAATTCGTTGATCGCTATTACGAGGGCCGCGAAGAAGTCACCGCGTTCGCCGTGGTCGATGTCGCCATCGACGGTGATCGTGCGGAAGCGTTGCGTCTGCTGCGTCACGCGCTTCAATCGGGTTCCGACCCAGTGCCGTTGATCGCCACGTTCGCAATGAAGCTTCGCCAGATGGTCAAGGTCGCCGGCTTCAAGGGGAGACCTGCCGACGCGGCGAAGGAGTTGGGAATGGCGCCGTGGATGATTGATCGCGCCAAACGATCGTTGCGAGGCTGGACGGGTCCGGCAATCGGAACAGCCATCATCGCCGTCGCCGAGGCGGACTCGATGGTCAAAGGTGACGGACGGGACCCCGTGTACGCGGTCGAACGCCTCGTCGATATCGTCGCGACGCGCGGCAACAGGACATAGAAAAACGGCCCCCGGAGAACCGAGGGCCGTTTTCGAGAGACTTACTTGTCGTCCGCTGCCTTCTTGGCTGCAGGCTTTGCTGCTGCCTTCGGAGCTGCCTTGGCTGCAGGCTTTGCTGCTGCCTTTGGAGCTGCCTTGGCTGCAGGCTTCGCCGCCGCCTTGGCGGGAGCCTTCTTCTCGACCTTCGCTTCGCCAGCGATTCCAGCTGCCTGGGCTGCGATGGCCGACTTGCGGTTCGCTGCCTGGTTCTTGTGGATGACGCCCTTCGAAACAGCCTTGTCGAGCTTGCGGTTAGCGGTCGCGACGGCGTTGACGGCCTGCGACTTGTCGCCCGAGGCGATTGCCTCGCGTGCAGCACGGATGACGGTCTTCAGCTCGCTCTTGACGGCCTTGTTGCGCTCCTGCGCCTTGAGGTTCGTCTTGATTCGCTTGATCTGAGACTTAATGTTTGCCACGAATATGTGTCCTTTGCAATGGATGGTGTCGAACCGGGATGGGGTGTTGCGAATCCCGATGTCGTTCCGCGTCAACGAGAGAGGGCGTCGACGCGCAAGCCAAGTGTCAAGAATAGCAGAGCAAACGGGCGCAGGCTAACCGCCAGGCGTGAAACAATAGAGGGCAATGTCTCGTTCTACTCGCCCGCCGGTACCGGCCCAGACTGACCCGTCGATCATCCGCAACTTCTGCATCATCGCGCACATCGACCACGGCAAGTCGACCCTCGCCGACCGCATGTTGCAAATCACGGGTATCGTGGACGAACGCGAGATGCGAGCGCAGTACCTCGACCGTATGGACATCGAGCGCGAACGCGGCATCACTATCAAGAGCCAGGCCGTTCGCATGCCGTGGAACGTGGGTGGCAAGGATTACGCACTCAACATGATCGACACCCCCGGTCACGTCGACTTCACGTACGAGGTGTCTCGTTCACTCGCGGCCTGTGAAGGCGCGATTTTGCTGGTCGACGCCGCGCAGGGGATCGAGGCACAAACGCTCGCAAACCTGTATCTCGCGTTGGAGAACGACCTCGAGATCATTCCGGTCCTCAACAAGATTGACCTCCCCGCGGCCGACCCCGAGAAGTATGCGAAAGAACTCGCATCGCTCATTGGCGGGCATCCTGATGATGTCCTGCGCGTGTCGGGCAAGACGGGGATGGGCGTCGAGGACCTGCTCGACCGAGTCGTCGAACGCATCCCCGCGCCGAAGGGAGACAAGGACGCACCCGCTCGCGCGATGATCTTTGACTCGGTGTACGACTCGTACCGCGGAGTTGTCACGTACGTTCGTGTCATTGATGGAACCTTGAGCCCGCGTGAACGCATTCAGATGATGTCTACAAAGGCTGCTCACGAACTGCTCGAGATTGGTGTGTCATCACCGGAACCGACCCCGTCCAAGGGTCTGTCGGTCGGTGAAGTTGGTTACCTCATCACCGGCGTGAAGGACGTCCGTCAGTCCAAGGTGGGAGACACCGTCACCAACTTGTCCAAGCCGGCAACGGACCCGCTCGACGGGTACACCGACCCCAAGCCGATGGTCTTCTCGGGGTTGTACCCCATCGACGGTTCGGACTTCCCCGACCTCCGCGAAGCGCTTGACAAGTTGAAGTTGTCGGACGCGTCACTGACCTACGAACCTGAAACCTCGGTCGCTCTCGGCTTCGGTTTCCGCTGCGGATTCCTCGGTCTGTTGCACTTGGAAATCATCACCGAGCGACTCGAACGTGAATTCGGGCTCGACCTCATCTCCACGGCACCCTCCGTCATCTACAACGTCGCAACAGATGACGGCAAGCACATCGTCGTCACGAATCCGTCGGAATACCCGACGGGCAAAATTTCCAGCGTGAGCGAGCCAGTCGTCCGCGCCGCAATCCTTGCGCCGAAAGACTACGTTGGCACGATTATGGAACTGTGCCAGCAACGTCGTGGGTCGCTTATCGGAATGGATTACCTCGGCGAAGACCGTGTGGAAATCAAGTACACAATTCCGCTCGGCGAGATCGTCTTTGACTTCTTCGATCAGCTCAAGTCCCGCACCGCCGGATATGCATCGCTCGACTACGAACCCGCCGGTGAGCAGGAAGCCGACCTCGTCAAGGTTGACATCCTTCTCCAGGGAGAGCAGGTCGACGCGTTCAGCGCCATCGTGCACAAGGACAAGGCCTATGCGTATGGAACGATGATGGCGACTCGCCTGCGTGAACTCATTCCGCGCCAGCAATTCGAAGTCCCCATTCAAGCCGCGATTGGTGCGCGTGTCATCGCCCGTGAAAACATTCGCGCGATGCGCAAGGACGTGTTGGCTAAGTGTTACGGCGGTGACATCAGCCGTAAACGCAAACTCCTCGAAAAGCAAAAAGAGGGGAAGAAGCGAATGAAGATGGTGGGCCGCGTTGAGGTCCCACAAGAGGCGTTCATCGCAGCGCTCTCGGGTGACACCGAAAAGAAGGACAAGAAGTGAAGTCGCTCGGTGGTGCCCGCGTCCTCGTGATTGTGTACGGAGTGCTCGCGCTCGCGGCGACGGGGCGGTCGGTTTATCAGCTCTTCACCAAGTTCGACACGGCTCCGGTTGCGTACATGCTGTCGGCACTGGCGGGGATCGTCTACATCGTCATCACCGTTGCGCTCTCGCGCGGCGCCACGGCCATCGCTCGCATCGCGATGTGGTTCGAACTCATCGGCGTCATTGCAATCGGCGCTATGTCGTATCTGGACGCCGGATTGTTCCCGCGAGACACGGTCTGGAGTCACTTCGGTTCGGGCTATATCTGGATTCCGCTGATCGTGCCCGTCGTTGGACTGATCGCGTTGGCGAGGCAGGGGCGCGCGTGACCTGGCCCGTACCCTCTGATGGAGTCGCGTCAGTCGTGACCATTGGCAAGTTTGACGGTGTGCATCGAGGTCACCGTGAAGTGATCTCACAATTGCGCGAGCGTGCTGCGGGTCGTCGTGTCGTCGTGGTGACGTTCGACCGTCACCCGCTGTCGGTCGTTGACCCTGAGCGGTCGCCGAAGCAGTTGTTGTCGATCGCGCAAAAGCGGGAAGCCCTGTTGGGCGCCGGCGCAGATCTGGTGGTCGTCGTGCCTTTCACGGAGGAGTTCCGAAACCTAGAACCAGCTGACTTCGTTGAAGAGATTCTCGTGAAGGGACTCGCCGCTGAACTGGTCGTGGTCGGTGAGGATTTCCGTTACGGTCGCGGGGGTGCGGGTGACGTGACGTCACTTCGCGCGGCGGGCGAACTCGACGGATTCAGCGTTGAAACGCTCGGTGACGTCTGTGTCAACGACACGAACGAGCGCATTTCGACGTCGGCAGTTCGTGACGCTCTGTCGACGGGGGATGTTGAAACAGCCGCTCAATTGTTGGGGCGACCGCATCACGTGCGCGGGGAGGTCGTTCACGGACACCAACGCGGGCGTGAACTCGGTTTCCCGACCGCCAATCTGGCCGAGGACTCCGAGGGGTTCATTCCTCGCGCCGGCGTTTACGCGGGAACTCTCGAGGTAGGCGGCAAACGTTACGTCGCGGGAATTTCGGTTGGAAAGAATCCGACTTTCACCGATGTAGAACGCGATCAGGTGGAAGCCCATGCGCTGGACGCGGATTTTGACGCTTACGGGCAGGTTGCGGAGATTGCGTTTACGCACCGTCTGCGCGACTCTCTCAAGTTCAACTCGATGGAGGAACTTACGGCAGCAATGGCGCAAGATATTGCGGACATTCGGGCATTAGTTGCCGCGGGGGCGCTTTCCCTCTAAAACACGAGTGCGCAAATGTTGTCTCCGCCCACATTTGCGCGTAGAGTGCTCGTGTGAGCATCACCGAGTCGGATCTCGCGCGCCGCGCCGCGCGACTGTATTACGACGGCAACAAGACGCAGGACGAGATCGGCGAGATCCTCGACATCACGAGGTGGAAGGTCGGCAGACTGCTGTCGCTCGCCCGTGACAGCGGAATCGTGACGATTTCCATCGCCGACACCGAAACCGCACACGAACGTGCTATCAGCGGGATCATCCCGACCGCTCGGTCCACGGCCCACGGCGTGACGGACTCGGCGTCCCTTGCTGCGTTCCTGCGCCGGCTTCCTGCGGTCGACGCGATCGGTCTCGAGGCTCGCGCGGTGACTCTGGCAACACGCTCCATCAAGAACGAATCGAAGCGCGCAGCGCTCGACACGATCATCCGCTTAATTGACCTGACAACGCTCGAAGGGTCAGACACACCGGGGAAGGTGAAGTCCCTCGTCGCCAAGGCACTGGTTCCCGACTCGAGTGACGCGACAACTCCGCGGGTTGCGGCTGTTTGTGTTTACCCCGACATGGTTGAACATGCTGTCGCCGCGCTCGGTTCGTCAATCGGCGACGGCGAAACGGGTGTGTCCGTTGCATCCGTCGCCACTGCGTTCCCCAGCGGCCGCTCGACCATCGACGTCAAGCTCGCCGACACACGCTACGCCGTTGCCCAGGGTGCCGGCGAAATTGACATGGTCATCGACCGTGGCGCGTTCCTCAGCGGAGACCTCGATACTGTCTTCAACGAGATCGTGCAGGTTCGTGAAGCATGTAATCGCCCCGACGGCACACACGCCCATCTCAAGGTGATTCTCGAGACCGGTGAACTTCGCACGTACGACAACATTAAGCGCGCGTCATGGCTTGCAATCCTCGCCGGCGCGGACTTCATCAAGACGTCCACCGGAAAAGTGCAACCAGCGGCAACACTTCCGACGACGGTGCTCATGCTCGAGGTCGTTCGCGATTGGTTCGCACTGACTGGCGAGCGAATCGGCGTCAAGCCCGCTGGGGGAATTCGTCAATCGAAGGACGCGATACGGTACCTCGTCGCCGTTGCGGAAGTCGCGGGCGAGGAATGGCTCAACCCGCACCTGTTCCGATTCGGCGCTTCGAGCTTGCTCAACGACGTGCTTCTGCAACGACAAAGGATGACCACCGGCCACTACAGCGGCCCCGACTATGTGACCGTGGACTAGGAGTGACCGTGTCTTTTCTCGACTATGCACCGGCGCCGGAATCGACGTCGATTCTGAGCCTCAGGAAGTCCTATGGACTCTTCATCGACGGAGAGTTCGTTGACGGGCACGGCGGATCCGAGACGTCCATCTCGCCGTCGACCGAGAAGCCGATCGCGGAATTCGCGTACGCGGCCGAAACGGATGTTGACCGTGCCGTCGCCGCGGCCCGAAAGGCCTATGACACGGTGTGGTCCCGAATGAGCGGAACCGACCGAGGCAAGTACCTGTTCCGGATCGCAAGGCTCATTCAGGAACGCGCACGCGAATTGGCGGTTGCCGAATCCCTCGACAACGGCAAGCCAATCCGTGAGACGCGTGACGCCGATATCCCGCTCGTGGCTGCGTGGTTCTTCCACTACGCGGGTTGGGCGGACAAGCTCGAATGGGCGGGTCTCGGACCCAACCCGAAGGCACTCGGTGTCGCGGGGCAAATCATCCCGTGGAATTTCCCACTGCTCATGCTTGCGTGGAAAGTCGCCCCGGCTCTTGCGGCGGGGAACACCGTCGTCCTCAAGCCGGCCGAAACCACACCGCTGACGGCGATGCTGTTCGCGGAGATTTGCCAACAGGCTGGATTGCCCGCCGGCGTCGTCAACATCATTCCCGGAAAGGGTGACGTCGCGGGAAACGCGCTCGTCAATCACACCGACATCAACAAGATCGCGTTCACGGGGTCAACCGCGGTCGGTCGACACATCGCACGTGCGGTGGCGGGAACGGACACGAAGCTGACTCTGGAATTGGGTGGCAAGGGTGCGAACATCGTGTTCGAGGACGCCGCGGTAGACGAAGCGGTCGAGGGAATCATCCGCGGAATTTTCTTCAACCAGGGTCACGTGTGCTGCGCAGGGTCGAGGCTTCTCGTTCAAGAGAACACCCACGACGAGATCGTCGAGAAGTTGACGCGCCGCATCGGCACCTTGCGTCTTGGTGACCCACTCGACAAGAACACGGACATCGGTGCGATCAACTCGAAGGAACAACTGGAGCGCATCACCGCTCTGTCCAACACGGGCGAGTCGGAGGGCGCGAACCGTTGGACGCTCGAATGTGCGGTTCCCAAGGACGGTTTCTGGTTCCGGCCGACCGTCTTCACGAACGTTGCGACGAGCAACACGATCGCCCGCGAAGAAATCTTTGGTCCGGTGTTGTCGGTTCTGACGTTCCGCACTGCCGAGGAAGCGATCGCGAAGGCGAACAACACCCCGTACGGATTGTCGGCGGGGATCTGGACCCAGAACGCGAGTCATATGCTGCGCGTCGCCGACGAACTGCGCGCGGGCGTGATCTGGGCGAACACCTTTAACCAGTTCGACCCGGCGAGCCCGTTCGGCGGGTACAAAGAGTCCGGATACGGGCGCGAAGGCGGCCGACACGGCCTCACCGCTTATCTTTCGAACGGAGACGCACGATGAGCCGCCTGCCTGTCGCCAAGACGTACAAACTTTTCATCGGCGGAGCTTTCCCTCGCAGCGAGTCAGGTCGCGTCTACGACGTCACTTCTCCGTCCGGTGATTTCATCGCGAACGCGTCGAAGGCGAGCCGCAAAGACGCGCGTGACGCGGTGGTTGCTGCTCGCGGTGCAGTCGCGAAATGGTCCGGAGCTACCGCCTACAACCGAGGTCAGGTTTTGTACCGAATCGCGGAGATGCTCGAAGGTCGTGCCGCCCAGTTCGTCGACGAGATCCGCACCTCGACCGGCGCGACGGAAAAAGTCGCCCAAGCTGAAGTTCACGCCGCCATCGACTTGCTTGTATGGCACGCGGGCTGGACCGACAAGTACGCACAGGTCGCTGGGGGAGCAAACCCCGTCACCGGTCCGTTCTTCAACCTGTCCTTACCCGAGCCGACCGGCGTCGTCGCGGTGATCGCACCTCAATCAGGTTCATCGCTGCTTGGCCTTGTTGCGGCAATCGCTCCTGCACTGACGACGGGTAACACCGTTGTCGTCATTGCGGACGAGTCGTCGCCCTGTGCGGCGATGTCGTTCGCCGAGGTCATTGCAACGAGCGATGTGCCCGGCGGGGTCGTCAACATCCTCACCGGGTCACCCGCGGAAATGGCGCCGTGGCTCGCGAGCCATCAGGACGTCAATGCGATCGATCTCACTGGCGCAGATGCCGAACTCGCGCTGGCGTGCGAAAAGGACGCGGCCGCGACGCTCAAGCGAGTCGTTCGCCCCGGACAGTTCGACGCGACGACCGGTTCCGTTGACCGAATTGGCGCATTTGTTGAGACCAAAACGGTCTGGCACACAAAGTCGCTCGGTTAGAGCGGGAAGCGGCGGCGAATCTCGTCGATCGTGTAGAAACGTCCAGATTCTTCGACTTCGTGGACGAGGCTCTGCAACGTGCGGTTGATGGGTGTGGGGATTCCGATTCGAATTCCCGCGTCGACGACGGCGCCGGCAAGGAAATCAATCTCGGTGGTGCGTCCACGCGCGATGCTCTGGTGGGTCGAGGCGAAGTTGGGGACACTGCCCATTTTTTTGACAATCTTTTCGGGGACGCTCAGCGCAAACGCCCACGGCCCGTAAGCGAGGATTCGTGCGCGGCGACCGTTCATCGGCCCGATCGCCGGAAACTGTCCGTCGCTGGACGCGAGGTGAACACGCGTCGCCTCGCGCATCGCACGCGTTGTGATTTCACGCGTCCAGTCATTCGCGATGCATTCCTGCACCGAAAAACCGGTTATGGCCGGGATGGCGTTGAGTTCATTGACGACTAGTTTTGACCAGGCGGCGTTGTCGATGTCGCGGGTGACGAGCAGTTGAATCGACGATCCAATGAGTACTCGCGCTGCATCAACGGCCTTGGGATCGCCACCGACGACTAGCGGCGCGGTGTATGTGACGTCAACGCGACCCGGTTCGGCGATGTTCGCACCAAACAGCGCGAGTCCGAGAGCGAGCGGGTTCTTAGGCGCCGCCTTGCGGGCTTCGGCCAGTGCGCCGACTCCGTTGGCGATGACGATGATGGGAGTCGATGTTTGGAGTGACGCCGACTGAATGGCGTTCGCAATTTCGTGTGCTTTGACGGCGACGATGACCGCGTCGAACTTCTCCAGCGGCAACTTCGCAAGAGCGTGAACCTTCAGTTTGTGGGCGCCGAGTGCCCCGGTCACCGACAATCCACGCGATTTGATGACTCGACCGTGATCGCCGCGCACGACAGCGGTGACGGAGTGTCGGGGGTCGATGGACGTCAACACGGTCGCTCCGACCGCGCCAAGTCCGATAATCGCCACTCTCACCCCTCCACGATAGGGCTGATACCCTCGCAGAGTGGTGAGCGGAATCATTGTTGTCGACAAGCCGCAGGGGCCGTCGAGCCACTCGGTGGTGTCGATTGCCCGCCGCGCACTGGGTACACGCAAGATCGGGCATGCGGGGACTCTCGACCCGATGGCGACCGGAGTGCTCGTTTTGGGAGTCAATTCCGCCACGCGGTTGCTCACATTCCTCGTCGGGGCGGACAAAACTTACGCGGCAACAATCCGATTGGGGTCCGCAACGGTGACGGACGATGCCGAGGGCGAGACGATTTCGGTCGCAGATCACGCGCAAGTATCCGCCATCACCGACGAGCAGGTTTTGGCCGGAATAGCGAAACTCACCGGTGTCATTGAGCAGCGACCCTCCGCGGTGTCGGCCATCAAAGTCGATGGCCAACGTGCGTATGACCGCGTTCGAGCGGGTGAGGACGTCGAACTCGCCGCCCGCCAGGTCACAGTTTCTCGATTCGATGTCGCGGATACTCGCCGTGGGGATGGGTTCATCGACCTCGACGTCGTCGTGGATTGTTCGTCCGGTACGTACATCCGCGCTCTCGCCCGTGATCTGGGCACCGACCTCGCTGTGGGCGGGCATCTCACAGCGCTGCGTCGAACGCGTGTCGGCTCATTTGTGCTCGGCGCCGCCGTTACGCCAGACGACATAGCCGAGTCGGGAATTATCCCCAGCGCCGCGGTGGCACGCACGTTGTTCCCCGTGTGGGAACTGACGGCCGATGAAGAGCGTGACATTCGCCACGGAAAACGCATCACGACAAACACACCGGACGAAAAACTCATCGCCGCCATCCGCGACGACGTTCTCGTCGCCATCGTGTCCGTGAAAAAGGGTGTCGCTCGAGTCGAGACGGGATTCCCCGAATGATCGGCTGGTTCACCGTCACGCAAATCACCATCGCTGTTGTCGCCGGGGTGATTGCTCTGTTTTCCGGTATCCGAGGACGCGAACCGCGCGATCTCATAGTTCTCTCGACTCTCGCCGTCGAGGTGTTGCTCGTCATCCAGTTGGTTGTGGCCATCGTTCGACCAACGGCGGGAAACCCGCCCATCGGAGACCCGCTCGAGTACTGGATGTACCTCATCACCGCACTGTTGATGCCGCCAGCCGTTGTCGTCTGGGCAATCGTCGACAAGACCAAGTGGGGAACACTCGCGATGGGCGGAATCTCCCTGTCCGTCGCCGTCATGCTCGTGCGCATGTCCGTCATTTGGGCCGGCAACTAGATGGCGAAGCAACCGTCGGGTGAAACCGCGCCAGCGGACGGACGCATCCCCACGCAGACAAGCACTGAAACACCCTTCTCGGTGTACCTGCACATCCCGTTCTGCACCGTTCGATGCGGGTACTGCGACTTCAACACATACACGGCGACAGAACTGCGCGGTGTGACACGACAAAGCTTCGTCGACGACATCATCACCGAAATTCGTTGGTCGAGGGACGTGCTGGAACGATCCGGGGCACCACGACGATCTGCCGGAACCGTCTTCATCGGAGGAGGAACGCCCAGCCTCCTGCCCGCGGGAGACATCGCCCGAATCCTCGACACCGTCCGCGAGGTCCACGGAATCACGCCCGGCGCCGAAGTCACCATGGAAGCTAACCCCGATACAGTCACACCGGAACTTGCGGCGGCGCTCGCGGACGCCGGGGTGACCCGCATGAGTATCGGAATGCAAAGCGCGGTTCCACACGTGCTGTCCGTCCTCGATCGCACCCACAACCCCGAATCCGTCGCCGTTGCGGTTGCCGCGGCGAAAGCTGCTGGACTTCAAACCTCCGTCGACCTCATATACGGAACACCGGGGGAAACCATTGACGATTGGCGGCGCTCGCTGGATGCGGCCATCGCACTCGAGACTGACCACATTTCGGCGTACGCACTGATTGTCGAAGAGGGAACCGCGCTGGAGCGCCGAATCCGCTCGGGCGAAATCCCCGCGATTGACGATGACGCACACGCCGACGTGTATGAGTTGGCTGACGAACTTCTCGCGTCCGCTGGTTTCGGCTGGTACGAGGTCAGCAATTGGTCACGAGGGGAATCGACGCAGTCGCGCCACAATCTCGCATATTGGACCGACGCCGATTGGTGGGGCTACGGGCCAGGAGCACATAGTCACGTCGCGGGAACGCGGTGGTGGAACGTCAAACACCCCGCCGCCTACTCCGAACGTGTCAGAGCGGACGTTTCGCCGGCACTCGAGCGTGAAATCCTGACGGCCGATGAACGACACGACGAGATAGTCCTGCTCGGTTCTCGCCTGCGCGCCGGGTTGCCACTCACGGCACTGCGCGATTCGGAGCGCGTCCGTGTGGCGGAATTGATCGCTGATGGTTTGGTCGATGGACCGTCCGCGATTGCCGGGTCGCTCGTGTTGACCCTACGGGGGAGGCTGCTCGCCGATCTCGTCGTGCGACGAGTGCTCGACTAGCCTTCGCGTTACTATTGAACCGTTAGCAATCGAGCACCGCGAGTGCTAAACGGAGGTGATGATGGTCTCGCAACGCGCTCTGGATGTTCTTCGGGTCATCGTCGAGGATTACGTTGCCTCGCGCGAGCCCGTCGGGTCTAAGTCCATCGTTGAACGTCACGGTTTCGGTGTTTCGCCGGCGACGATTCGCAACGACATGGCCGCCCTCGAGGACGCGAATCTCATTCACGCGCCGCACACGTCCGCCGGCCGCGTCCCCACCGACCTTGGATACCGCACGTTCGTCAACGGACTTCAGGGGATTCAACCGCTGTCGCGCGTACAGGTGAACGCCATTCAGCGTTTCCTTGACGAATCGGTTGACCTCGATGACTTCTTCCACCGCACGGTTCGCCTCTTGTCGAATCTGACAAACCAGGTCGCAATGGTGCAGTATCCGGTTCTCGGTCGCGAAAAGGTCGCGCATCTAGAAATTCTGCCGATGGCCGCGCGCCGCGTCCTGTCTGTCCTCATTACGACCGCCGGGCAGGTCGATCGCCGAGTCGTAGAACTGCCCGTCGATGTCGACGATGAAACGGTTGCGGATGTTCGGGCTCGTGTGAACGCGGTCGTCCAAGGTTCGGAACTATCGGCAGCGCCCGCAGCACTGAAGTCCCTGCAATCTCAAGTGAGCCCCGCGCTGGCGCCCGTCATCGCGGCGATCACCGAAGCGCTGACGACCCAGGTCGAAGCCCAGCGCACTGACCGACTGATCGTCGCGGGAACCCCGCAACTTGTTCGTGCCGAGGGTGACTTCACTCGTTCGATTGCGCCCGTCATGGACGCCATCGAGGAACAAGTCATCCTGCTGCGTTTGTTCGAGGAGATGCGCGGCAACGCCGAGACGGGTGTTCGCATCGGTCGCGAAATGACCGACGAACTTAGCGACACGGCGATCGTGTCCGCCGCGTACTCGCAGGCATCCGGTGACACCGCTCGAATCGCGGTGCTCGGACCGACGCGCATGAACTACCCGCTCAACATGGCCGCCGTGGAGGCCGTTGCGCGTTACGTCTCCACGGTGTTGGGAGACGAGTCCTAATGGACCATTACGACGTACTCGGGGTCTCGCGTGATGCGAGCCAAGACGAAATCAAGAAGGCGTACCGCAAGCTCGCGCGTGAACTACACCCGGATGTGAACCCGTCCGATGACGCTGCGGAGAAATTCAAGCTCGTCACGCACGCATTCGATGTTCTTGGAGACGCCGACCAACGCCGCAACTACGACATGGGTGGTCAGGGTGGATTCGGTGGAATGCCCGGGTTCGGCTCGATGGGCGATGTCTTTGATGCGTTCTTCGGTGGTGGCCAACAACGCGGCCCGCAGTCGCGCCAGCAGCGCGGTAATGACGCTTTACTTCGAGTCGAGGTCGACCTGGTCGACGTGATTTTTGGGTCTGAGCGCGAAATCGAGGTGGACACCGCCGCGCTGTGCGAGACCTGTTCCGGTTCGTGCTGTGCTCCGGGTTCTTCGCCGCAGCGCTGTGACGTGTGTGGCGGTTCCGGCTCGGTTCAGCGCCAGGTGCGCAGCCTTCTCGGCAACATCGTGACATCGACCCCGTGTGGCGTGTGTCGCGGATACGGAACCGTCATCCCCGCGCCGTGCCCGACGTGCGCAGGTCACGGTCGAGTCCGCGCTCGTACGACTCTGTCGGTCACGGTGCCCAGCGGAATCGATTCTGGAATGCGCGTCCAAATGTCGGGTGCCGGCGAGGTCGGAGAAGCGGGCGGACCGTCGGGTGACGTCTACGTCGAGTTTTCTGTCGCCAACCACGACCTGTGGGCTCGTCAGGGCGATGACCTTCTCGCGACTGTTCAGATCGATATGGTCGACGCGATTCGAGGCACGTCCGTGACACTCGCCGCTCTCGATGGCGATGTCGACATCGACATCAAGGCGGGTGCGCAGTCGGGTGATGTCGTCACCATCAAGAACCGCGGAATCACGCACCTGCGAGGCAGCGGTCGCGGCGATGCGAAGGTCGGCATCCAGGTCATGACGCCGCAAAAACTCTCCAAGGCCGAAGCAAAACTTATCGACGAATTCGCGAAACTGCGACCGGCAAACGCTCCGCACTTCGCGGAACACCGCCAGGGCCTGTTCGCGAAACTGCGGGATCGGTTCTTCGGGGCGTAATGGCTCATCTGTACTTCACGGACGATCGACTCGACGAATCGGTGTCGACGATCGAACTGCGCGGCGACGAGGCGCACCACGCTGCTCAGGTCGCGCGGTTGCGTGAAGGCGAATCCGTTGCGATCTCGGACGGCGCCGGTTCGCGTGCCGACGGAATCGCCCAGTCGGTATCCAAGTCACTCGTCACGGTCGCGGTGTCCAACGTTCGCCACGACCCCGAACCGACCGTGGCATTCACGCTGGTTCAGGCGCTGGCCAAGGGAGACCGCGACGAGCTCGCGGTGCAGGCGTCGACGGAACTCGGCGTCGTACGTGTCGTTCCGTGGCAGTCGGAACGTTCGATTTCCCGCTGGGACGGCGACAAGCGCGTCAAGGGAGTCACTCGTTGGCAGACCATCGTGCGTGAAGCCGCCAAGCAGGCAGTTCGCTCGCACATTCCCGCTGTTACCGAACTGGTCGCGACCAGTGGGGTCGTGGCCGCGTGCGTCGGCGCGGAAGTTCTTGTGCTCGATCCGCGTGCCGAGATCGGAATCGGGGAGTGGGCGAACGAGCACGCGAAAGTGAACGCCATCGCACTGGTAGTCGGTCCGGAGGGCGGAATTTCTGATGGCGAGGTCGCAACTCTTGTAGCGGGTGGTGCCACCGCCGTTCGCCTGGGCAACGACATCATGCGCACATCGACCGCCGGTCCCGCCGCTATCGCCGCCCTACGCGCCCTGCTGGGCGATTGGTGACGCGGATAGACTTGACCCCGTGAGCATCTTCAGCCGAATCATCGACCGCGAAATCCCCGCGGACATCGTGTTCGAATCCGAACGCATCATCGCGTTTCGTGACATCGCACCGCAGGCTCCGGTTCACCTTCTCGTCGTCCCCAAGACCGAGGAATTCGCTAACGTCACCGAACTGGCCGCTGGCAACCCTGAATTACTCGCCGAGATTGTTGCAACGGCGAAGAACCTTGCCGAGGAACACGCTGACGGCGACTTCCGTCTCGTGTTCAACACCGGTGAAAACGCCGGTCAGACCGTTTTCCACGTTCATGCACACGTGCTGGCTGGCGGATTGGCGGAAGGCAGCCTTGGCGGAGAGTAACGTCACGCGCGTCGACCTCGAGGTGGACGGTGTTGCGATGGTTCGACTGCTCGGGCCTCAGGACCGTTTCCTGTCCTCGCTCGAACAGCGGTATCCCAGTGTCACCATCAACGTCCGCGGCAACCAGATCTCCATCGACGGCGACGCCGACGAGGTCCACCGCGTCGAAACACACGTTCGTGAACTCATGGACATGATTGCGAATGGTGTCGACCTCAACGACGCGGACGTCGTCGCGGGTTCCACCATTGTTCGCGAAGGCAAGAGCGTCACCGACGTTCTCGGAGAGGCCATCGTGTCCAGCCGCGGCAAGACAGTTCGCCCCAAGACCGCGGGTCAGAAGGCGTACGTCGACGCGATCGCCCAGAACACCATCGTGTTCGGGATTGGACCGGCGGGTACCGGAAAGACGTACCTCGCGATGGCGAAGGCGGTGCAGGCTCTGCAGCGCAAAGAGGTGTCACGCATCATCCTCACGCGTCCCGCGGTCGAAGCGGGAGAGCGCCTGGGGTTCCTGCCGGGAACGCTGACCGAGAAGATTGACCCGTACCTGCGCCCGCTGTACGACGCTCTCAACGACATGCTCGACCCCGAACTCGTCCCCAAGCTCCTCGCGACCGGTGTGGTCGAAGTCGCGCCGCTCGCGTACATGCGCGGCCGCACGCTCAACGACTCGTTCATCATCCTTGACGAAGCACAGAACACGACACCCGAGCAGATGAAGATGTTCCTCACACGATTGGGATTCGGGTCAACCATGGTGGTCACGGGTGACATCACTCAGATCGACCTGCCGACGAACGTTTCTGGTTTGACGCTCGCGACGCGCATCCTCAGTGGCATGGACGACATCCATATCGCCACGCTGACGAGTGCTGACGTGGTTCGGCACACACTTGTCGGCAAGATTGTTGATGCGTACACGCTGCACGAACAAAAGCAGCAGGCGAAGTCCGCCAATAAACCGCAACGAAAGCGAGCACAGTCGTGACCGTCGATATCGTGAACGAGACGACCTTCGAGGTGTCGGCCGAGACGATGAACGCGCTCGCCGCACACGTTCTCGATGCGATGCGCGTGCACCCCGACGCAGATTTGACCGTTGTGTTCGTTGACGAACCCGCAATGGAAAAACTGCACATCGACTGGATGGACGAGCCGGGTCCCACCGACGTCATGTCGTTCCCTATGGACGAGTTGCGTCCCGGAACCGACGACAAACCGACCGATCCGGGACTTCTGGGCGATGTCGTCATCTGCCCGACGGTCGCCGAGCGACAGGCAGTTACCGCAGGCCACTCCGCCGAGGCCGAGATTCGCTTGCTGTTGACTCACGGAATCCTGCACCTTCTGGGGTTCGACCACGCGGAACCCGAAGAGGAAAAGGCGATGTTCGCTCTGCAACGCGAGTTGCTGTCGACGTTCTCCGCCAAATACGACTCATGACCGCTTGGTTTAGCGTCATCGCCGTCGCGCTCGTCACGTTCGGTGGACTGACCGCCGCAATTGATGCTGCATACGGCTCACTGTCCCGTAACGACATCGCCGGCATCGGCGAGGGAACGGCGCAGGCGAAACTGTTCGACAAGATTTCGTCCGACATCCCCGCGCACGTCAACGCCATCAACTTCGTGCGAGTACTGTGCGAAACTTTCGCCGCAATTCTCGTCTCACTCGCTTTTGTCAGCGCCGGATTCGACCTTCTCGGCACTCTTCTGTGGTCAGCCGTGACGATGGCGGTCATCACCTTCGTTCTTGTCGGGTCGAGCCCGCGTTCGGTCGGCCGCGCCCACCCTCTCGTCATTGTCAAATGGACGGGCTCGCTCGTTCGGTTGTTCCGAGTCGTCCTCGGGCCGATCACCATTGCGTTGGTCGGAATCGGAAACGCGGTGACGCCCGGTCGCGCGCGAACTGCGGTTGCCACGGAACGACAGCTACTCTCGCTCGTCGATGAAGCGACTGAATCGGACGCCATCGAGGAAGAGGATCGCGACCTCATCCGTTCCATCTTCGACTTCGGCGACACCATCGTTCGCGAAGTCATGGTGGCCCGCACCGAAATGGCGACCCTCGATGCAACCGCGACCATCGATGACGCACTGGGTGTGTTCCTTGCCGAGGGATATTCGCGAATGCCCGTCATCGGTGACGACTCTGATGACATTCGCGGTGTCGCGTACCTCAAGGACGTCATTCGCACCGTCCGCCGAGACGGCGACAAGGCGGCGACAACGCCGATTGCGGCGATTGTTCGCGACGCCGTATTCGTTCCCGAGGTCAAGAAGGCGGACGAAGCACTTCGTGAACTGCAGGAGCGATCCAGCCACATCGCGCTCGTCGTCGACGAGTACGGCGGGATTGCCGGTCTCGTGACGATGGAAGACCTCATCGAGGAGGTCGTCGGCGAAATCTCGGACGAATACGACGACGAGGAAATCGAATTCACGCCTATTGGCGACGGCTCTATTCGCGTCAGTGCAGCTGCCAGCATCGATGACCTCGCCGAACACCTTGACTTGCCGATCGACGAAGACGACGTCGACACCGTCGGTGGCCTTTTCGTCAAAAATCTGGGCCGTTTGCCGGTGGCAGGGGATGAGGTCATCGCGCACGGACTTCGGATTGTCGCCGAGCGCGTCGAGCGTCGACGCAAGAACCTTGTCACCGTGATCGTGACCGTGGAGGACCCCAATGTCGACGCGTAGCGGATTTCTGTCGTTTGTCGGCCGTCCCAACGTCGGTAAGTCGACGTTGATGAACGCTCTCATCGGCGAGGACGTCGCCATCACGTCGTCCAAGCCTCAGACCACACGCAAGACGATCCGCGGAATCGTGACGCGCGCCGGTGGCCAGCTCATCATCGTGGACACCCCCGGACTTCACCGCCCTCGAACGCTCTTGGGAGAGCGTCTCAACGCACTCGTCGAAACCACCCTTGGCGATGTCGACGTGATCGGAATGTGCCTGCCGGCGGACGAACCAATTGGCAAGGGCGACCGATTCATTCTCGAACAGCTCGCGCGTTACCCTCGTGCCCGCGTTGTCGGGATCGTGACAAAAACGGACCGTGTGTCGCCTACGGCCGTCCTCGCGAAGCTCGCCGAAGTCGGTCAATTGCGCGACTGGGAACTTGTTATCCCCGTTTCGGCGGAATCGCGTGACGGAATCGACGAATTCATCGAGGCGCTGCTGCCGTTCATGCCGGAATCGCCGATGTTGTACCCGGAAGAGTCGGTGTCGGACGAGACTCTCGAGTCGCGCATCCCCGAAATCGTGCGCGAAGCGGTGCTCGAGGAACTCAGCGACGAACTGCCGCACTCGCTCGCGGCCACTCTGACGGACATCGTCACCGAGGGCAATCGCACCAAGGTGTTCGTCTCTCTCATCGTCGAACGCGATTCCCAGAAGGGAATCATCATCGGCAAGAAGGGCTCGATGCTGCGACTCATCGGCGAACGTTCTCGCCCCAAGATCGAAGCCATCATGGGGAAGCCGATTTATCTCGACCTTCACGTCACGATTTCCAAGGATTGGCAGCGCGACCCCAAGGCTCTTGGGCGACTCGGTTTTTGATTCCGAACACGACCGCGTGTTACCCTGACACCATGCTGAACGGTCTCCTTCTTATCGGCCGCGACGGGTCCTAGACACCAGGCCTCACTCGTCGCGGAGATTCCCATTGGCCGCAAACCCCAATCAGGAGAACACCGTGAAGAACAACCAGAAGCCTTCGGCAATGCCGATTCACCGATACCGCCCGTATCACGAGATCATCAACGTCGAACTGCCCGACCGGACGTGGCCGACCAAGCGAATCACCGAGGCGCCGCGTTGGTGCGCGGTTGACCTGCGTGACGGAAACCAAGCTCTCATCGACCCGATGAGCCCCGAACGCAAGCGCGTCATGTTCGAGACGCTCGTTGCGATGGGCTACAAGGAGATCGAGGTCGGATTCCCCTCGGCGTCACAGACCGACTTTGATTTTGTCCGCACCATCATCGAGGAAGGCCTCATCCCTGACGACGTAACGATTCAGGTGCTGACCCAGGCGCGCGAGCACCTCATCCGACGCACGTACGAGTCCATCACGGGCGCCAAGAACGCCATCGTGCACCTCTACAACTCGACGAGCATCCTGCAGCGAGACGTCGTCTTCAAGACCGATAAGCAGGGAATTATCGACATCGCTCTCGAAGGCGCGCGACTGTGCCGGTCACTGGAAAGCGAAGTCCCCGGCACGAACGTGTTCTACGAGTACAGCCCCGAGTCGTACACCGGCACCGAACTCGAATTCGCCGTCGACGTCTGCAACCAGATCCTCGAGGTTCTCGAGCCGACTCCCGAGCGCAAGGTCATCATCAACCTGCCGGCGACCGTCGAAATGGCGACACCGAACGTGTACGCCGACTCGATCGAGTGGATGAGCCGTCACATCAACCACCGTGAGAACGTCATCATCTCGCTGCACCCGCACAACGACCGCGGGACCGCGATTGCCGCAGCCGAGCTGGGCTACATGGCCGGCGCAGACCGCATCGAAGGGTGCCTGTTCGGTAACGGTGAGCGCACCGGAAACGTTGACCTCGTCGCGCTGGGCCTCAACCTCTTCACGCAGGGGATTGACCCGCAGATCGACTTCTCCAACCTCGACGAGATTCGTCGCACCGCCGAATACTGCAACCAGTTGAAGGTGCACGAGCGCAGCCCGTGGGCCGGCGACCTCGTCTACACCGCGTTCTCGGGTTCGCACCAGGACG